>JBAXFS010000057.1:0-8243 GCA_037139795.1 Actinomycetes bacterium
CCCTTGAAAGTAAAGATTGCATCGGCGCCTTCGCCCTCTGCATCTACAACAATGATTTCGCCGGCTTTGAGTTCGCCGAACAAGATGCGCTCTGATAGCGCATCTTCGATTTCACGTTGAATTGTTCGACGCAATGGACGTGCACCAAGAAGTGGATCGTAACCACGGGCGGCAAGTAAATCTTTTGCTGCTGGAGTTAATTCGATTCCCATGTCCTTTGCCTGCAAGCGGTCATCTAGATTTTTGATCATGAGATCAACGATCTGAACAATCTGCTCTTTGGTCAACTGGTGGAAGACGATTACGTCATCGATACGGTTAAGGAACTCAGGGCGGAAATGAGTTTTAAGTTCGTCATTTACTTTGCCCTTCATGCGCTCGTAATTAGTCTGCTCATCATCGCTGTTAGCAAAACCAAGACCAAGGCTCTTTGAAATATCACGAGTACCGAGGTTAGTTGTCATGATGATGACAGTGTTCTTAAAGTCAACGGTGCGACCCTGTGAATCAGTAAGGCGACCATCTTCTAGAACTTGGAGGAGCGAGTTAAAGATATCTGGGTGTGCCTTTTCGATCTCATCAAAGAGAACGACTGAGAATGGGCGACGGCGTACTTTTTCAGTGAGCTGTCCACCTTCGTCGTAACCGACATAGCCTGGAGGTGCACCGAATAAACGTGATGCAGTGTGACGCTCTGAGTACTCAGACATATCAAGTTGAATCAACGCATCTTGATCACCGAACAAGAACGATGCCAAAGTGCGTGAGAGTTCAGTCTTACCAACACCAGATGGGCCTGCGAAGATAAATGATCCACCTGGACGGCGTGGATCTTTCAGACCTGCGCGTGTACGGCGAATCGCTTGTGAAAGTGCCTTGATTGCTTGATCCTGTCCGATGACACGGTTGTGAAGTTCATCTTCCATGCGCAATAGGCGGGCAGTCTCTTCTTCAGTTAATTTAAAGACCGGGATTCCAGTTGAGATAGATAGAACTTGAGCGATGAGTTCTTCATCGACCTCAGTAACCTTATCTAAATCAGTGGCTTTCCAATTCTTTTCAGCCTCATGCTTTTCGGCGATTAAAGTCTTTTCCTTATCGCGAAGGGATGCGGCCTTTTCAAAGTCCTGACCATCAATGGCCGACTCTTTCTCCTTGCGGGCATCGGCGATTTTGTCATCGAATGCGCGAAGCTCGGCTGGCGCAGTCATGCGCTTAATGCGAAGACGTGAGCCCGCTTCATCGATTAAATCAATGGCCTTATCTGGCAAGAAACGATCAGATACATAGCGATCGGCCAAGTTTGCAGCTGCCGCTAACGCACCATCGGTAATAGATACGCGGTGATGAGTTTCGTAGCGGTCGCGAAGACCCTTCAAAATTTCGATTGTGTGTGCAACTGATGGCTCTTTAACTTGAATTGGTTGGAAGCGGCGCTCAAGGGCTGCATCCTTTTCAACATGCTTTCGATACTCATCAAGAGTTGTAGCACCAATTGTCTGTAGCTCACCGCGGGCAAGCATTGGCTTCAAGATGCTGGCTGCATCGATTGCGCCTTCTGCTGCACCTGCACCGACAAGGGTATGAATCTCATCGATGAAGAGAATGATGTCGCCGCGAGTTTTAATCTCTTTGAGAACTTTCTTCAAGCGCTCTTCGAAATCTCCACGGTAGCGGCTACCGGCAACGAGTGCACCTAAATCAAGTGAGTACAGCTGCTTATCTTTTAAAGTCTCTGGAACATCGTTCTTATAAATCGCTTGGGCAAGACCTTCGACGACGGCAGTTTTACCAACGCCTGGCTCACCAATTAAAACTGGATTATTTTTAGTACGGCGTGATAGAACTTGCATGACGCGTTCAATTTCGTTTTCGCGACCGATTACTGGATCTAGCTTTCCTTCACGGGCGGCTTGAGTAAGGTTGCGACCGAATTGATCGAGAACTAATGATGTTGATGGAGTGCCCTCTGCAGGTCCACCTTGTGCAACGGCCTCTTTACCTTGGTAACCCGAGAGCAGTTGAATTACTTGCTGACGTACGCGATTCAAATCGGCGCCAAGTTTTACAAGTACTTGTGCGGCAACGCCTTCACCTTCGCGGATAAGGCCAAGCAAAATATGTTCGGTGCCAATGTAGTTATGGCCAAGTTGCAGCGCTTCACGAAGTGAGAGCTCTAGAACTTTCTTCGCGCGTGGAGTAAATGGAATGTGGCCACTTGGTGCTTGCTGACCTTGTCCGATGATCTCTTCAACCTGCGCGCGAACGCCTTCAAGGGAGATGCCTAGGGATTCAAGTGCCTTAGCAGCGACGCCTTCGCCTTCATGGATGAGCCCAAGCAGAATGTGCTCGGTACCGATGTAGTTGTGGTTAAGCATGCGGGCCTCTTCTTGGGCCAGCACAACCACACGACGGGCTCGGTCTGTAAAGCGCTCAAACATTGGCGTACTCCTTCTTATTCGATTCATTAAGCCTAATACCTAGTGGCGCAGGGCCGCGAGGTGGATAGGGCTCGACACTTACAACCCTAGGGGTGGGGCTTTTATGCCCCGATTAGCCCACTATCTAGGCCAGGATCTTCAACATTCTGGTATTTCCCAGGGTATTTGGCTTGGCCGACTCTAAATCCAAGAATTCGGCGATACCGGCATCGTAGGAGCGCAAAAGCTCGGCATAGACCGATTGATCCACTGGAGTGCCCTCGATAACTTCAAAACCGTGGCGGCCAAAGAACTGCGTTTGGAAAGTGAGACAGAAAATTTTCTCTACGCCAACTTCGCGGGCACGCGCAATGATTGCCTCCAGAATTTGGTGACCGATTCCCTGCTTATGTAAATCCTCTTTCACTGCGACGGTTCGAACTTCAGCTAAATCCTCCCAAAGAATATGAAGTGCGCCGCAACCAACGAGAACTCCATCTTTTTCAGCAACGATAAACTCTTGAACACTTTCATACAGTGTCACAGTTTCTTTCGAAAGCATTTGGCCAGGGGCGGCATACGAATCCACAAGATTGCGGATTGATTTTACATCTTTAGTTTTAGCAGGTCGAATAACGAGCATTATTAATCTGCCTCGGGTTTAACAAGAGGGAACAAAATTGTTTCACGGATACCAAGGCCAGTAAGTGCCATAAGTAAACGATCCACACCCATACCCATTCCACCCATAGGAGGCATTCCAAACTCCATCGCGCGTAGGAAATCTTCATCAACTTGCATCGCCTCGAGATCACCATTGGCACCAAGAGATGATTGTTCAACTAAACGCTCGCGCTGAATAACTGGATCAATTAATTCAGAGTAGCCCGTTGCTAATTCAAAACCATCGATATATAAATCCCATTTTTCGGCAACACCAGGTAGTTCGCGGTGTGCACGTACAAGCGGCGAAGTATCAACTGGGAAACCCATAACGAATGTCGGTGCAATCAACTGATCTTTAGCTACGTGCTCGAAGATTTCTTCGGCCAATTTGCCTGTAATCCACTTAGGGTCCATCTTTATGCCTAGTTTTGTTGCAATAGTTTTGAGCTCAGCAATTGGAGTTAGGGCAGTTACGCTCTGTCCAACGCCCTCGGAAATAGCATCGTATAAGGAGATTTCACGCCAATTGCCGCCTAAATCAGCTTGGCGTCCATCGTGATGTGTGACGATGTGGGAACCGGCTACTGCCATCGCTGCGTTTTGGACAAGCCTGCGAGTCAGCTCGGCGATTGATTTCCAATCGCCATATGCCTGATAACTCTCGATCATTGCAAACTCAGGTGAGTGCGATGAATCCGCGCCTTCATTGCGAAAGTTACGGTTTATTTCAAAAACGCGTTCAATGCCGCCAACAACGCAACGCTTTAAAAATAGCTCTGGGGCAATCCGTAAGTAGAGATCCATATCGTAGGCATTTGAAAAAGATTTAAATGGTCGGGCAGTCGCACCGCCATGCATAACTTGCAGCATTGGGGTTTCAACTTCAATGAAATTATCTTTCGCAAAAGTGTCACGTAAAGAACTCATAACTGCTGGGCGCAACCGTGCATTCACGCGCGCCTCTGGTCGAACAATTAAATCAACGTAACGCATACGGACGCGGGTTTCCTCAGACATCGGCTTGTGATCATTAGGCAAAGGTCGCAATGACTTAGACGCTAACTTCCATGAAGAGGCCAGAATTGAAAGTTCGCCTCGCTTAGAAGTAATAATCTCGCCAGTGACCGAAACAATGTCACCTAAATCAATATCGGATTTCCAAGAGTCAATAGATTCTTGACCGACTTTATCTAGCGAAAACATTGCTTGAAGCTCAGTGCCATCACCTTCGCGAAGTGTTGCAAAACAGAGTTTGCCGGTATCGCGCTTGAAAATTATGCGACCAGTAAGACTTTCAATTGCGCCAGTTGCAACATCGATTTCTAAACCTGAATGTTGCTGACGTACTTCTAGTAATGACTTAGTACGTGGCACCGCGACTGGATATGGCTCCACTCCGCTTTCAATGAGGGCGGCCCGCTTTTCGCGTCGAATTCTCAGCTGCTCAGGCAAATCCTCTTCGATGGGTGCGGTTTCATTGCTCATAATGGGGTGGAGTCTAACGGTTCAAGCATTTCGTTCGTGAATTAAGCGAAGCCCAATCAGTGTTAAATCTGGTTCATGATCAGTAATTGTTTCAGAGACCCCGATAATCAACGGAGCTAAACCGCCCGTTGCAATAACTTTTGGCGTGCCTGAATAAGTCTCGGCCAACTCGGCAGTGATGCGATCAACCAAGCCATCGACCTGTCCAGCGAAACCGAAAATTGTGCCCGACTGAAGCGCCTCAACAGTATTTTTCCCAATGACATTTTTAGGTCTAACTAGCTCGACTTTGCGCAACTGCGCAGCTCGAGCAGCCAGTGCATCAACTGAAATCTCAATACCTGGGGCAAGGGCGCCACCTAAGAACTCTCCCTTGGGAGAAACAACATCCAAATTCGTTGACGTACCAAAGTCAACAACTATCGCTGGACCACCAAATAGAGTGTGCGCAGCCAATGTATTTACGATTCGATCTGCGCCAATTTCCTTAGGATTATCGACTAATAAAGGAACACCGGTCTTAATTCCTGGTTCAACAATTGTTGTTCGGACATCGGCGAAGTAATCACGAATCATGCTCCGCAGTTCGCGAAGCGTTGCTGGCACAGTTGAACAGATTGATAAGCCACTGACTGTGTAATCCTCAACAAGTGAGCGGTATTGCAACCACAGTTCATCGGCCGTGCTTCGTGGATCGGTCTTGACTCTCCACGAACGAACTAAGTCATCGCCATCGAAGATTCCAAGGACGGTATTGGTATTTCCTACATCGATTGTTAGCAGCATTAGGCACCCATTCGCATGTTATCTATAAGGCGCACGCCATCAATCCATCCAGCGATGAGTGCGCGTTTGCTCTTTGTAACGTCAGTTGCAATTGAGAAATCATCCTCATTAATAATTACTGCGTAATCGCGTTTAAAACCCGCATCCGTTGAAAGCGTTGTATCGATAATCTCCTGAGCAATCGCGACAGTCGGAGCTAACCGAGCTGCAGCCATTGCACGGTAAATCACATTTGCACTAACTCGACCCGCTTCGCTTAAGCGGATATTACGAGAGGAAAATGCAAGGCCATCGAATTCACGAACCGTCGGAACCCCAATAATTTCGACGTTATTTTTCATCGCGCGAATAATCTGTAGCTGTTGAAAATCCTTTTCACCAAAGACTGCAGCTTCAGGTTTAACGATTTCAAACAGCCTACTAATAACGGTAACTACGCCATCGAAGTGACCTGGACGCGAAGCACCTTCATAGAGTTCGCCAATGGGAGATGCTTTTAACTTAGTAATCTCTCCTGGATAAATTTCGTCGAAGTCCGGCATCCAGATTTCTGTTGCACCGGCAATAGTGGCGATTTGAATATCATGTTCAGGGCTGCGAGGATATTTTGCAATGTCTTCAGCGTTTTCAAACTGCAGTGGATTAATAAAAATACTAACTACAACCTCTTTGCTCAAGGTGCGCGCACGCTTAATCAGCGCTTGGTGGCCCTTGTGAAGGGCGCCCATCGTTGGCACTAATACGCTCATGTGGCTCCAGTCCTTTCAGGTACCGGGCGAGGTAGTTGAAAGTTTACGGGCTAGTGGGCAATTGCGCCAAAAGTTGATCTATTCGGCCATGTGTAAGCAGAACTGCATCCGGGTCAATCTCAAACCAGGGCTCTAAAACAAATCGGCGCTCGTGGGCGCGGGGATGAGGCAGTTCTAACTCGGCACTCTTACTCAGCAGTGCGCCATATTGAATCAAATCTAAATCTATAGTTCGTGGTCCCCAATGAACAAGGCGTTCGCGCCCCATGCTCTTTTCGATTCCATGTAAAAGTGCGAGCAAATCTATGGCTGGAAGTTCGCTTTCAATTATGGCGACGGCGTTTACATAATCGGGTTGGACCGGACCGCCAATAGGTGCAGTTGTGTAATACGAAGAGACGGCAATTACTTGCGTTGCTTCCCGCAAAAGTGCAAGTGCAATATCTAAATTCTCAGTTGGGTTTCCAACGTTGGCGCCGAGTGCCACTACCGCCCTCATCGCGAGCGAGTAATCTGCACCGCAATATCTTGAACTTTTGCAGATACCGGCGCTTGAGGCTTATGTACTGTAACCGTTACTGAATCTATCTTCATATAAGTGTTTAGAATTTTTTCGGCGATGCGGCCGGCAAGTCTTTCAATTAACGCCACAGGATTAGTCGTAATCTCAACCACAACTAAGTCGGTGATGTCGGCGTAACTAACAGTGTCATCGAGGGCATCACTTACCGATGCGGCCTTCAAATTAATTGCCAAAATCAAATCGATAAAAAAATCCTGTCCGTTAGCTCGCTCGTGTTCAAACACTCCGTGGTATCCAAAGCCATGGATACCCTTAAGTACAATTTGATCGCTCATATTGGCAACACATCTTTATGCGGTTTCACAGAGTGCACTCTAACTCCCCAAATACCCGTTGTGCAGAGGCGTTTAGTAAGGGCAATGCTTGCCTCTTCACGCTCATCGGGTGTGTTACCACCTAAGAAGCGTTTGCGTGATCCACCGATTAATACTGGATAACCAAGGGCTACAAACTCCCCCACGTGATCAATGATTGCCCAGTTGTGGTCGGCATCCTTAGCAAAGCCAATACCTGGATCGATTATTAAATTCTCTTTAACAATTCCGGCATCAAGTGCGGCATCGATTCTCTCCTGAAGTTCGGAGATAACATCACGCACAACATCCTTATAGACGGCCATTCGGTTCATATCTTTAGATTGTCCTCGCCAATGCATGGCGATATATGGCGTTTTAAGTTGGGCAGCCGTTACCAGCATCTCCGGATCAGATAAACCACCACTCACATCATTAATGATGTGAGCACCCGACTCGATCGCCACTTGTGCGGTGCTTGCCCGCATGGTGTCAATACTGATTTTTACACCGTCGTTGGCGAGTGCAGTTATAACTGGAATTACTCGTGAAAGCTCTTCGCTTTCACTCACGCGTTCGGCTCCCGGACGTGTTGATTCACCACCTATGTCGATGATATCCACGCCCTCAGCAATCATCTCGCGTGCATGTCGAATTGCACCTTCGAGAGTGTTATAGCGTCCGCCGTCGGCAAAAGAATCTGGCGTGATGTTGAGAATACCCATAACTAACATGGTTTTTACCGATGTGTAATAAGGCTGATTGCTTCTGCGCGTGTGGCGGCATTTAGTAAAACGCCTCGAACGGCACTAGTGGTTGTTCGCGCCTGTGATTTCTTTACTCCGCGCATCGACATACATAAATGTTCGCAGTCGATAATGACAATGACACCAAGTGGATTAAGAATTTCAACTAAAGCATCGGCAATCTGTGTCGTTAGACGCTCTTGCACTTGAGGACGTTTTGCATAGACATCAACTAGGCGCGCCAACTTAGAAAGACCAGTAATTTTCCCGCTTGGAATATATCCAATGTGTGCAACCCCATGAAAAGGCGTTAAGTGGTGTTCGCAGTGTGAAAATACTTCTATGTCTCGAACAATGACTAACTCTTCATGTCCGATATCAAAAGTAGTTGTTAATACATCTTCCGGTGACTGCCAAAGCCCACCAAAATTCTCTTTCATTGCACGTGCAACACGGGCTGGAGTTTCTACTAAACCCTCGCGATCTGGATCTTCACCTAGAGCAAATAAGAGTTC
>JBAXFS010000058.1:0-8132 GCA_037139795.1 Actinomycetes bacterium
CTTGGCTTGAAACTTATATTAGACATCCCTTGGACCATGCCGAACAGATTCGCTCGGGCTTATAGCTCTTTCAAATACCGGCGGCGTGACCCTCTGAACGCGGGTCAGAGCCAATCGCAAAAGTACCTCCGGGCAGTACCTCAAGTACTTGAACGGATGAGGCGTGTCCGTATTCTGGAAGCACTACTACATCGTGGCCTCGGGCTTTGAGATCTGCGATTACATCTTCATCAAATCTAGATTCGATAGAGAGCACGCCTTTTACTTCTTCATTGACTGCAGATGTCGAAGGATCTGAAAGGTGCATCCAGCGAGGCGCCTCTGCGACTTCTTGTACTGACATGCCTTCATCAATTAATCCAGTGACTAATTGGAAATTAGTTTGGACTTGAACATTTGCACCCGGAGTGCCACCGACATATTTAAGCGATCCATCTGGATTGGTTACCGTAAAAGCTTGAAGCGTATGGGCTGGGCGTTTACCTGGAGCGATGTAGTTGGGTGATGACGGGTCGAGGTTAAATCCAGTTAGACGATTGTTGAGGATCATTCCAGTTCCCGGCACAACCCAAGATGCGCCAAATCCATGGAATACAGATTGAATCCACGAGACTGCATTTCCATCACCGTCGGCGACTAAAAAGTAGGTGGTGTCGCTTCCTTCGGAGGGACTTACATTCTTATTATCTGCCTGGTCCATATCAATACCGGCTGCACGGGATGCAATGTGAGTGGGGTTGAGAATGGAATCAACATCAACTGGTATTACTTCCGGGTCAGAGATAATTGAATTTCGATCGGTGAAAGCAATCTTTTTTGCTTCTACCTGCATATGAAGCCAGTCCGCTTGGCTCATTGTTGATTTGTCGAAAGTATTGGCAATGAGTAACTGCTCCATCAATATCATGCCCTGCGTAGGCGGTGGATTTCCATGGACCATGAAACTTCGGTAGTTAATGGATAACGGTGCCGATACGCGAGTGGTATGAGAGTTCAGATCGGTTGCGTTAAACCAACCATTTGTACCGCTGATTATTTTTGTCGCAATTGCGCCACTATAGAAAGCCTCGCGCCCGCCTTTTACGATCTCTTTTAGTAGCCAAGCCATATCTTTGTTTGTAACTAACTCACCGAGTTTAAGTTCGGGGGAGAGGCCTAGGGTTTCGAATAATTTTGTCTCCGGGAAAGATTGCAAGTGCCATTTAAGGCGCGCAATGAAACCTTCGTTGGCAGGGAAACCATTTTCGGCGTAATCGATTGCCGGCGCAAGAATTTGCTCCATTGGCAATCGTCCATACCGCTCATGTGCTGCAAACCAACCAGAGACAACCCCCGGAACGGTTGAAGCTTTATAACCATGCAGCGGAATTTCATTATCAAAGGCATCACGGTTGGCATCATGTGGTGCTTCACCAGAACCATTGAATGCCAGATTTTCTTTTGTTTCTGCATGATGAGTCACAAGAAAAACGTCTCCACCAAGTCCTGAAGCTCCTGGCTCTACGACTGAAATTACTGCTGATAATGCAATTCCCGCATCGATGAAAGAGCCACCGGCATCTAAAATTTTTAGAGCTGCTGAAACTGCGAGGGGCTGAGATGCTGCCGCTGCGCCTTTTTTTGCATAGACGATGCCACGATGCGTGGTCGTACGATTCATGGGCACACATTAACCTGAGAGTGATTATTTGTATGGGCGAAAGTTGGTGCGTCAATAACTTTTTGTTGTACTACACCCTCAATAAAGCCCTGATGAGCTGCAGTTATGTGGTGAATTTCTTCGGGTTTCGCTATTGTTCAACTCTTACAGTCGGTTATGAGGGGGCACGAAGCAGTGATGAACCAGCTCGCCCCTGTTGTTGCTGAACGGGTTGAAGGGCGCTCACCCACTCGTATGGCCTGGGAGCGTATTAAGAAGGACAGAACCGCCAAGGTTTCAGGCGGAGTGATTCTATTTTTTATTCTGCTGGCCATTCTTGCCCCAATCTTTACGTGGATTATTCATACAACTCCAGATGCCTTTCATACGGATGCCCTAAACCAAGAGTTTGGCACGCAGCCACTTGGAAGATTGGGTGGGGTTTCAGGAACTCACTGGTTTGGCGTTGAGCCACGTACAGGGCGCGATATTTTCTTGCGCTTTGTCTTTGGGGCTCGGACCTCACTAATAATTGCATTATCGTCGACAGCGCTCGCCACAATTTTAGGCGTTGTGATTGGGCTGGTCTCCGGCTTTTTTGGTGGAAAAACCGATCTAGTTCTTTCAAGAACTATGGAGATTGTTTTGTCATTTCCATCAATTTTATTTGCCTTAGCAGTAATGCCAGTTCTTGAAAGCGTATTTCAAGGTTGGGGTTTGCCACAAGGAAATGGAACGCGCATCACTGTAATGATTATCATTTTAGCGATGTTTGGTTGGCCATATATCGGAAGAATTGTGCGCGGCCAAGTTATTTCGCTGCGAGAGCGCGAATTTATTGAGGCTGCACGCGCATTAGGTGCATCACGATTGCACTTAATTTTCCGCGAAATTCTACCTAACCTTTGGGCGCCAATCTTGGTAACTGTCGCCCTGAATATTCCAACTTATATTACGGCTGAAGCGGCATTAACTTTCTTGGGCGCAGGCGTTATAGATCCAACGTCAGACTGGGGCGCAATGCTTTTGGCTTCCGTTCCATTTTATTCAGTTGATCCAATGTTTACCTTTATCCCAGGTTTTGCTCTATTTTTATTGGTTCTGTCATTTAGCTTGTTTGGTGACAGTATTCGAGATGCCCTCGACCCACGGAGTTCCCGATAGAACATATGACTATCGGGTTACATTGCAATACCTATTAGGAAGGGTTCAAATGAAACTAAAGAGCAAAGTGATTGCTGCAGTTGGAGTGCTTGCACTTAGTACTGCTGCCGTTACATCTATTGCTCCAGCTTCTGCTGCAACTCCTGCATCATGGAACGGTCCAGTACCGGCTCAAGCAGGCGCAGTTAAAGGTGGAACAGTCACAATTATTAACCAAGGTGATTTTGAGCACCTTGACCCAGCGCGTAACTACGTCGGTGGAACTCTTGATTTCTATCGCCTATTTGTTCGTACGCTTACTTCGGTTCGTACAGTAAAAGGTGTATCAGAGTTAGTTCCTGATTTAGCTGCAGATCTTGGTACAACTAAAGATGGCGGACAGACTTGGGTATTCAAGTTGCGCTCTGGCATTCGCTATGAAGATGGCTCGCTCGTAACTTGTTTTGACATCAAGTACGGCGTCGGACGTTCATACGAAGATGGAACACTTGATGGTGGACCAACGTATGCACAGGATCTACTAGCTAATGACAATGGATATAAAGGTCCATACTCGACTCCAACCAAAGATCTTGCGAGTGTTATCTGCTCGGCTGATGGTTCAACCATTACATTTAAGTTAGCCAACAAAGTTCCATATTTCGCTTATGTAACTACTTATGGTGCATTTTCTCCCGTACCAGTCGACAAGGACACAAAGCAAAACTACGACCTACATCCAGTTTCAACAGGTCCTTACAAGATTGCGTCCTACGATCGTGGCAAGCAAATTACTTTGGTGCGTAACCAGTATTGGGATCCAAAAACCGACCCAATTCGTTGGAACTACCCAGATAAGTTTGTAGCTAAGTTTGGTTCAGATCAGAATGTTATTGAAAATACTTTGATCTCTGATTCAGGCGAGGCAAAAACTTCACTGTCAATGGATACTAATATCATTACAAACCTACAAAAGGTTTCGACTGATCCTAAGTACAAGTCTCGCTTCTTCCCAATTGCATCACCATATGCTCGTTATTACACAATCAACGTCGATACTGTTAAAGATGTCAACGTTCGTAAGGCGATTCAGTGTGCATTTGACTTCAAGCAGATCTTGATTGCTGCTGGCGGTACTGCTGTTGGAACTATTTCTCCAACAACAATTCCCGCAAACGTTAAGGGTGCATATCGTGCATTCAATGTTTGCGACCGTGATGTTACTAAGCATCCAGAAGCACAAGTTGCTCAAGCTAAGGCATACCTAGCCAAGGCAACAGTAAAGAAGACAAACCTTGTTCTTGCTTATCGTGATAAGGGTGTAGAGCCACAGCGTGCTGCAGCTCTACAACAAGAGCTTGAGGCAGTTGGCTTTACTGTAACTATGGCTAAGTACCCAAGAGCCGGCTATTACTCTCAGGTCGGCAAGCGCGGAGTTCCAAGCGAGCCAGACATCGTCCAAGCATCTTGGTCATATGACTGGGCAGCGGCATCTGGAATTGTTTATGCATTATTTGACGGTCGCACAATGACCCCAGCTGATGCACGACAAAACTACAGCCGTGCGAACTTCCCTGACTTAACTGCACTGTTTATCAAAGCAGATAAGTCACCAACAGCTGTCCAAGAGAAGATCTTGGGTGATATTGAGCAGAACCTTGTTCAAGTCAAGGCAGCACATCTAAATGTTTACTTCGAGAACTCTGCATTTATGGCAGGTTCAAAACTAGGCGGCCTACAGCTCGATGGTGGATTCTCCACTCTCAGCCCGTTGGGTGCTTTCGTTAAGAAGTAAAAAATAGTATTGATGAGTGGTGGCAAGAAATTGCCACCACTCATCAATTTCAAACTTATTTACAAAGGATTATTAAATTATGCTTAATTACTTGCTGCGTCGCATCGTTAGTGGCGTCGTTGTCATGGGCATTGTCTCTGCAATAGTTTTCGGTATTTTTTATATTCTTCCAGCTGACCCCGCCCGTCTTTCATGTGGCAAAACTTGTTCAGCGGAGCAAATTATTAAGATTCGTCATACTTTAGAGTTAGATCAGACACTTCCAGTTCAGTACGGTCGATATATAAAAGGCATCTTTGTTGGTCGAACATATTTAAAGGGCACTCCAGCGGAGTTGAATTGTTCAGCACCATGCTTGGGATACTCCTTCCAAACCGACCAACCAGTAACTTCTCTTTTGAAAGATAGGTTGCCGGCAACTGCTTCAATTGCATTTGGCGCTTCAATCTTGTGGCTGTTAATTGGCCTCTCGAGCGGAATCGTATCCGCGCTTCGTAGGGGAACATGGGTAGACAAGTTTTCTCAAGGCGTTGCTTTAGGCGCAGCATCACTTCAGATCTACTTTGTTGGATTGGTTTTGCAATTCATTTTTGTTAATAAATTAGACTGGCTACCGGCGCCCGGCTATTCATCGCCATTTCAATATCCACTTGATTGGATGAAGCAGATGGCGCTGCCCTGGATTACTTTGGCTTTTCTCTTATCGGCGATTTACTCGCGTTTAACGCGTGCCGGAATGATTGAAATCATGGGTGAGGACTACGTACGCACTGCGCGCGCCAAGGGGTTGAGCAATAGAACAATCAACCTAAAACACGTTCTTCGTGGAGCAATTACGCCCATAGTTACCGTTTTTGGTTTGGATTTAGGCGGCTTATTGGGTGGGGCAGTAATTACTGAGTATGTATTTAATATTCCTGGACTGGGCAAACTTTCGACCGATGCAGTTTCCAACTTAGATCTTCCGGTAATTACGGGTACCGTTATTTTTTCGGCATTCTTTATTATTATTGCAAATATTTTTGTGGATTTACTCTATGCCGTACTAGATCCAAAGGTTCGAATCCAATGAGCAGTTTTCTAGAAGTTAAGAATCTCTCCGTCAGCTTTCCGACAGAAGATGGCGTTGTCAGAGCAGTGGACGACATGTCATTTTCTCTGGAAAAGGGAAAGACTCTAGGCATTGTTGGAGAATCCGGCTCGGGCAAGTCTGTTACTAGCCTTGCAATTCTAGGTCTCCACAAAGGAAGTAGCGCTGAAGTCAGCGGTCAAATACTTATTGATGGTCAAGATATAAATGCAATTCCAGAGACGGAAGTTCGCTTATTGCGAGGCAAGTTAATGTCTATGATTTTTCAAGATGCTTTAGCTGCGTTGCATCCGTATTACACAGTTGGAAATCAAATTGCAGAGGCATATCTTGTTCACAATAAGATCTCAAAGGCGGAGGCGAAAAAGCGGGCCATTGAGATGTTAGATCGAGTTGGAATTCCAGAGCCTCAAAAAAGGGTCGATGATTATCCGCACCAATTCTCTGGTGGAATGCGCCAGAGGGCGATGATCGCTATGGCATTGTCGTGCAATCCATCCTTATTAATCGCCGATGAGCCAACTACGGCACTAGATGTAACTGTTCAAGCACAAATTATCGATTTGTTGCGCGATCTGCAGAAGGAGTTCAACACTGCAATCATTCTGATCACTCATGACTTGGGTGTGGTTTCCGAAACTGCCGATGATATTTTGTTGATGTATGCCGGCAAAGCAATCGAATATGGAACTGTGCGAGATGTGCTTCAAAAGCCGCAACATCCATATGGTTGGGGCCTATTGACCTCGATTCCAAGGCTCACTGGGGATCCAAATAAGAGTTTGGCTGCTATTCCCGGGACTCCACCATCACTAATTTCCGTGCCTGGAGGTTGCGCATTTCATCCTCGGTGCAGTTATGTTTCTAAAGTAGGTGAAGCCTGCTCGTCGTCCATCCCAGGTTTGCTTCCTGTCACTTCAGGCGCCCATCATCTTGTTCGCTGCCATTTAGATACAGCAGCTCGCGAGGAAATATTTAGAAGTCAGGTGGCACCAAACTTATGAACAGCATCCTAAAAGTTGAAGGGTTAACTAAACATTTCCCCGGAAACAAGCACTCGCTATTTGGTAAGCGCGATGTAGTTCAAGCAGTCGATGGGCTCACATTTGAAGTCGAAAAAGGTGAAGCAATTGCCTTGGTCGGCGAATCTGGCTGTGGCAAATCAACAACTGGTCGTCTAATTACGAGGTTATTGGAACCAACCGCTGGCACAATCACGTTCGAAGGGCGCGACATCACGCACTTATCAAATGCAGAGATGCGCCCAATTCGCGCGGATCTACAAATTATTTTCCAGGATCCCTATGCATCGCTAAATCCGCGGCACACTGTTGGAACAATCGTGGCATCACCGTTTCGAATTGGTGGAGTAACCCCAGAAGGCGGAGCCAAAAAGCGAGTCCAAGAGTTGTTAGAAATTGTGGGATTAAATCCAGAACACTACAACCGTTATCCCCATGAGTTCTCTGGAGGTCAGCGCCAACGCATTGGTATCGCCCGCGCTTTAGCGTTGAGGCCGAAGTTGATTGTGGCAGATGAACCAGTTTCAGCTCTCGACGTTTCAATTCAAGCTCAAGTAATTAACTTGTTGAAGGATTTGCAAAAGCAGTTTGATATTGCATTTGTTTTTATTGCTCATGATCTTGCAGTTGTTCGTCACTTTGCACAACGCGTTGCCGTTATGTATCTCGGTAATATTGTTGAAATTGCAGATCGCGATACCTTATATAGCAATCCAAAGCACCCATATACAAAGGCTTTGCTCTCTGCAGTTCCAGAAGTTGACCCAGATGCGATTGGCTCTCGCGAGAGAATTAGATTAACTGGAGATGTTCCAAACCCAATTAATCCGCCATCTGGTTGTCGATTTAGAACAAGATGCTGGAAGGCCCAAGATATCTGTGCAAGTAATCCACCAGAACTGCTTCACATTGGTTCTACTCAGGTCGCCTGCCACTTCCCTGAATAGAAGTGCAATGTGAAAAATCCTTGACATGGTTCTATCAGCGAACTACGTTGTCACCTCGCCTCCTATCAGGGGTGGGGAATAGACAAAGGAGAGAAAATGGCAAAAGTATGGGAAATATGGAAAGCCGATGCATATGAGAAGACAACAGATGCAGATGCTCGTGCACGCCTAACAGAATTGGTAAAAGATGTAAGGGCAGCATCAGGGGCCGAAGTTAAAGTCATGTCAGGGTGGTATGGAGAAGACAATGCCTACATCGTGATGGTTCAGCACGATAGCCACGAGGCCTTTGGAAAGACAGCCGGAAAGGTGTTCGCTGATAAAACTCTGGAAGCAAGAAGCGCAGAACGCCAAAAGAATCCAAAAATTCAGTGGAAAAGCGGCGGTATTTGGGTAGAGGAAGATATTTAAATCAGCAAAAATTAGTTAATCCGACAGTAATTTCTTCTCGTCGAGTGATTCTTGCGGAAGTTCAAACCAACGCAAAGTTTCAAAA
>JBAXFS010000059.1:0-7773 GCA_037139795.1 Actinomycetes bacterium
CAGAGTTACGACCAAGGGATCCGCCGAGAACAATTGGCTTGCCGGTAACAACTCCCGGAACTGAGAAACCTGCGTTAACTGAGTATGTATCCATCATCCACGCCATGTTGCGCTCATCGGTTCCGACATCAGGGGCTGGGATATCGCGCTCCGGTCCAATAATGGGCAAAATCTCTGATGTATATCGACGGGTTAAACGCTCATTCTCGCGATCAGATAACGTCGCAACATCAACTGCGATGCCACCTTTGGCTCCTCCGAATGGCAGATTAGTCAACGCGCATTTCCAAGTCATTAACATGGCAAGGGCGATTGTCTCTTCGAGATCTACCTGTGGGTGAAAACGAACGCCACCTTTTGAAGGCCCACGTGTTGTTGAGTATTGGACTCGGTATCCCTTATACATTTCGACTTTATCGTTATCTCGTCGCAAGGGAACGGCTACTTCTAAAATTCGCCGTGGTGTTGAAAGTGTTTGCCAGTCATTTTCTGAAAGGCCTAATTGATCTACCGCAGTGCGCAATTGCGCGCGCGCAGTTTGGAAAGCTGACTCCGTTGTCATGCGATGAATCTATGTGAAATTACTTCAAAATGCTAATTTGAAATGCACTTAAAAGGGGATTAGAGAGTTGACACTTGCCGCGTTGCTTTTGCTAGCCAGACTGGATTAATTTCGACTCCCCAACCAGGGGCCGACGGAATTTGTATCTTTCCACCCTCAATAGCAAAAGGATTCCCAAGGAATAAATCTCTTTGCCATGGATAATACTCAAAACCTTCAATAGAGAACTCTAAATATTTTCCGGCATTAGGAATTGCGCCAAGTAAATGCATAGTACAAATTGTTACCAGCGAAAGGTTTGCACTATGAGGTGTGATCGGAAGCCCAGCTTTCTTAGCCATTTCAACGACTTTAAGTGTGCGCCAAATCCCACCCATGTACATGATGTCGGGTTGTAGTACATCTACTGCGCGCAAATCAATCATGCGCTGCCATGTAACCAAATCCCAATCCTGTTCGCCACCTGTAACATCAATGGAGAGCGCATCCGTTACTTGTTTTGTCTCTTCTAACTCCCAATATTTGCAAGGCTCTTCAAAATGTGAAATTCCATTAGCTTCAAGCAAATGACCGACTTCAATGGCGCGCTTGGGCGAAAATCCGCTATTGCCATCGACAAGCTTTGAAATATTTTCACCAAGGGCCTTTGCGACAACCGGTACGACTTCTTCAGTGCGCCCTGGCCATTCATCGACATCGTTGCCACACTCGGCACCAACCCGCCACTTGAATGCATCAAAACCAAACTCATCACGCAGTTTGACCAATCGCTCAGCTTCATCTGCAGGGGATATGTCGCGGCGCATGGAGGATGCGTATGTTCTAAGTTTTTTGGGGCTTCCACCCAAAAGCTCTACGACGGGTTTTCCTTCCACTTTTCCACGCAGGTCCCACAGCGCTGTATCTAAACCAGCGTTTGCGCGGGCGCGGTAACTTCCGGGAAATTTATGTTCACGAGCTTCAACTAAAGTAACTAATGCGCCAATGTCGTCCGCGGCTTTACCTAAAACCCAAGGGGCAACTTGGCGGTGAAAGACTTGCGCCGTGATATCGGCATGATAGTTAGAAGTCTGACCCCAACCGATATGTCCATCGGAAGTCGTAATTTTTACAAAGCAAACAAACTCATCGGTAAAAGTTTCAAGTTTGGTTATTGTGCCAAAACTCATCCCGCAGCCTTCACAAAGACTGGCAAATCCAAAAGAGAGACTTTTACCGGAGCCCCGGCTCCAAGACCAATTGCATCTGGGCTTGGAAGCTGTGCAGTGACACGCGTGCCATCGGCTAATGAAATACTTAGGCGACAGGATGCACCTAAGAAGCTGGCTGAAAATACTGTGGCATTTCCTGCCTTGCTAGCAACGACATCAATGCTCTCTGGACGCACTAAAGCGATGCCAGAACCGGATGTAATAGAGCCAGGTAAAGTTTTAACAACCCCACCAAGAATCTCAATACTTCCACCTGAGACTTTTCCTGCAATGGGATTAGTGAGGCCAACGAACTCGGCAACGAAGGCGGTGTTTGGACGGTCATAGAGTTCAGCAGGTGCTGCAATTTGCTCTAACTGGCCATTGCGCATGACACCAACGCGATCAGCAATACTTAAAGCCTCTTCTTGATCATGGGTTACGAATAATGTTGTTGTGCCAAGCTCCAACTGAATTCGTCGAATCTCTTCACGTAGCTGCGTGCGCACCTTGGCATCAAGGGCCGATAGTGGCTCATCCAGAAGTAAGACTTTTGGAGAGATCGCAAGAGCGCGGGCGAGGGCGACGCGCTGCTGTTGTCCACCTGATAGCTGATACGGATAATGATTGGCGTGTGTTGATAGGCCAACGAGCTCTAACAACTCGGCCGAGCGCGCCTTGCGTTTATCCCCAGAAGTCTTATGAGCGCGAAGCTTTAAACCGTATTCAACGTTTTCACGTGCAGTCATATGCGGAAATAGAGAGTAAGCCTGAAAGACCATGCCCATGCCACGCTTGTTAGCATTTTGGAAAGTGACATCTTTGCCGTCAACAATCATCTGACCGCGATCGAGTTCTTGCAGACCAGCTAGTGAACGAAGGGCCGTAGTCTTTCCGCAACCAGATGGACCAAGTAATGCCACAAGCTCGCCTTCGGCGATATCTAGGCTTAAGCCATCGAGGGCTTTGACTTTGCCAAAGTACTTAGCAAGATCAACTAACTGTACATAGGCTGATGAGCTCAACGTATGAGTCCTTATCTCTTAGGCGATGTCAACGTCAAGGACTGCGCCTTGGCGTTTTTTGGTAGGGATGATGAGAAGCAAGAAAATAACAAAGAGTAAAGAGGCGAGAGAGACAGCTACTGCAACATTTCCATTAGTACGACCAATTTGCGCAATGACCACCTGGAATGTCTTGAAGTTGAGAATGTTAGAGATTGTGTACTCACCTAAGACAAGTGCAATAGCTATGAAAGAGCCATTCACGATTCCAGTCTTTATCGTTGGCATAATAATTCCAAAGATCACACGAGTGATGGTGGCACCTAATGTTGTTGCTGCCTCAGCTAAAGTGTGAATATCGACTGCATCCAAAGCTGCAGAGAGTGAACGATACGTATAGGGCAAAATCAACATTGAGTACACGCCTGCCAAAGTGATTGGAGACTCACTTAGATTAATTGAAATCCACCGGTACAAAGGTGCGATTCCAACAACAATAACGATGGCAGGAATGGCAAGTGGCAAAAGGCATAAAAGTTCAAAAGGTCTGCGCAAAGCAGGTAGCTTTAGGTGTACCCAAATCGCTGTTGGGACGATGAGAAATAAAATAAGAGCCATGACGATGGCGGCAGTGATGAGAGAGCGAGAAATCGCTGGAATTAAATCCGGCTGAGATGCGATCATCGTCCAGGCTCGAAAAGTCCTGCCTTTATCGGCAAAACCAAAGGGCTTTGTTGAGAAATCAAACATCGCATAAAGTGGAACTAGAAGATAAAGGGCGACTACAAAAATAATCGTCCAGCGCCACAAGCGCACTCCTAGAGATTGTTTCATCGCTTTTGCTCCCACTTACTCACCTTGCGGCGAAGCATGGCGTAAAGCCCCATAACTATTACAACAACTACAACCATATACAGAGATAGGGATTTAGCCTCTGCAGGGTTAGAGCCGCCGGTCTCACTCGTTAGCGCCGTTGCGATTTCAAGCGGAGTCAAAAAGTCTGACAAATTTATTAATGTATTGGCTGTTGCATATGCCGAAAAGGAGTTAACGAAAAGTAAAAGGGCGGCTCCGGCAAAAGATGGAGTAAGAATAGGTATTCCGATTCGAAGCCAGTATTCGTAAGCCCTTCCACCGAGGGCATCAGATGCTTCGCGCCACTGTGGTTTTAAATTTTCTAGAGTTGGTAAAAAGACCAAGACCATAAGTGGAATCTGGAAAAACGTGTACAGAACACTTAATCCCGTCATTCCATAGAGCCACGTTGAATCGGCGAGAAAAGTATTAGGTAAAAACTTTAGGGCCAATGTAGAAACTAAACCGTTAAAGCCGAAAGTCGCCAGGAAAGCAAAGGTAAGCATCACGCCACCAAATTGAGCCAAGACGCTACTTAAGGCGACAGAGATTTTGTAAAAAACACCACCAGGCTTTCCAGTAACTATCGCCCAGGCAAAGAGGCCACCAAGTATCGCGCCAACTATTGCCGTTCTAGCTGAGATTTCCAACGAGTTAGCAAAGGCATGACGGGCAACGGGGGAGTTAAAGACCCCCATTAAAACAGTTGTACTGAACTTATTATTATTATCTTTTACGGCACCAGAGATTACATTCCACGTTGGATAGAGCAGGAAAAGTCCACTGAAAAGTAGAAAAGGTAAAACTCCAAGGTATGCGCTCTTGCTGCGCCAATACCGAGAACCGGTCCCACCATTGGCGGAACCGGTTCCCTTGTATTGAAGTTGAGTCAATTACTTGGACTCGATTTAGCTTGTTCCAACAGCTGCAGGCCATGCAGTCTTTAAGTACACACGAGCCTTTGTAGTCTGATCGGCTGTTGCCTTTTCTGCAACAGCCTTGCTTGAGCCAATAGAGGCTTTACCAGCTGCAGATGCGCGACCGGTCTTTAACATTTGGATCCAAAGAGTAGGAGTTGCTCCACCCTTTGCCCAGATCTCAGCACCAGTTTCACTGAGCGTGTACTCCATCCACAAACGTGCACATGCTGGATGTGGTGCCCATGCTGAAACTGCGCTGTTGTAAGTAGAGCCAACTGCGGCAGGTGTGAACATCTTCCATACCTTGCCAGCTGCTGCCATCTGCTTGATGACGCCGGCCTGGATGTAACCGTTATCGATGACTACAGGAGTCTGGCCAGATGCGATTGTTGCCTCTGTTGGGTTAACGTTAATAAAGTTACCTGCATCCTTTAATTTCTTGAAGAAAGCAACACCCTTAGTGACATCGTCAAATGTTCCGCCGAGAGCCTTATTGATCATGAAGATACCGTTCATTGCAGCAGATGAACCAAGTGGATCTCCGTTAAGAGCAATCTTGCCCTTGAATTTTGGATCAAGAAGATCATCGAGCTTTGTAATTGTTCCAAGCGCTCCGCTATAACCAATTGTCATGGTTCCTGTGTAGTTAGGTGAAACCTGCGCAGATGGATCAATTGATTGAGCGAACTGCAGGTAGCCCCAGCTCTTAGCCTTGTAAGGGGCAAAAGTTGCTGTATTTAGATACTTAACTGCAACTGCTAGTCCAATATCAAATACGTCAGGTGAGCGATTTGTGCCCTTGTTGGTAACTGCAGCATCAATCTCTTCTTGAGATGAACCTTCAGGGTTGGCTTCATCAACTTTGACGCCGTATGCAGCCTTGAATCCAGCAATCATGTCACCATAGTTTGCCCAATAGAGGGGCAGTGCAATGACGTTTAACTGTCCTTCTTTTTTACATGCAGCCGCTAATGCAGCCATACCTCCGCCTTGTGAGGCGCTAGTAATCTTGGCGTAATCGGTAGCAGCTGATGCTGATGAAGTACTTAATACAGGAATCGCGAGTGCTACAACAAGTGCTGCAGCAATTGATCCACTGGTGATTTTTGAAACTTTCACTCAGTTCCTCCTAGTTTGTAAGTGGTATGTGTTTTGTCATACATCCGCACCATTTGCAATACACGTGTTGATTGCAAGCGATATGGAATTTTGTACTTACGCGGCGTTGAATTAGTCAAAGACCAATACATTACGCGCTCCCTCTCCAGCTCTCAAACGATCAAAAGCAGAATTAAGACCCTCTAAATCTATCCGTTCAGAGATAAGTTCGTCTAGAAAGAGTTCGCCATTTAGGTAACTTTTGACTAACGATGGGACGTCTTGTCGAAGGTTAGCTGAGCCAAAGTAGCAGCCCTTAATCCATTGCTCGTTCACAAAAGGGCCTGCATCTAGGGTTAATGTGGCGCCGTTCTTTAGGAGTCCCACCAAAATCAACCCACCGTCGACATCGACAGTTCCCCAGGCCTGCTGAATTGTCGATTCTCGCCCTAGGGCCTCAAAAGCGTAATCAACGCCCCCACATATTTTCTTTACTTCAGCGACTGGATCCGCGATCGAGGCGTTAATTGTGTGCGTTGCACCAACTTTGCGCGCGATCACAAGCTTTTCGTCACTGATATCAATGGCGATAATCGTAGTCGCCCCTGCCATCCTTGCGCCTTGAACGATATTGAGGCCGACACCGCCACAGCCAAAAACTGCAACGCGCGAGCCGGCCTTTACCTTGGCCGTGTTCATCACTGCGCCGTAACCAGTTAACACCGCGCAACTAATGAGGGCGGCCCGATCTAAGGGCATTTCATTTGGAATCACGACTGCGCCAGATGCTGGCACAACAACATATTCAGCAAAGGATGCAACAGTTAAGAAGTGATTTATTTTCTGACCATTGTGGCTTAAGCGGCTAGTGCCGTCGAATAATCCACCAACCGACATCGCATTTCCTGCAGTTGAACAGTAGTTGGGGCGTCCAGATTCGCAGTAGTCACATGTTCCACAGTTGGGAACTATCGACATAATCACGTGATCGCCAACTGCATACCCAATCGTGTCAGCGCCGGTTTCAACAATGACACCAGCGGCTTCGTGACCGATGACTGCAGGAAAGGGAACAAGTTTGCGCTTTCCATCGACGGCGTTTAGATCACTTGCACAAAGACCACTGGCCGCAATTTTAACGAGAAGCTCTCCCGATTTTGGAGGCGCTAAATCTAGTTCGCGAACTTCAAATTTAGAACCAACTCCATCTAGTACTGCCGCCTTCATCTTCACGTGATTTCCCCTTTTATCGATTGGACTGAATTAGTTAAGATCTACCCACGTTGTTTTCAGCGCGCTGTATGCATCTAAGGCGTGTAAAGACTTATCACGCCCACTTCCAGATGCACCAAAGCCACCAAAGGGAGTAATAACATCCAACATATCGAATGTATTAATCCACACAGTTCCAGCACGTAATTTACGGGCAAATTTATGAGCCCGGGCGATGTCGCTAGTCCATACCGAAGCTGCCAGTCCATACTCGGTCGCATTAGCAAGTCGTAATGCATCTGCCTCATCTTTAGCATCGATTGAAACTAGTACTGGACCAAAAATCTCTTCTTGCGCCAGACGTGAATCTGGTTTCACGTTGTCAATCAGAGTTGGCTTGATTAACAAATCTTCACCAGCGGTTTTTTCTCCACCGAAGATAATTTTTTCTCCATCCTGGCCGATGAGATCTAAGTATGAATTTACTCGGTCGCGCTGAAGAGTTGAAACCAAACCGGCCATCTGCGTTGAAGGATCAAATTGATTTCCAACTTTGAAACTCTCTAAGAATGTATGGAGGTGGGCAAATAGTTCATCTTTAACGCCCTTTTCAACGATGATGCGGGAGCCGGCATTACAGGTTTGACCTGCGTTGTAATAAATTGCCCAGCCAATAGTTGAAGCGGCAGTAGCTAAGTCAGAACAATCATTGAGGATAACTTGTGGACTCTTGCCACCCAATTCAAGAGATACTTGTTTCATATTTGATTCAGCGGCGTACTGCATCATTTTGCGCCCAATGGCTCCACTACCGGTAAAGGCAATTTTTGCGACATCCATGTGACGAGCAAGTGCTTGTCCAGCCTCTGCACCTAGGCCTGGAACTACGTTAAATACGCCCGCAGGTAATCCAGCTGCAATAGCAAGCTCTG
>JBAXFS010000060.1:0-7717 GCA_037139795.1 Actinomycetes bacterium
CGTACTCAATATTTGAAATGACATCCATATGCGGAAACAACGCATAATCCTGGAAAACCGTATTAACGTCGCGATCATAAGGGGGAAGTTGTGAGACGTCTTTGCCGCTCAAGAGAATTGTTCCCGCATCAGGTTTTTCAAAGCCAGCAATCATCCTAAGGACAGTTGTTTTACCAGAGCCCGATGGTCCTAGCAAAGTTATGAATTCTCCTTCAAAGATATCTAAATCAACCCCAGAGACAGCGCGGACTTCACCAAATGATTTGGACAATCCGCGAATTGAAACTATTACGGGTTTAGGCACAGTCAATACTCTACCCAAGAACTCTAAATGTGTAACTAACTAATAAGTGTAATTTTGCCAGCAGGGGTTAGCTCAACAAAATCAGCTATTTTGCCGACTTCAATACTGCCGACATCTCTTAGCCCAATTCTTTCTGCGGGTAACGTTGACGTTGCAAAACTCGCATCGATTATCGAAACCCCAAAGTTATTAACTAAATTAAGAAAAGCCCGATCCATCGTCAACGTGCTCCCGGCCAAAGCGTTATTAGATGTTAAGCGCGCAACGCCATTGCCGACAAGAACCTCAAGATTTCCTATCTTATAAGCACCATCAGCAACACCGGCCGCTGACATCGCATCGGTAACAGCGATGAATCGTCTAGGCGCAGCATCAAGGATCCTTTGGGTACTACTTTCATTGAGGTGGACACCATCAAGAATGAGCTCTAGTGCAACACTGGAGTCATTAAGGGAGACTGATGAAATATTCTCTCCGGTATCTAACTTAGGCATTCCATTATTGAAGTGAGTGATAATTGTTGCACCCGCAGCAATTGCTGCACGCGTAGTTATTGCATCGGCGCCAGTATGGCCGAGGGCAACAATTACGCCTTGTTTAACTAAGAATTCGATGGCCGCAATTGCGCCATGTAACTCAGGAGCGATCGTTACCATTCGGATATTTGCATCTGAAGCTTCAATGAGTTTTTCCAACTCAGGGATTGTTGGCGCCTTAAGCAAAGCTGGATCGTGAGCTCCGCAGTGGGAAGGCGCAAGGTAGGGACCTTCCAAGTGAATCCCTTTAATGGAGCCTTGATTAATAAAGGGTCGAAGGGTTTGTATCTGAGTCAGCAAGCTCTCGATAGGTTCAGAAACTAAACTTGCAAGCATCGACGTTGTGCCATGTGCTTCATGAGTTTGAATGACGGTAGAAATATGCTCGGGGTTTAGCGCAGAAAAATAGTACCCACCGCCACCATGACAGTGAATATCAACAAATCCTGGAAGTAGAGTCCCAGTAATTGTTGGGGTATGAGAACTATTTGGTTCAATGGATGTAATTACACCAGAGCTAAATTTAATTGAGACATTCTTCTCTAGCTTTCCTGCAATCAGTGCGCTGGCAGCTACCAGATTCATGCTAATCCTCGATTATTTTCTCGAGTTTGCGCTTAAGGATGATAACTACAACGATAACTAGGCCAAGAAAGAAGACTGCCCAGTACTTCAGGTATTTTTCAAGAGTATGAAGAGAATTTGCGAACTCATATCCCAAAACAATAACAATGGTACTAAAGACGATGCCGCCAGCTGCATTCCACTTAAGAAAAGTTCTGTAGGGGACCTTGTTCATTCCAGCTAAAGCGGGAACGAGGGCACGTAGAAGTGCTTGTGCCCGACCAAAAAAGATTGCTCTGCCGTGATACTTTGCAAAAATATGTTCGGCTAACTTCCATCGCTTAGCTCCAACGAATTTACCAAACTGCGTAGTTTTAATTCTTGGGCCGAAGTGTTTGCCAATTTCATATCCGACTGAGTCGCCGGCAATGGCACCAATAATTGCGCAAAGGATGAAGAGCCATAGGGGCCACACTTTGGAATGAGCCAGGACGCCGCCGATAATCAACGCCGTTTCACCTGGTAGAACGAAGCCAACAAAAGCCGCAGCTTCGGCAAAGGCCAAAAGAATGAGAAGAACAAATAAAGGGGTCTGTAAATTATTAGCAACTAGCCAATCAGCAGCATGATGTATCCAACCCGACATGCACTAACCCTATAGGCTATTAAATAATGTGCGGACTAGAAGCGCGAACGGATCTCCCAAAGATCTTTAAACGCTGGATTGAAAAGCGTGCTGGATAAGTATTCAACTCCGCTTGAACCGCCAGTACCGATTTTCTGCCCAATGGTTCGCTCAACCATTTTCACGTGGCGATAGCGCCATTCTTGAATACCCTCATCGATATCCAATAAACGCTCGCACACCATGGCGCTCTCTGGATCATTGCGATGTATATCTAAGAGAACATCCTGAACGCGCAAGTTAGCTTCATATGGCGCCGTCCTGTCTCGGCTAAGAACATCGGTTGGGATTGGGTGTCCGCGCTTAGCTAAATAAGCTAGGGCAGAGTCATATACCGAATTACCTGAGGTAATAATTGCAATCTCAGCTTGGACATCTGGGGGCAAGTGGCCAGCCATTTTAGTATCGCGGCGGCCAAGCAAAGCTTCGACTTTTCTAAACTGCGCCGATTGGAAACCGCTAGAAGATGATAGATATGAGCGGAAAGAATTAAATTGCAACGGCGTCATTGTTTCTAAAATATCGATTTGGTTGACACAGATCTTCATAATTGTGCGAATGCGACCAAGAATGGCTAGCGAATAATGTGAATCACCAGATTCCATCGAGCGCTGTGCTTGGGCAAACTCATGGATTAACTGTTTAAACCACAGTTCGTAAGTTTGATGAATAATAATAAAGAGCATCTCATCATGCTCGGGCCCGACAGATACTGGGCGCTGAAGATTTAGAAGTTCATCTACAGCCAGGTAAGACGTATAGGTCATTGCCGAATCGAAGTTATTTTCGCTCATGTGACTCTTGAACCACCTTCGTGTATCTCTTTATAGCGGCCCGATGCCACTAAGTCGCGCAGACGATCGAATCCATCCCAGACTTCGACGTAGGACGTTGGAAGCGGGGAAATAGCTAATCTGATTGTGTCAGGAGCTCTGAAATCGGGGAAGACATTCGATATCTTACGCAGAGCTACACAGATTTGAGCGGCATCGGGATGACCCAATGAAACATGCCCCCCGCGCTCATTCGAGTCGCGAGGCGTGTGAAGCTCCATACCAAGAGGTGCGAGCCAGGCATCGTATAAATCGATCATTAAAGTAGTGCCAACCGCTGCCTTTTTAGCGATTTGGCCAATGCCAGCATCGGCAATCATCGTGAATGCAGTTTTAACTGAACGCATTCCCATAATTGGTGGAGTTGCAATTTGGAAACCGCGCATTCCGCTAGCTTTTTCAAAGACTGGACCCATTTCAAACTGCGCCTCTTGTGCAAACCAACCTTGAATTGGAACTTGTAACTCTTTTTGAACCCGCTTATTGACGTATAGCCATGCTGGTGCTCCCGGTCCTGAGTTACCAAATTTATATGTACATCCAACGCAGAGGTCGGCGCCGCTTGCATCCAAATCCATTTCTATTGCACCTACTGAATGGCTAGCATCCCAAACAACTAATCCACCAATCGCGCGGACTTGATCGGTAATTGATTTAATGTCAGTTCGTGCGCCAGATCGATATTGGATGACTTCCAAGGTAACTAAAGCGACGTCATCGTTGAGATAAGGTGCTAAAACTTCGGTGGTGATGCGCTCATGAATTGCAATATTTGGATCTTCGTTATTAATAAGGACGAGGTTTAATCCAAATTGTTTAGCGATACCGTCAAGGATGTAACGATCAGTAGGAAAATTTGCAGTATCGGTGATGATTGTCTTTCTTCCTGGGCGAGCATGAATTGCCGCTAAGCACAGTTGATAAAAATTAACTGAGGTTGTATCGCAGATAAGTACTTGGCCGGGTCCTGCACCTAAGGCCGCGGCCCCTAACAGGTCACCAGTAGGTTGTGCTTCATCGATCCAATGGCCCCAACCAGTAACAAGCTCGGCCCCCCACTCATGCGTAAGAAAATTATTTATCGCTGCAACCGTAGCAATTGGCATACGGCCCAGCGAATTTCCATCCAAATAACACATCTCTGGATCTGTGATGACAAATTGCGCCTTAAAATGGGCTAAAGGGTCATTTCTATCGAGGGCCAGCGCGTATTCGCGGTCAGTGACGTTCATGGATGAAAGGTACGCTCTCCCATCATGGCGCGCAACGTTGTAAATATCGAAGAGGTCTCCAAAGCTTTTGACATAAAAGAGCTATTAATAGGCGTCTCACTTGGCGTTTCCGAGGGTGATCGCATCGGCATTGTTGGCCGAAATGGATCTGGGAAAAGCACATTAATGAAAGTCATCGCCGGAATTGAATCACCAGATTCAGGGCGGGTAACAAAATCAAACGCCGCACGTATTGGAATTCTTTCGCAAGTTGATTTCGAGAATTCGGAGAGCACTGTTGGCGAAGTTGTCCTTGGAGATACGGCTAAACACGAGTGGGCGAGTGAGCCAAATATTCGCGAAGTCTTTACTGGTTTGTTCGGCAGCTTTGATGACCACATCTTTGATCGAAAATTCGGTCAACTATCCGGTGGTGAACGACGCCGTGTGGGTTTAGCCAAACTTCTCATTAACGAGCTTGATTTAATTTTACTTGATGAGCCAACTAACCATTTAGATGTCGAGGGCGTTGCGTGGCTTGCGAATTATCTAAATAATCGCAAAGGCTTAGCGGTCACGGTAGTAACGCACGATCGTTGGTTTTTAGATGCCGTTACGGATAAAACTTGGGAAGTCGTTGAAGGAAAAGTTGAAGAGTACGAGGGTGGTTATAGCGCATTTGTTTTAGCTAAAGCCGAACGCGCGCGCCAGAGTTCGGTAATGGATGCGCGCAGAAATGGTTTAATCCGTAAAGAGCTTGCATGGCTACGGCGAGGGGCCCCGGCACGGACAACAAAACCAAAGTTTCGCGTGGATGCCGCAAATGTTTTAATTGCCGGCGAACCCGAACCGCGTAACCAAGGGGAGTTACTTAAGTTTGCACTCAATAGATTAGGTAAAACTGTTTACGAGGCCCACCACTTGCAAGTCAAACTCGGTGATAACGAACTCATTAATGATCTCTACTGGAATATCGGCCCTGGCGATCGCATCGGAATCGTTGGAATTAATGGTGCTGGAAAGACAACGCTAATGCGCACTCTTGTCGGAGAAATTACGCCGACCGCGGGCAAATTAGTCACTGGCGTGACCGTTAAACCTGCATTTTTAACCCAACATTTAGATGAGTTAGATCCCACATGGCGTGTACTTGAGGCCGTTGAAAAGATTGCTAACCGGGTGGAACTCGGTGGTGGGCGTGAACTCTCGGCCTCGCAACTCTGCGAGCGTTTAGGTTTTGACCGCGAATCACAGTGGACGCCGGTTGGCGATTTATCTGGTGGTGAAAAGCGGCGCTTGCAGCTGACACGCTTACTGATGGATAGCCCCAATGTATTGCTCCTCGATGAGCCAACTAATGATTTTGATATTGAAACGCTTACCGAGCTTGAGGATTTATTGGATAGTTATGGTGGAACTTTGATTGTTATCTCTCACGATAGGTATTTCTTAGAGCGAGTATGTGATCGCTTCGTTGGTTTACTCGGCGATAAGGCCGTCCGTGACTTACCTCGTGGCGTTGATGAGTATTTGGAACTTCGCCAAGCAGCCATGAATATTCCAGTAGCGGCTCAAAAGGAAAAGAAGACATCAAGCGCCGCCGAGGAGCGTCAATTAAAGAAAGACAAAGTTCGATTAGAGCGACAGATAGAAAAAGCCAATACCCGAATCTCTGAATTAGAGACTGAGCAGGAAGCAGCATCCTTTGATCCAGAGCGATTGATATCTCTAACTCAAGAACTCGAAACTTTGCGTCATGACAAAAACAAAATCGAGGAAGAGTGGCTCCAGGTAACTCTTTCTTTAGAGAGTTGAGATAAAGTCCCACAATGCGATTAGATTTTCTTGCCGCTTTATCTGGTGTATTAATTGCTTTGCAAGCTCGAGCTAATGGTGAACTCTCACATCGCATAAATAATGGATTAGAGGCTGCCCTCGTCTCATTCGGTTCGGGATTAGTAATCATCGCAGTTATCGCAATGTTCAACCCAGCGATTAAAAAAGGGCTTTCAAATCTTCGGACCGCAGTAGCGCGCGGAGAGATTGCGCGTTGGAAGTTATTTGCGGGTGCCCTCGGAGGAAGTTTTGTTGCAATTCAGACCCAGATAGTCCCTTTGATTGGAGTTGCGATTTATTCGGTGGCGTCAATTGCTGGACAAACTGCTATTTCTTTAATTGTCGATCGCATTGGACTAACAGGCGGAGGAAAGAAGTTAATCTCACGAAGGCGCGTAGCAGCAGCAATTCTGACTGTCTTAGCCGTCTTTGTCTCAGTTTTTGATCGGATAGATGCAAAGAATCTCTCACTATTAGCCGTTATTTTGGGCTGCATCGCCGGTTTGGTCGTTGGAGTACAGCGGGCATTAAATGGGGAGATAAATGAGTACTCTCATCAAAGTTTCACCACGTCACTCCTCAATTTCATTTCAGGGACATCGCTCTTAATCATTCTGATAATAATTGGCCTCTTCACTCACCACTTTAAATTAGTGGCTCTGCCTAGCGGACCATGGTGGATTTATACAGGCGGTGTAATAGGAGTTATTTATATTGCTTTTACTTCAACGATTGTCCAGCACCTAGGCGTTCTGACCTTTACACTCTTTAGCGTAGGTGGCCAACTTGTTGGCTCGCTTGTTATTGATTTGGTTTCACCGACCGATGGTGTGCACATCAGTGCCTACCTAGTAACGGGAATTGTGATGACTTATTTGGGTGTTATCGCCGGAGGCGTAAGTAGTTCACGAGTGCGGAAACCAGCGAAGCACAAATAAAGAAAGTTGCGATTGCGTAGGACCAGGTCTTCACTAGTGGAACGGTCGCTGCGTAATAACCTGCAAGAGTTATGCCGCCTCCCCACAAGAGTCCACCCAGTGCATTTGCACTAAGGAACTTGTAGTAGTTCATCTTTGAAGCCCCAGCTATCGGGGGGACGAAAGTTCTAATCCAAGGAAAGAAGCGTGCAGCCACAACGGCCCACCAGCCAGTTTGTTCATAAAACCGCTCAGATTGGGCGACCATCCGCTTGATCCGTGGTGAATCATGCTTGTCCAGATATGAGCGTCCAACTGTGCGACCTAAGACAAAACCAACTTGGTCACCGAAGAACGCACCGAGAAAAATAACAATTACTAAAATTACGATGTTGACATTCTTAGTTGAGGCAGCGACCAGGCCAGCACTAAAAAGTAGCGAGTCACCGGGTAAGAAAAACCCCAATAAGACGCCGGTTTCAAGGAATATCAGACCTGCTGCAATTAAGTAGATTAAGAAAGGCGCTAAAGGCGCCAATTGAGTATCAAAAGAGGCGGCTAGTTCAATCACACGGACTTCTTAACCGCGGCGGCAACCGCCTTGGTCACGTTGGGATCAAAGACGCTCGGGACGATGAAAGATGCATTCAGCTGCTCGGGGGAGACGCAATCTGCAATCGCTTCAGCTGCCGCTACTAATAACTTATCGGTGATTTTGTGTGCATTGGCATCTAAGAGGCCTCGGAAAATTCCAGGGAAAGCTAATACATTGTTAATTTGATTTGGCTGATCACTGCGCCCAGTTGCAACAACAGTTGCATATTTACGAGC
>JBAXFS010000061.1:0-7643 GCA_037139795.1 Actinomycetes bacterium
ATCTGCTTTTGTTCGGCTGTACCGAGTACGTAAGCAACTTGGGCAAAGGCATAACCCGATGCGTAAATATGAATTGCCGGGTTTGAACCTAACACCATTTCGGCAATTGCCCAGCGAATTGATGCCGGGATTTTCATTCCACCAAGTTCAACGGGCGCATCAAGTCGCCACCATTCACCGTTGACATATGCCTCGTAAGATTTTTTAAAACTTGCAGGAACAGTGACGTCACCACTTGTTTTATTAAAAACCGTTCCCATTCGATCGCCTTCAATAAAAGATGCAGCAAGATCGTTCTCGCATAGACGCTTCATCTCTTCGAGCATGCCCGATGCAGTGTCACGGTCGATGTCGGCATAAACGGAAGTACCCAAAACTTTTTCGCGCCCTAAGAGGTCAAAGAGGCAGAATTCGATGTCGCGCAGGTTGGCTGTGTAATGGCTCATGGGGAAATAATGCTACTGGTCAGTAACTTATGCAAGCAGGCACTTGAAGTTTTGCCTCGCCTTCTTCTTGCGTACGCCTTGCGTTCAATATTGGCCGAGATTATGGCGGCATGAAAATCATCGTAATTGGCGGAGGCGTCATAGGAACGACCCATGCCCGAGAGGCTCTCAAAGCCGGTCACCAGGTGCTCCACCTTGAACGCGATGCCGTGGCTCGTAGCGCATCGGTTAGAAACTTTGGACTTGTTTGGGTAAGCGGCCGCCGAAGCGGCCCCGAGCTCGAAGCGGGATTAAGGGCGAGAGTTCTATGGGAAGAGATTCAAAGAGAAATCCCAGCAATGGATTTTCGTCCAAATGGTTCAATGACTTTAGCGGTCAATGATGCAGAGCTTGCCGTGATGCAAGAGTGCATGGAAAAGGATGACGCTCATCAACGCCAGTGGCAGTTGTTAGATAAAAAAGAAGTACAGAGGATAAATCCCGCCTTAAAAGGAAATTACTTAGCAGGGCTTTGGTGCCCACTTGATGCATCGGTAGAGCCATCAAAGATTTTACTCGATATTCGTGACCACCTTGCGAAAAATATAAATTACACATGGCGCAATAATGTAGATATTGTCGAAGTCTCAGGAAATCAATCATCGGTAACTGCCGTCTCTAGAAGCGGTGAGAGTTTTGAGGCCGACTATTTAATCCACTGTCCAGGAGCAGATCACTCATCGCTTTTCGGTACTTATTTACAAGCTGCGCCTATTAGGCGAGTGAGATTGCAGATGATGAGTACGGCAGTCTTTGATCAAGAGTTAACTACCTCGCTGGCCGATGGTGACTCCATGAGATATTACCCCGGTTATGACGTACCAAATCTAAGCCAACTACCACCTCAACATCCGATAGCTGAGAAGAACCATATGCAACTCCTTTTGGTTCAGCGTAAAGATGGCACATTAACTATTGGTGATACCCATGAATACAATGAACCATTTGAATTTAAATTGCATGAAGAGCCCTACCAATATTTACATAACCTTGCTAGTGAGCTCATTGGAAAGAAAATTCCGCCAATAGTTCATCGCTGGGATGGGATTTATAGCCAGCAGACTGAAGGTGAAATTTGTGACCGACAACAGATTGCTTCAAATATTATTTCAATCACAGGTCCCGGAGGTCGAGGAAATACTTTGGCGCCGGCAATTGCAGAAGAGACTCTGAAAGGGTTATAAATGAGCGTAGAAATGGTCGCCTTTGATGTTGCTGGAACAACGCTCAATGATGATGGAATTGTGATTACCGCTTTTAAGAACGCTTTTGAAGCTACACAGCCAGATTTATGGCCAAGCAAAGGTGAAATCTGGACACAGTATGCCATTGACACAATGGGCCAATCTAAGATTCATGTTTTTACCGAACTCCTTGGAGATGCCCAAAAGGCATATCAAGCCAATCTCGCCTTTGAAGAGTCATATATTTCTGAGATTACCGAAATCGGCGCTACTCCAATAATCGGCGCGGAGGAACTATTTAGTGAGTTAAGAAAACAGGGAATTGCAGTCGTTCTGACAACTGGATTTAGCAGATCAACGCTAGATGTACTTTTAGACACGCTTAATTGGAGAGACCTAATAGATCTTTCAGTAACCCCCAGCGAAGTAGAGCGTGGGCGCCCATTTCCTGACATGCTCAATTTCGCCGCAAAGCAACTCATGATAAGTCCACCTGAAAACATAATGGTGGTTGGAGACACTGCTGCAGATATGCGGGCAGGCATTGCATTCGGTGCGGGCCATGTTGTTGGCGTTTTGAGCGGAGCCCACGATCGGGAAACTCTTCACAACGCTGGTGCAACACAGATTATTAACTCTGTGGCTAACTTGCCGTCACTTATTTAAAGCTAAGGCTTCAATCACCGTTCATTAGTAATTTTGTAATCAGTCACTTAGAAAACCCCAACCGTTTCACATTGGTGGAGATAGTTCGCAAACAATCCTTAGGAAGGGATCCTATATATGCGTTTAAAGCGTTTAGCAGCAATCGTTGCTGCAGCAGGAATCACCATTGGACTCGTTGTCGTTGCAACTCCAGCGCAAGCCGCTGTAAATATTTGCAAGGCTAAGAACGTGAAAGAAGCTGGTGGGTTAGACAACCTAATCGCTGCAGCTAAGAAAGAGGGCAAGCTTGCTCTCATCACAACACCACGTGACTGGGCTAACTACGGCGCAGCATTTGATGCATATGAGAAGGCTTTTGGCGTAAAGATCACTGTTGATAATCCGGATGGATCATCTCAGTACGAGATCGACACAATGAAGACAGCCCCTAAGTCGAAGCAACCAGATTCAATCGATATTGGACCTCTTGTAGTTGCTCAGTTGACACCTCCAGGCGGAACGCCAATGTCTTCTGCTTACCAAGTAATCAACTGGAATGACATTCCAAAAGCTGCAAAAGACCCAAGCGGCCTTTGGTTCGGAAACTACGGTGGAAAGCTTGCGATTGTTTACAACACAACGCTTCCATCAGTTCCAACTAAGGCAACAGATTTCGCAAAGGCTGAATACAAGGGCTTTGTAGGAATTACCGGAGACCCAACATCTTCCAACCAGGCCTTCATGTCAGTTTTGGCGGCAAGCCTTGGTAATGGTGGAGAGAAGAATCTTTCAGATGTAACTAAGGGCTTAGCACTATTCAAGTCTGTAAAGGCACAAGCACCTCTAGTAAAGGTAAACGGAACAAACCTTGCTACTGGCACAGCAAAGCTTGGTTTCATGTGGGACTTCAACGCTCTGGGAATTATTCCGGCGGCTAAGGCAGCAGGTTTAGACCTTAAGTTTGCTTACCCAACAGATTTCGTTCTACAAGCACCTCCATACATCAACGCAATTAATGCAAAGTCACCTAACTGTGCAAATGCACGTTTGTGGCAAGAGTTTGTTTACTCTCAGAACAAGGGAAAGACAGCTGCTCAACTAACAGATGCTGATCTAAAACTGACTGGATCTAAGTTGTTTGCAAAGATGCAAGGTGGTCAGAACTACTTCCAACAGTCAGGTGCAGATCCAATCATGTCCGCTGCAATGGAAAAGAAGGGTCTCTTAGTTGATTCACTTCTCGACTTCAAGGTTCCATCAACTGCAAAGGTTGTTGGACCTCCAACAATCTCAGATGTACTTTCAGCTCGTGAGCAGATCATCTCTTCATGGGCTAGCTTGTAATAAAGAGATATGACTCTTAAAGTCATTGAGGAAGGCGCGTTACCGAGGGGTCGCGCCTTCCTTACTTTCTCTCCCAGAAGCCTGTTGCCGGCGATTCCGCTCCTACTTATTTTGGGCTATTTCTTTCTCTTTCCCATTTCTCGACTCGTCTATGTCTCCTTCTTATCTAACGACCATACTTTTACGCTAAGTAACTTCGAAACTGCATTCAAAGAGCCATACAAAACTGGATTTCTCAATTCTATTAAAATCGGTTTATTGTCGGCTGCAATCGCTGCCTTCCCCGGAGCAATCGCAGCATATTTCATTGAGAGTCGCGGACCATCAAAGTTGCGCCGCACTATCGCGGTTATGAGTGGAGTTCTAGCAAATACAGGTGGCGTACCTCTGGCTTTTATGTTCACGGCAGCCATTGGATTGCAAGGGCAGCTAACAAAGATATTAAAAGCAGCTGGCTGGGATATCTACTCTGGTCATTTTTCATTGGGCACATTTCAAGGTTTGCTAGTCGTATATTTATACTTTCAATTACCGCTCATGATCATTGTTTTCTCACCCGCCATTGTCTCCTTACGTAAAGAATGGGCCGAAGCTGCGCGAAACTTAGGTGCCAATCAATTTAACTATTGGCGACGTATCGGTGTCCCGTTGCTATTTCCAAGCTTTATCGCCTCTTTTCTGCTTCTCTTCGCGAGCGGCTTCTCGGCCTATGCAACGGCAAATGCATTAACAGTTGGAAATCTCCCTTTAACACCATTGCAGATTGGTGGCCTGCTTGATGGAAACGTTTCAGCCCAACAATTAAACCTCGGTAAGGCGCTAGGCGTAGTGATGATTGTTATATCGGCGATGGCGGTAATTCCGTATTTGATAATTCAACGTCGAGCAGCAAGATGGCAACAGCGATGAAAAGGCGTCTTGATGCTCCATTGATAATTACACTTTTTGTTCTATCTCTCTTTGTATTTGCTCCAATGATCTCTGCCTTTGAGTATTCAGTAAGAACACCCCTGAAAGGTGGCTACGGTTGGGATCAGTACACGTGGGCCCTTAAAGAGGAGGAGTTCCTTCACTATCTCCTACGCTCGGGCTGGTTGGCTGCTGTAACTGTATTGATTACATTACTTGTTTTAGTTCCTACGCTGACATGGTTGCACTTGAGCCAATCAAAGGTAAGACCGCTCATTGATGGTTTAGCACTCCTTCCACTAGTAATTCCAGTAGTAGCCTTCGCGGTCGGTGCTCAAATCTCATTTCCAGAGGTTATGCAAAATACCGTCTTTGAACTGCCATTTCTCTATTTTATTTTGGCGCTTCCCTATGCTTATAGATCATTAGACATTGGTCTTAACGCAATTCCTCTTAAAACCCTGACAGAGGCGGCCCGAAGCGCCGGAGCAAACTGGTTTTGGACAATTAATTCGATAATTATTCCTGTTATTCGCGGTGCTGTAATGGCGACAGTAGCTTTAACCTTTGCCCTTTCTCTAGGTGAATACACACTCACCGTTCTACTTCACTGGGACACATTCCCTACATGGATTACATATGTGGCACAGGACAACATTCTTGGTGCAATCGCAATCTCAATGATGTCACTCATTATCCCATTTCTAATTTTGACTGGAATAACACTAGTAATACCTGAACGATCAGCTAAAGGGAGAAAATAATGTCAAGCAAAAGCCTGACGCTTCGCAACATTTCTAAGAAATTTGGTTCAGTTCTAGCCTTAGATAACTTCAATTTGGAAGTAGGAGTGGGTGAATTAGTTGCCCTTTTGGGTCCTTCTGGTTGCGGTAAAACAACGGCTCTGCGCGTTGTGGCCGGACTGGAAAACCAGGATTCAGGGAAAGTCTTAGTAGGAGAAACTGATCTTTCTCAAACCCCGGCGCACAAGCGCAACATGGGCATGGTCTTTCAGGCTTACTCGCTATTTCCAAACTTAACAGTTGAAGAAAACGTGACTTTTGGATTGCAGATGCGAAAAGTAAGCAAACACTTAAGAAAAAAGAAAGCTGAAGAGCTCTTAGAGTTAGTCGGCTTGCCAACCCATAGTCAGCGCTTTACTTTTCAACTATCTGGTGGCCAACAGCAGCGCGTTGCACTTGCCCGCGCCCTTGCATTTGAGCCCGAGATATTGCTATTGGATGAACCACTATCAGCATTAGATGCTCAAGTTCGGGTAAATTTGCGCGAGGAAATTCGTCGATTGCAACTCTCACTTGGGACAACAACACTTTTCGTGACCCACGACCAAGAGGAGGCGATGGCAATTTCAGATCGTGTGGGAGTGATGAGTCATGGGAAGCTAGAGCAAATCGATACTCCTGACACTTTGTACAACAAGCCCGCCACAAGTTTTGTTGCAAGTTTTGTTGGAACAATGAACTACATTCCAGCCGAACTAAAGGATGGTCACGTAGAAATCTTCGGTAAGAAAATTCCGGCGCTAAAAAATGCCAATGCTGCAGGCGCTGTTTTTGCATTAATCCGACCAGAATCAATCTCAGTAAACTCAGATTCGCGCGACCACAATGCCAAGGTCTTAACTCGCCTATTTATGGGACCATCATCAAATATTGTTTGTCAAACAAATGACGGAACGATTATTCAGTCTCTTATGAGCAGTATTGAAACCGGAGATTTACATCCTGGATCTACAGTGAAGCTAGAAGTATTAAATAAGGAAGTATTAGTATCAAATGCCTAGTACAGCCAGTACTAGAATTGTTCGTTCAAGAAGCGGTCCTGAAAATAAATGGAATAAGTTATTTCTTGATCAGGGGGAGCGCCCTATTGGAAATAAGCCGCTCAATGCAGAGGTAATCGCAGCTTTTATACACATGAGCGATATACATATTTGCGACGCGGCATCTCCCGCACGGCTTGAGTTCCTCGATCGAATTGCAGACCCCGACAATCCTTTATCGGCCATGGTCCCCTACATCGGTACCTATAGAGCCCAAGAGTTCTTAACTACACAGGTCTTAGAGGCCATGGTTGTTGCGGCAAATCAAATAAAGAAAGCACCATTAACTGGAGCCGCAATCGATGCTGTTGTGATTACAGGAGATGTTGTTGATAATGCACAAAGTAATGAGCTGAATTGGTACAAAACAATATTAGATGGAGGGTTAGTCAATCCAAAAAGCGGTGACCCAGTTCGCTCTGAAGCTTCCCATTCATCCAATGCCGATCTCTACGATATTCACTATTACCATCCGGATGGCCCACCAAATGGATTACCGGCAGATCGCCCACATATCCTGCATGATTTTCCACACTTTAAAGGCGCACTTACAGGATCAGAGACAGCATTTAGAGCCCAGGGTTTAACCCATAAATGGTTGGCTGTCCACGGAAACCACGATGCGCTATTACAGGGCACTGCCTTGCCAACTGCCGAGCTAAATGTAATCGCGCAGGGTTCACAAAAACTATCTGGTTTGCAAGATTTCGCCGATCTCGCCAATTTATTTACGGGTTTTGGTGAAGTTGGCCCAGCGCTGTACCCCGGCATTGATCACTTAACCACAAATGAAGTAACTGCCGACGAAGCTCGTGCCCTTGTTAATTTAGAAGAGTGGGTTGATATACATACAAACTGTAATCACGATCATGGTTTGGACAAAGAACAATCGCAAACGGCGTACTGGTTTCGAAATATTGGTGCCGAACTGCGATTAATTGCACTTGATACAGTAAATCGATTTGGCGGATGGCAAGGCTGTCTTCACCGCGAACAGTTCGAATGGCTAGAAGAAGTATTAGAGGCATCGAAAGAAAAATACGTAGTGATCGCAGCACACCACCCACTTGAAAATCTCTTCAATGGCTACGCGCCTGTTGGCGTGGCTCTACCAGCATTAGAGACAGAAGTGCAGGCATTGCTAGAGAGATATCCCAATGTCATTCTGTGGTTTGCAGGACACGTCCATGATCACAAAATTTCGCAGAGAAAAAACAGCGATGGGACACATGG
>JBAXFS010000062.1:0-7639 GCA_037139795.1 Actinomycetes bacterium
GCATGAATCACATATACCAAGCCTTTGAAAGTGTCCGTACGTGGTGGTTTGAACTCCACTATTCACACATACAAAAACGCGCGCTCCTTATTATTGGCGCGCTCACCATCGTATTGTCGTCAGTAATTGTTCTACGCGGTAATAGCCATGAAGTCCTTGCGCCTCCAGTAGTTGCAGTTCAAATTGCAGCCCCTGAGATTTTCATCGATGTGACTGGCGCGATTAATAGACCTGGTGTTTATACGTTGCCGGCAAATTCGCGTGTCATCGATGCCATCAAAGCTGCGGGCGACTCCGCCCCAGGGGCGGATCTGAGCACGATTAATTTAGCGCGCGTTTTATCTGATGGTGAACAAATCTATGTGGATACAACCGTTAGCAAAGGCACTTCTATGAGCGCCCCGAAGAGTGTGCGTACTGGCCCAATTAATATCAATCGCGCAACGGCGGCGCAGTTAGATGCCCTCGATGGCATCGGACCCGTTATTGCTGCGCGCATTATTGAATATCGAAAAGTACATGGCCCGTTTGTCACGGTCGAAGATCTTCAAAAAGTAAGTGGAATCGGTGTAGCAAAATTCCAGACAATAAAAAGCAAAGTTCGGGTCTAGCCGACTATCGAGCAATCGCTCTAGGTGGAGCTATTTGGCTGGGTGCTCTACTGCAAAGTGCAATAGCTCCATGGCGAATTACTATTGCCGCACTCGCGTTAGCACTGATATCTCTCCTTAGCCGTAAGTTTCGCTTTAGCGTGCTAATCACGGCACTTTTACTTGGTTCATCCGTTATGTCACTTCGCGAAGCCTCTCTTCAAAACTCGGCGATTACAAAGCTCTTTGGTCAAAGAGCGGAAGTAATGGCCCAAATTGTCACAGATCCAAATCAAACAACAACTGGAAACTACAGTTTCATTGCTCGTGCAATTTACGTTCATACCGAAACTGTCTCCTTTGCAATGCGAATCCCAATCCGAGTTATCACGGCGCACCCTGATGTGCTTGCACTTCTACCCGGCCAGAGTTTTAGTGCAACTGCCCGGATTGTTTCCAGTAAAGAGGGCAGAGTCGGCGCCCTGGTTTTGATCGATTCGAAAGTGAAAGTCCTGACGCCACCTTCTGCCTGGGCGAGAAGTTTGGCTTCGATTCGATATGGATTGCGTAATTTATCCGGCAGTGGTGATGCTGGTGCGCTCATTCCCGGAATGGTTTTGGGTGATACATCAAAACAAACTCTAGAGTTTAAAACCGCGATGAAGCGCTCTGGCTTGACCCACTTAGTTGCCGTTAGTGGAGCTAACTTTGCTATCGTTTCGAGTTTTGTGCTCTGGTGCATGCAGTTTCTATTTAGGCGATTAAATATACGTTTGGCAGCGACGGCGATCGCATTAATTTGCTTCATCGCCCTCGTGCGACCATCGCCCTCAGTCTTGCGCGCAGCTGCGATGGCGGCAGTTCTGTTAATTGCCCAAGGTACTCATCGCGGACGCGATTCACTTCCAGCTTTAGGTTTTGCAATTGGCGCTGTAGTCATTGGCGATCCCTGGCAGGCGCGCGATGCTGGATTTGCACTCTCGGTTATGGCAACCACCGGGCTTTTGCTCTTTGCTCCCGTTATCGTGGAGAGACTTTCGCGTTATATTCCTGGAAAACTGGCACAAGCGCTAGCACCCCCGATTGCGGCGATTGTTTTTTGCTCACCCGTCTTAGTGGCACTATCTGGATATTTATCGCCCATAAGTGTTCTGGCTAATTTATTGGCGGCCCCTGCAGTTGGGCCGATTACGATTGTGGGTTTTATTGCCGCCCTCATTGCACCTTTAGCACCATTTATTAGCAGTATCTTGATCTGGTTCATAAGTTTTCCTGCGGGCTTCATTGCCGCTGTTGCAAAGTGGGCGGCAAGCTTTCCAGTCCTGACTCTTCGAACTGGAAGAATTGGTTTTCTTATTATCGCCATCGCTACTTTGACGTTCTGGCTCTTTAAGAAATATATTCGTAGGATTTCAATTGCGGTACTGGTGTTAATTCTTATGCTTACGTGGCTGCAGCGTTGGCCAGCCGGAGACTGGCAGGTTGCAAATTGCGACGTAGGGCAAGGAGATTCAATGGTTCTAAATCTGGGCCATCATCGCGCAATACTTATAGATGTTGGGCCAGATCCAGGGTTAGAAGATCGATGCTTGAAGGCTCTAGGTGTCGATGAAATTCCACTCATAATTCTTTCGCATTTTCATTCCGATCATGCCGGTGGATTAAGTGGTGCACTTAAAAATCGGGAGGTCTCACAGCTATGGGTGAGCACTAATGCCGAGCCGCTGATTGAGAGCGCGCATGTTGCATCTCTGATGCGGCAAACAAAGACGGTGAGTCCGCAACATGGTTTTACTGCACAAGTTGCCCAGTTCACTATAAAAGTTTTGTGGCCGGCCAGTGGCATGCATGTCTTTGCTTCAATGCCAGGAGATGGATCGGCGGTAAATAACTCCAGCATCGGCGTCCTGATTGCATCAACTGACTTCACGCTTTTTGCTGCCGGAGATTTAGAGCCACCTGCCCAACATGAGTTAATCCGGGATGTTGCCGGAGTTGATATCTACAAGGTCTGCCACCACGGATCCAGGTATCAAGATGGCGAACTCATGGCCGCCCTCAAGCCACACATTGCCATCATTAGTGTTGGCGCCAAAAATCTCTACGGTCACCCTGCGCCACAGACCGTTGAGGCGTTGACTAGACTCGGGGCAGAAGTTGTTCGAACCGATATCAGTGGGTCTATAAGTATTCAAGCGCTGGCTCATCACTTTAAGATTCGAACAAGCAAGGGCCGATTTAATCTCTTTCGATTGGGGTAGCGATATGAATGCCTTCTACCTCATCCTTGGTTCAGAAGGCGCGCTCTCTGATCGGGCAGTAAATAAGTTAACTGCCGAGTTAAAAGAGAAAAACTGCGAAATCACCAATCTTTTTGCTGGAGAAACCATCGTTGGCGATATTGCCGACGCTCTTGCACCCTCACTATTTTCTGAAAACCGCGCGTTAATTCTGCGAGACCTGCAGGATTTACCTGAAGATAATCGCGAAGAGATTACGCGATATTTACTCACACCCGATCCCACAATGACCGTTGTTTTTGTTCATAAAGGTGGCGTTAAAGGTAAAGCCCTACTTGATGCAATTAAGAAAGTTAAACCCGAAATTATTGCTTGCGAACCGCTAAAAAAAGAGACAGAAAAGGAAGCGTTTGTTAAAGAGCTCTTTTTAGATTTAGGTCGCAAAGCATCTCCCGGCGCAGTAAGTGCGTTGGTTGGGGCGCTTGGTAGTGACATGCGAGAGTTACAAGCGGCGGTGTCACAGATCGCCGCCGATGCACCATCTGGTGTCATCGATGAAGTGATGATCGACAAGTTTCATCAGGGGCGAGTTGAAACAACGGGCTTTGATGTCGCCGATGCGACGTTAGAGGGCAATCTTTCAGCTGCCCTTGTTGCACTTCGCAGCGCGCTTGAAACAGGTACCGATCCAGTGATGATTACAAGTGCAATCGCATCTTCGCTTCGATCTCTGGCTAAAGTCTCCGGTGCCAATCGCGGAACTAAATCATTTGAGTTAGCGGGCCAACTGGGTATGGCGCCTTGGCAAATTGATAAGGCCCGCCGCCAATTACATAGCTGGAGCCCCGGAGCCCTTGCCGATGCGGTAGGCGCAATCGCCCAGGCCGATGCCGAGGTCAAAGGGGCGGCTAGTGATCCAATTTATGCTCTAGAGAAGGCAGTGACCCGTATCGCCAAGGCCCAATCGGGTAAATAAGGCAATTTGACCGTAGGGGGCGCTCATCCGTACTCTTATCCTCTGCTCGTCGCCATTTGAACGGGCTTAATTGAACTGGAGTAACACGTGTACGCAATCGTTAAAGCTGGCGGACGCCAGGAAAAAGTCGCAGTTGGCGACACAGTAACCGTCGATCGTATGGCCGCTGCTGTTGGTGCAACTGTCTCATTTCCTGCCCTGTTGCTAGTAGATGGTGCAACGGTTACTACCGATGCTAAAGCCCTTGCCGCAGTTAAGGTAACTGGCGAAGTTCTTGAAGAGACTAAGGGACCAAAGATCGACATCTTGCGTTACAAGAACAAGACAGGTCACCGTCGTCGCCAAGGCTTTCGTGCAAAGCTCACACGCGTAAAAATTACCGCCATCAACGGCGCGAAGTAAGGGAGAGACACTAAATGGCAAGTAAGAAGGGTGTCTCCTCGACACGTAACGGTCGCGATTCAAATCCACAGTACCTTGGAATCAAGCGCTTTGGTGGACAAGAAGTTAATGCAGGCGAGATCTTGGTTCGCCAGCGCGGAACACATTTTCACCCAGGTAAGAACGTTGGACGCGGTAAGGATGACACGCTCTTTGCTTTGTCAGCAGGCGCAGTTGAATTCGGTCGCGCTCGCGGACGTCGTGTAGTGAATGTGGTTCCGGCCGCTTAATTTAGGTTTCTCAACAAAAGAGCGAGCCGCGAATCGTGGCTCGCTTTTTTATTTCAGTGTTAATTTTTTTAGGGAAGGGAGTACAGACATGGCAACTTTTGTTGATCGTGTGACTCTCTATGCCACCGCAGGAAAAGGTGGCGATGGTTGCGTCTCGGTTAAGCGCGAAAAATTTAAGCCACTTGGTGGACCAGATGGCGGTAACGGTGGACGCGGCGGAGACATTGTTCTAGTCGTTGATCCATCCGTCACGACACTTTTAGATTTTCATCATTCCCCACATAGAAAAGCAACATCAGGCCACCAAGGTTATGGCGATCGCAAAGATGGATATCAAGGCGATGATTTAGTTTTAGGTGTTCCAAATGGAACGGTAATTTACGATAGCAACGGCGAACAAATTGCTGATCTCATCGGCAATGGAACTATTTTTATTGCTGCCCAAGGCGGTCATGGCGGCCTTGGTAACTTAGCGCTTGCTTCATCAAAGCGTCGCGCTCCAGGCTTTGCACTCCTTGGTGAACCAGGGGAGGAGCGAACACTTTCACTTGAACTCAAATCAGTTGCAGATATCGCTCTCGTCGGTTTTCCAAGTGCAGGTAAGTCTTCATTGATTGCAGCTATCTCTGCAGCGCGACCAAAGATCGCTGATTATCCATTTACAACTTTGGTTCCAAACTTAGGCGTTGTTCAGGCCGGTGAGACACGCTTTACCGTTGCCGATGTTCCCGGTTTAATTCCAGGTGCTAGTCAAGGTAAAGGCTTAGGCCTTGAGTTTTTGCGTCACGTCGAGCGCTGCGTTGCCCTCGTGCATGTATTGGACTGCGGAACACTCGAGACCGACCGCAACCCAATACATGACCTAGAAGTTATTGAAAATGAGTTAGCGCTCTATGGCGGTCTTGAAGATCGAGTTCGCATCATCGCTTTAAATAAAATCGATTTGCCCGATGGTCAAGCAATGTCTGACATGGTCGCCGATGAGCTTCGCGCAAAGGGCTATGAGGTCTATCCAGTGTCGGCGGCATCACGCGCCGGTTTGCGAGAGTTAACGTATGCGATGGCGCGTTTAGTTCAAAAGGATCGTGCGGCAGCAGTTGTCGAAGAGCGTACTCGAATCGTTTTGCGTCCAGTTGCAGTTGATGACTCAGGCTTTGCCGTTAAAGCAAATGCCGATGGATCATTTACTGTGCGCGGTAAAAAAGTAGAGCGCTGGGTACGCCAAACTAACTTTAAGAATGCAGAAGCCATCGGCTACTTAGCCGATCGACTTGCTCAATTAGGTGTTGAAAAAGAGCTCTTCAAAAAGGGCGCAATTGCAGGTAGCGAAGTACGCATAGGCGATGGCGCAACTGAAGTTGTATTTGATTGGGAGCCAACGATTGAGGCGGGGGCTGAACAACTAGCAGGTCACTTGCATCGCCGTGGCGAGGATTCACGCCTTGAATCGACGTGGGCGCAGAGTGAGCGCGTAGAAGTAGAAGATATTTTGAGCGATGATGAAATCGCCAAGCAGTGGGAGTACAACGTTTCTGACCCTCACACGCCTAAACTTTCAGCACCGATTGCCAATGAAGAGTCAGAGGATGGAGATGCCAAGTGAGCCGAGCGCAGGTTACCTCTGCAAAACGCATTGTCATCAAAATTGGCTCATCTTCACTCACCGGTAAAGCGGGCTCGAAGTTAGATGATTCTGCAGTTGAAAAACTTGCCGACGTTGTCGCAGCATGTAAAAAGCGTGGCGCAGAAGTTGTTGTCGTTTCATCGGGAGCAATCGCTGCGGGCCTTGCGCCCCTTGGTTTAACTTCACGGCCAAAAGATTTAGCGACTCAGCAAGCCGCCGCCTCCGTTGGTCAAGGTCTACTGATTGCCCACTACACCCAGAGTTTTGCTAAACATTCAATTACCGCATCACAAGTATTGATTACAACCGAGGATGTTGTGCGCCGTTCGCACTATCAAAATGCGCAACGCACGTTGTACCGCTTGCTTCAACTAGGCGTCGTTCCAGTCATTAATGAAAATGACTCAGTTGGAACGCAGGAGATTCGCTTTGGCGATAACGACCGCTTAGCTGCCCTCGTGGCTCTGCTCATTGGTGCCGATTTATTAGTTCTTATCTCAGATATCGATGCGCTCTATGACGCACCACCAACGCAGGCAGGTGCTAAAGCTATTCATGAAGTTGCCAATATCACTGATATCGAAAACGTTGTTCTAGGCGGCGCGGGTTCAGCTGGCGTTGGTAGCGGGGGAATGGTTACTAAAGTCGATGCCTCGCGTATTGCAACGAGTGCTGGAATTCCAATGCTTTTAACTTCATTGGCCGATGTTGATCAAACGATGAATGGCGCCACGCTCGGAACGTATTTTCACGCACATGCAAGTAAAACTACTTCAAGGCTTTTGTGGTTAGCCCATGCCACGACTACTCAAGGGCAATTAATTTTAGATGCTGGCGCAGTTACAGCAATTCGCGAACGTGGCGTATCTCTTCTTCCAGCAGGTGTTACTGCCGTCCATGGTGATTTCATTGCAGGGGACGCAGTTGAACTCATTGGGCCAGATTCAAAAGTTATTGCGCGAGGTTTAGTTGCATTCGATAGTGACGAGATTCCAGTAATGCTTGGTAGATCCACAAAAGAGTTAGCCCAAACACTCGGTCCAGAGTTCGAGCGCGAGTTAGTCCATCGCGATGATTTAGTGTTGCTCTGAAATAACTTTTAGAACTGGAGCAACTAGCGCGCTTCGTCCATCGGCGCTCGTTGGCTCGTCACTGAGTTTTACTATGACCGTTTTATTTGCCGCATCCATCCAAACAAACTGACCGTGTAGGCCCAACATTAAATTGATTCCTGCATATGGATGCCACACTTGAGCGCCATAACCCCAACCGTAATCAAGAGTTACTGCCGGTGTTGAAATCCTTGTTAGCCAAGCGCTGCTAATGATGCTTGGGGTTGGTTGAATGAGCTCATTGCCTATGCGTGCATAGTCACGTGCGGTGGCGTTAAAACAGCAGAAAGCCTTCTCGGTTCCACCAATTCGATCCACGTTCCACGTTGCAGTGTGGGCTGCACCAGCCTTTTGCCAAATATTTGTGCTGAAGTAATCAACCAAACTTTGCCCCGTTATTTTCTTAATGATCATTCCAAGCATTTG
>JBAXFS010000063.1:0-7635 GCA_037139795.1 Actinomycetes bacterium
GCTAAAAATATGTTTCCTAATTTAGACTGGTTCTCAGCAGTTGCTTACAACCAAATGAAAATTCCTACTTTATTTTTCACACCTATCTTTGTTATTGCCCGTACAACAGGATGGTCGGCTCACGTAATTGAACAAAGAATCGACAACAAGATTATCCGTCCAAGTGCTAACTACACCGGTCCAGATGATTTGCCGTTCCAACCAATAGAAAAGCGATAGGTGCTCTCTTAATGTCTAGCCACATCACCAAGTCAAACCAACCATATGACCAAGAGATCATCGACATCGTTGATTATGTAGAGCACTATGAGATCAAATCTCCAGTGGCCTATGAGACTGCCTGGAACTGCTTCATGGATACATTGGGATGTGGGTTAGAGGCTTTGGAGTACGAAGCCTGTACAAAATTATTAGGCCCAGTTGTCGAGGGTGTTAGCGTCGCTAATGGCGTTAAAGTGCCTGGTACCAACTATGTTTTGGACCCAGTCCAAGGTGCTTTCAACATTGGCGCAATGATTCGCTGGTTAGATTTCAATGACACATGGTTGGCCGCCGAATGGGGACACCCATCCGATAACTTAGGCGCCATTCTTGCCACCGCCGACTGGTTATCTCGGACAACGGATAAGAAGTTCACAATCAAAGATGTTTTAACGGCAATGATTAAAGCCCACGAAATTCAAGGATGTATTGCACTCGAGAACTCTTTTAACAAAGTCGGACTAGACCACGTTGTATTAGTAAAGGTCGCATCAACTGCAGTTGTTGCGCAGATGATGGGCTTAACTCGTGAACAAATCTTGGCCGCTGTTTCCCTTGCTTGGGTTGATGGACAATCACTTCGCACATACCGTCACTTTCCAAATGCAGGCTCTCGTAAATCATGGGCGGCAGGAGATGCGACATCTCGAGCAGTGCGACTAGCCCTTATCGCTAAGACTGGTGAAATGGGTTATCCATCAGTGCTCACCGCTAAAACGTGGGGGTTTTATGACGTCTCGTTTAAAGGCAATGCTTTTAAATTCCAGCGCCCTTACGGTTCTTACGTCATGGAAAATGTTTTATTTAAGATTTCTTTTCCAGCCGAGTTCCACTCACAGACAGCAGTTGAAGCTGCAATGACTTTGCATACTGCGATGGTGGCCGCTGGTAAGACGCAAGCCGATATCAAAAAAGTCACTATTCGCACGCACGAGGCCTGCATTCGCATCATTGATAAGAAAGGCCCACTGAATAACCCGGCCGATCGCGATCACTGCATTCAATACATGGTTGCCGTGCCACTTATTTTCGGCCGCTTAACTGCCCGTGATTACGAAGATAACATCGCCGCCGATCCACGCATCGATGCACTTCGCGAGAAAATCATCTGCGTTGAAGACGCTACTTTTACGGCCGACTATCACGATCCGGCCAAGCGATCTATCGCCAACGCCATGACTATCGAGTTCACTGATGGAAGTGTGTTGGGCGAGGAAGTCGTCGAGTATCCAATTGGCCACGCCCGCCGCCGCACCGCTGGAATTCCACTCTTGATTGAGAAGTACAAGACCAACCTTGCCCGCATCTTTGATGCGCCAACACAAGCAAAAATTCTCGCTCTTTCACTAGATTACGATAAATTATCGGCAACCCCGGTCGATGAGTTTATGGATATGCTCGCGCTCAAATAAAGACGAAGCAATTGCCTTACTAACCTAAGGAGGGTCAACGATGACCGAACAACTGATTCACCCCTTTACTTTCGGGGATATGTCACAGAAGGATCTGTTGGGTGGCAAGGGTGCCAACCTGGCCGAGATGGTCCGCATCGGATTGCCCGTTCCTCCTGGCTTCACAATAACAACGCATGCATGTCGCCTGTACTTACGATCTGGAAAATTCCCTGACACTTTAAACGCTGAAATTGAAGCCGCACTTACTGAGCTTGAAAAACAGACGGGTAAAATCTTTGGCGGAGTTGATAATCCACTATTGGTCTCGGTTAGATCCGGTGCTAAGTTTTCAATGCCTGGCATGATGGAAACTGTTCTAAATGTTGGCATGACGCCAGAAGTTGCAGAATCGATGGCGGCTTCATCTGGAAATCCACGTTTTGCATGGGATTCATACCGTCGTTTTATTGAGATGTACGGCAAAATTGTTTGTGATATTGAACCTAGCGAATTTCATAAGGTGCAGGAGCGCATTGCATCCTCCGTTGGTGTTGGAAATATGCAGGGCTTGGATGTTGAAAGTTTAAAACTTCTTTGTGATGGCTTCATCAAGGTTATAACTTTAGCGACGGGGGAGGATTTCCCTAAAGATCCGCGCGAACACTTGATCAGATCCGTCGAGGCGGTCTTTAGATCCTGGAACTCAGAGCGCGCACAGATGTATCGTCGCCGCGAACGAATTCCTTCCGATCTTGGAACTGCAGTAAATATTCAATCGATGGTCTTTGGAAATTTAAGTGATGATTCAGGCACGGGAGTTGCATTTACTCGAAACCCTTCAACGGGTGAAGTTGGACGCTACGGAGATTATCTACAAAAGGCGCAGGGCGAAGATGTCGTTGCAGGAATTCGCACACCTATGTCGCTCATTGAGTTTGCTGAACTTACTCCAACCGTTGCTCAAGAGTTAGATGATGTGATGGAGCTACTCGAGAGCCACTATGAGGATCTCTGTGATATCGAGTTCACGATCGAGCGTGGAAAACTCTGGATTCTGCAGACCCGCGTGGGTAAGCGAACCGCTGAAGCTGCTTTTAGAATTGCGCTTCAATTTGTTGATGAAGGCAAAATTACAATGGATGAGGCTTTGCGTCGCACATCGGGCGATCAATTAGCGATGTTGATGTTTCCTCAGTTCGATACATCAGGGCAACTAAATGAAATTGCACGCGGAATTCCAGCCTCTCCAGGGGCTGCCGTTGGCGAAGTTGTCTTTGATTCCAAGCGTGCCTTCGACTTATCAAAATCGGGCAAAAAAGTTATTTTGGTACGACGAGAAACAAGTCCAGATGACTTAGTCGGCATGGTTGCATCGCAAGGAATCCTAACTAGTCGAGGCGGTAAGACTTCACACGCTGCCGTTGTTGCTCGAGGCATGGGAAAAACCGCTGTTTGTGGCACGGATTCAATCTCGGTAGATGAGCGCGCTAATTTATTTACGGCGGGATCTGTTACCGTTTATGAAGGCGATATTATTTCAATTGATGGAACAACTGGTGCGGTTTATTTAGGCGATGTTCCAGTGATTGCATCCTCGGTAACTTCTTATTTGGAGGGACGCTTATCTGCCGGTTCAGATGAGGCGGCCCCAGTTGTAAAGGCCGTAGATCGCATTTTAATGCATGCCGATGCAAAGCGACGTTTAAAAGTTCATACGAATGCCGATACACCTGAGGATGCAATTCGCGCGAGAATCCTCGGTGCCGAGGGTGTTGGTCTCTGTCGCACGGAACATATGTTCTTGGGACCTCGACGATCCTATGTTGAACGTTTAGTTCTGGCAGAAAATGAAGATGTACAACGCTCGGTAATTGCCGAGATGGAACCACTACAGCGCGCAGATTTCGTGGGCATTATGATGGCGATGTCAGGTTTGCCAGTGACAATTCGTTTACTCGATCCACCGTTGCATGAATTCTTACCTTCATTGGTAACGTTAAGTTCTGAAATGGCCCGTGCCGAAGCGCTCAACGAAGATGTTTCTGCGCGCGATAGAGCGCTCTTTGCGGCAGTGAACCGTCTGCATGAATCAAATCCGATGTTAGGTCTGCGCGGAGTTCGATTAGGAATTCTAATTCCAGAGCTATATAAAATGCAGGTTCGCGCGCTTGTATATGCATTCCTAGAGGTTCGAAAACTGGGCCATGATCCAAGGCCTGAAGTAATGATTCCGCTGGTTGCCACGCAGCGCGAGCTTTTGTATTTACGTGAATCTCTTGAAGAAGAGATAGTGAAAACATTTAAAGGCTCAGGGATAAGCGCCGAGATTCCAATTGGCACAATGATTGAAACTCCGCGCGCGGCAATTACCGCCGATCGCTTGGGTGTTTATGCCGACTTTATTTCATTTGGAACTAATGATTTAACGCAACTCACTTGGGCGTTTAGCCGCGATGATGTTGAGTCGACGTTCTTACCGCGCTATTTAGATTTAGAGCTCTTGCCCTTTAATCCATTTGAATCCTTAGATGAGGCTGGAGTTGGAATTTTGCTGCGTACCGCCGTTGGTCTTGCACGCGGTTTGCGCAGTGATTTCAAACTTGGCATTTGTGGAGAACATGGTGGAGATCCGCGCAGTATTCACTTCTTTAACTCTCTCGGCCTTGACTACGTTTCATGCTCACCATTTCGAGTGCCAATTGCGCGCCTTGAGTCAGGGCGTGCGTCAGTCATAGGCTGACACTGGTGGGCGATAAGGTTGCCCCCATGAGCGATATGTCGGCAAAGGTGCGTGAAGCACTCGATGCCGCAGTAACAGCAATTGGTGGCGCACCTCGAGAGGGTCAGATTGAAATGGCCGAGGCCGTTGCAAATGCTTTAACAGATCGACATCACTTAATGGTTCAAGCCGGCACAGGTACTGGAAAATCGTTGGCATACATTATTCCGCCGCTTGTACATGGACGAAAAGTCTTGGTAGCAACTGCGACTTTGGCACTTCAACGCCAATTAGTTGAGCGCGATTTACCTGCAGTAGTTCCTGCCCTTGAAAAAGTTTTGGGTCGAGAGATTACTTATGCAATTTATAAGGGCGTCGGTAACTACATCTGCCTTCAAAAGATGAATAGCGAAGAGCCCGACCCGGATGGCGAACTCATGTTAGGTGTCTCTTCACTAGAAAAAGATGCCAAGCGATTGCATGAATGGGCACGTAAATCTGGAGTCTCGGGGGATCGCGATGATGCCCCCGATGTCGATAGGAGAGTGTGGGCAGCTAACTCTGTCTCTGGCCGAGAGTGTGTAGGCGCCGATAAGTGCGCTTTTGGCTCACAGTGTTTTGCCGCTAACGCAAAGGCTAAGGCTCAAGGCGCCGATGTGGTCGTCACTAATCACACGTTGCTCGCTATTGAAATCGTTGATTCACATCCAATTTTGCCTGAGCGCGACGCTGTCGTCTTAGATGAGGCACACGAGTTTATGGATCGAGCGACGCAGGCAGTAACTGAGGAGTTAACCTCGGCTCGTGTTCTACGTGCTGCCGCAATGGCCCGTAAATTTATGCCAGGAAAACTTGCCGACGCCTTTCACAAATCGGCCAACGACTTTCATGAATCCATGGTTGATTATGGTGAATCCATTCGCGGAGATTTCACTGCGCAAGGGCGCCTTGAGGAGATTCCACAATCTCTTGAATCGCCGATTCGAAAAATACGCGAGAGCGCCCAAGCGATTACACAATTTCTCTCTGCCGATGACGAAATTATCGATACCGATATTATGGCTGAGCGCGCCCGAGTAAAAGGTGCAGTCAGTGAAATATCTACAACGGCCGCTACATTATTAAAACTCGGCGATGGTTTTGTTTTGTGGTACGAACCAACTTTTTCAACGTTGCATCTGGCGCCATTATCAGTCTCGGATGTGCTGCGTGAAAATCTCTTGACCCAGACACCCGTGATCGCGACTTCGGCGACGTTAACCGTTGGCAACTCATTCAATGCTCTGGCTAAAAGTATTGGCTTTCTTGTGGGGGAAGATTTAAACAGCGATGTTAAAGGCGGCGAAGTCGATCCAGCTAATGTTCAAATGCTCGATGTCGGCTCACCCTTTGATTTTGCTAATCAAGGTGTTTTGTATATGCCAAAACATTTACCTGAACCTGGCCGAGATGGGCCAAGTATTGAAGTTCTCACTGAACTCGGCGAACTCATCGATGCCGCGGGTGGGCGAACGCTTGCGCTATTTTCCTCTTGGCGCGGGGTCGAGGCGGCCGATGCGCATCTGCGTAAAGTTTTAGCCGAACTTCCAATTAAAATCTTTACGCAAAAGCGTGGAGACTCAGTTGGTCCACTCGTTGAAAAATTTGCAAAAGATGAAACATCGATTTTGCTAGGCACAATGTCGCTCTGGCAGGGCGTTGATGTTCCGGGAAATAGTTGCATCCTGGTTGCTATCGATCGCATTCCATTTCCTAGGCCAGATGAACCAGTAATGTCGGCGCGCGCAGCCCAGGCCGATGCTGCAGGAGGCAGTGGCTTTATGCAGGTCTCATTGCCTCGCGCAGCACTGCTACTGGCCCAAGGCACTGGCCGCTTGATTAGATCCGTTGAAGATCGAGGCGTTGTTGCGATTTTAGATTCGCGAATTGTTACTAAGCGATATGGCAGCGTGCTTTTAAACTCAATGCCGCCGCTCTGGAGAACCTCAGATAAGGAAGTCGTCCGTGAATCATTGCGACGTCTCAACAAAAGCGTGGAAGAATAGCCCGATGCCGCATATAGAGACCGATACATTGGCCCAGCACCGCGATTGGCGACGTGCTCAGCTCATTGAATCTGCCGCCGCTATTGCGATTGAATCTGGCGGAGCGGCAATAACCGTTGCTGCAGTTGCACAGCGCGCCGGGCTCTCGCGCACTTCGGTCTATGAATATTTTAGTAGCAGCTCGGATTTAGTAGCAGATCTGGTCATCGATGAACTCCAAAACTTTGCCTCAATTTTGCAAACTGCCGTTGGCGATTGCGCAGATCCATTTGAATGTATCGAATCGTGGGTATCTGCCGCCCTGCAATACATTGCCGATGGCCGACATTTACTGGCTAAAGCTTTGAATGCAACGTCCTTGCCGCAAGATCGCGCCGCAGCAATCGGTGCTTCCCACCGTGCTTTGTTGGCACCTCTAAATAAGGCGCTCACCGAAATTGGCGTTAAAGATATTGCACAGGCCCTTGCCTATATTCAGGCAACGACCGATGTTGCAACTAAGCGAATCGAAGCCGGCCATGATGCAGAAGCAGAGATTAAAACTGCTACTGCGTTCTGCACCAGTGGCCTGGCATCGCTTTAATTACTTAACTTTTAAAACCACTCGCAAGTTCAGTGGAGAGTAAAGCCCACTTTGTCCACGTGCACCTGCAACAACAGTGCATGTTCCCGCTTTAGAAGTGAGAACATTTTTAGTCGTTGTGCAACTACCAGTACCCAAATACGTCACAGGTTCACCAAAATTAGTTTTAGTGGCAAGTATCGCCTTTTTATTAGCACCAACTTTGATAGTTGGAATTGTCTGCACACCGAGGGTTAGCTCCAACGGGAAATGTGCTGTGTAACGAGCTAGGGATAATGATCCAGGCGAGGTAATTGCAATATCGCAGAAGCCAGAACCTTTAAGCGCGGTAATCGCCATGGCTTTTAATGCACACGCTGGTGCAAGAGAGTCATATGTCAGCGTTGCACCGGATTGTGCGGTGGCGGCAAGGGTCGCAAGTTGGCGGTAGGCAATCTTCATAGGAACTTGTGCGCTAAGTGCCTGGCCATTAATACTTGCAGAGATGACATCATTTGGTCGAGTTGCAACGGGGGTTGATGCTTTAAAAGTAAGTGCGATAAATTGATCTTGGCTCAAGTCTGTTGGCAAAGTATGGTCGAAACGTAAAAAGATTCCGCATTTAGAAACAGTGCAATCTACGGCCGTTGATCC
>JBAXFS010000064.1:0-7632 GCA_037139795.1 Actinomycetes bacterium
TGGTCGAAGCCATCGGAGTTCCACCCGAAAAATGGGGACCAGTTTCCGATGCAATTAAGGCCGATGATGCTGGCCACAGAGAACGTGCCTTTGCACTCTTCGATCGCGTACTAAGTTCGAGGTAGCCACCAGGCAAAAGGAGAGAGAGCAGAGCGCCGAGCGAAGTCTTCCCTAAGGATGCAATACATTATCGCGGGGGGAAAAATGAAAAGTGATAAAAAATCTACAATAGCTATTATTGGTTCGGGCACCTTAGGTGGCGGAATGGCGCAGGTATTTGTTCTTGCGGGGCACAAGTGTGTTATTTCTGATTCAGATGTGAATTCTTCTGCTCGCTCCTTTAATCGTCTGCTCCTCGAGACAGAATCTTTTGAAAAGCAGGGCCTGTTCCCAGTAGGTAGCAGCCAACTGCTATTAGAGAATTTGAGTTATGCAGAAAGTATTGAAGGTGCATGCAAGGATGCCGATTATATTGTTGAATCGGTTCCAGAAGTAATAGAAGTCAAGAAAGCAGTATTTGCAAAAATTAGTGAGTATGCGCGTAAAGATGCGGTCATCGCCTCAAATACTTCTGCGATTCCTATTTCTCAGTTAGCTGCATTTGTTTCTTATCCAGATCGTTTCTTAGGTGTGCACTGGGTGAATCCGGCAACATTTGTGCCAGGGGTTGAATTGATTGCATCACCAGAAACTTCGGAGCACGTTCTTCAATTCGTAGAACAACTTATTGGTGGAGTGGGAAAAGTTACGAGCCGAGTCAGCGATGTTGCAGGTTTTATTACTAATCGTTTGCAATTTGCTTTGCACAAAGAGGCAATGAAGATGTTTGAAGAAGGTTCAGCGACTCCTTCCCAAATCGATTCCGTTGTTAGCAATACTTTTGGCTTTCGACTTGCATTTTTTGGACCCTTTGCAATTGCAGATATGGGGGGTCTGGATGTATTCGCTGGTGCTTATAAGAGTTTGGAGCAGGCGTTTGGTGAGAGATATTCTGCGCCGCAAGCTTTGCTGGAGAAAGTAGCCGATGGCGATTATGGACTTAAAACTGGTGGCGGTTTTGCTGGGCTCGATGGAAATAGAATTGAAGAGATAGTGGCTTATCGCAATCGCGCATTTGCCGCACTGTCCCAACTCAAGAAAGATCTAGGTCCGCCTCCAGGCATGCCGATGTGATGAAGGCCGATGATGCCGGCCACAAGGATCGTGTTTTTGCTCTTTTCGATCATCAAATCCGACTAATTCGGGCCCTTACCGTGCCATACATGATGACAACGGCAACTTTGGACAGAAATGCTTTTATCTTTCACGGACTCCAACGGCAAGTTCATTCGCGACTCTTGAAACCGCCGATATTGGGTCATTTGGGTTTTGCAAGAGCGCTTTAACAAAGGCGGATCCCACAATTACGCCATCTGCATATTGCGCAACCTCTGCTGCTTGTGCACGGTTTGAAACGCCTAACCCAACAGCAATGGGGGTATCTGAAATCTTTCGAATGCGATCGACTAAAATACCAGCGGTATTTGAAACAGTTGTTTGCGTTCCAGTCACCCCCATCATGCTTGCCGCATAAATAAAGCCACTGCACTGGGCCGTGACTAGTTTCAAGCGCTCATCACTAGTGCTTGGGGCTACAACGAATATCGGATGGATTGCATGAGTTTTTGTATTTGCGATCCATGTGCTTGCTTCTTCAATTGGTAAATCGGGAGTAATGGTTCCAACCATTCCATTTCGTGAAAAATCCGAACAAAATTTTTCAACTCCGTATTTTTCAATAGGATTCCAATACGTCATTACGAGTGTTGGAGTACCCGTATCCGCCACTTCTTTGACGATATCGAGAGTTCTCGACATGGTGATTCCGTTTCGGCGGGCGATTTCTGCCGCTTCTTGAATCACTGGACCATCCATGACGGGGTCGCTATAAGGAAAACCTATTTCTACCGCATCGACACCGCCATCAATCATGGCTTTGATAATTTTCGCGCAATCGTTTTGATTGGGGAAACCCGCTGGTAGATAGCCGATTAAGGCCGCCCTATCTTCTAAGGCGCATTGCGCAAAAAGCTCTGAGAGTTTCGACATTAGATATCGATTCCAAACCACGTTGCCGCCGTCTGTACATCTTTATCTCCACGCCCAGAGAGATTAATGAGCAAAACGGCATCGGGACCTAACTCTTTCCCAAGCACCATCGCGCCGTACAGGGCATGCGCTGTTTCAATTGCAGGGATGATTCCCTCTTCACGAGATAGAAGGGCGAAGGCCTCCATCGCCTGCGCATCCGTTACCGAACGATATTCGGCGCGGCCGATATCGTGCAAAAAAGCATGCTCTGGGCCGACGCCAGGGTAGTCGAGTCCTGCCGAGATTGAATGAGATTCAACGGTTTGCCCATTCTCATCTTGCAATACGTAAGTTCGCGTTCCGTGGAGCACTCCGATTGTTCCTCCGGTGATTGTGGAGGCATGTCTTCCAGTTTCAATTCCATCGCCGCCAGCTTCAAGTCCAATCAATCGAACATTCGCATCTCCAATGAATCTATGGAAAATTCCAATTGCATTTGACCCTCCTCCGATACATGCAAGTACTGCGTCAGGGAGTTTTCCATTAAGTGCTAGAACTTGCTCACGGGCCTCGTTACCAATCACAGTATGGAAATCGCGAACGATAGTTGGGAATGGATGTGGCCCAGCGACCGTTCCGAGCAAGTAATGGGTATCGGCAACGTTTGTGACCCAATCACGCATAGCTTCGTTAATCGCATCTTTGAGAGTTCTCGACCCCGATGACACGGGTATGACTTCGGTTCCAAGCAAACGCATTCGAGCAACATTTAGGGACTGCCGGCGAACATCTTCTTCGCCCATATAAACAACGCATTCGAATCCCATGAGTGCTGCGACGGTTGCAGTTGCCACGCCATGCTGGCCCGCACCAGTTTCAGCGATTAAGCGTTTCTTGCCCATGCGCTTAGTGAGAAGAGCTTGGCCAATGACGTTATTAATTTTGTGAGAACCTGTGTGATTGAGATCTTCGCGCTTCAATAAAATCTGAGCCCCACCGCAATGTTTCGAAAAATTCTTTGCTTCGGTAATGATGCTGGGACGGCCGATATATGTGGCATTAAGGTGGGCCAGCTCGGCAAGGAATGCCGGATCCAGTTTTGCTTCATTGTAGGTTCGCTCTAGTTCATCAAGGGCTCCGATAAGAGCCTCAGGGACAAAGCGCCCACCAAATTCTCCAAACTTTCCAGCAGTTAGTTCGCCTGAAGACATTTTAGATTCCTCTCAGTTCTCGGATCATCGCACCTGGATCCTTTGATTTAACTAAAACCTCTCCCACCAAAATTGCTCCAGCGCCTAACTCTTCCAACCTCTTCGTCTCATGTCTGTCCGTAATTCCAGATTCTGCAACAGCAACAATACCTGAACCTACTTGCGGGATGAGTTCCTCAAAAACCTGCAAATCAACTGAAAGGTCTTTCAAGTTCCTGGAATTTACACCTATGAAATTAGGTTTTAATCGCTTAGCGCGCTCCAATTCCTCAATGTTATGAACTTCAACTAATGCACGTAATCCGAAGCTCTGACCATATTCAAAAAACTCATGTAAGTCATTCTCATTCAACGCGGCGACAATTAGCAGGAAGAGATTTGCGCCATTCACGAAACCTTCTTGAATTTGGTAGGCATCGACAATGAAATCTTTTTGAAGCATTGGCACATCCACTGCCGCACGGACTTCCCGGAAATCTTCTAAAGAACCCTTAAACCTTCGTTGTTCGGTAAGGACGCTGATCGCAGTCGCTCCACCGTGGACATAATTCTGTGCTAACAAGGCCGGGTCAGTAATCTCTGCCAGATTACCTTTGCTCGGCGATGCCCGTTTTACCTCGGCAATTACGTGCAGAGGTCCTGGGGTGAATCGAGTGAGGGCATCAATTGGCGTTGGGGTAATCGACATTACCTCAGCAAGGTTTGGCATAAGCAATTTGCGTGCCTGCAGATCTTCCCGAACGCCGGCGATGATTTCGTCTAATACTGTCATTTTATTCTCTGCATTTGATGTGCCAAATTAATTGCGCGAATCACAGCCGCTGCTTTATTTACAGTTTCTAACTCTTCGAGTTCTGAGACGGAATCTGCAACAATACCCGCGCCAGCCTGAACGTATGCACAACCATCCTTAATAAGGGCAGTCCTAATCGCAATGCATGAGTCTAGATTGCCGTGAAAGTCCATATAGGCAACGACCCCTCCATAGAGTCCACGTTTAGATGCTTCGTGTTTTTCAATAATGTTCATTGCACGCGGCTTAGGCGCACCAGAAAGTGTTCCCGCCGGAAAGACGCTCAGTAATGCATCAAGTGATGTCACACTCTTCTTTAGTGTGCTTTTTACCGTCGAAACGATATGCATCACATGTGAATACTTCTCAATCTTCATCAGTTCTATTACTTCGACGGAACCACTTTCACTGACGCGAGCTAAATCATTACGACCCAGATCGACGAGCATCACATGCTCTGCGCGCTCTTTTGGGTCGTTTAATAATTCTGTTTCGAGAAGCGCATCTTGCTCGGGATTTGTTGAGCGAGGTCTTGTACCTGCGATTGGGTGAACAATCGCCGTGCGATCCTCTATCTTGATCATCGCCTCTGGGCTCGAACCCACAATTGTTACTCCTGAACTCAGTTTTATGTAATACATGTAGGGGCTTGGGTTTGTCGATCTTAGTGTTTGATAAATCAGGAATGGATCAACTGAAATTTTTACTTCAAAGCGTTGTGAGAGAACAACTTGAAAAGCATTTCCAGCGAAGATCTCTTCTTTAATTTGATCCACAGACGTAAGGAAACTTCCACGCTCTGTGTGGCGAATGATTGGCAAGTCAGGCATTGGGGCTAAATAATGGATATCTATTTCAGCCGGCTTTTCCAGCAATTTTACGATTTCTTTAAGGCGCTCGAGGGTTTCGTTATAGCTCTCCTCGATTCGATTATTTGAGCCATCCCAATTAATAGCGTTGGCAATCAATATCAGCGAGTTATTAATATGGTCGAAAACCGCCATATCGCTACACAATAAGAATTCATACATAGGAAGCCCGAGATAATCGGCCGTTAGGTCTTCAATTCGCTCAAGTATGCGCACAGCGTCATAACTTAAAAATCCGACGAGGCCACTTGTAAGTGGAGGTAACCCTTGAATTCGTGGTGAGCGCAGGTGTGTTGATGTTTTGCGAATGGCGTCCAAATGCTTTTCACCGTGCGGAGCACCGCTAGGGACATTACCTGACCAGACGCCGACGCCATTCTCTTCTCGAAGAGTGGCAACTGCAGGGAGCCCAATGAAGGAATAACGCGACCATTTCCCGTCATTCTCAGCGGATTCAAGCAGAAAAGTACTCTCTCGATCCATCGCCAACTTCTTATAAATTGTTAATGGGGTTTCGGAGTTTGCAAAGAGTTTCACATGAAGGGGAATGATGTTGTTGTGGACGGCGTGCTCACGAAACTCAGAGAGGGGCATAACCTGATCAAATAGCGACATCAATTAGCTCCGTGAGAGTCATCGGCTTCAGAGTTCTGAAATTAATTACTAAGCGCGCAAACATTGAGGAAGTATACACTTTCGCCCATTCGCGGCACTTGGGGTTTATTGGAGGAGTATGTCTCTCAGTATTGATTCACTGATCAAAGATGTAAGTGCCGGCCACGACCATTCGGCAGAGACTGCAGAGTGGGTGATGAACGAGATGCTTCAAGGATTACTCTCTGATGATCAAATCGCACGTTGGATCTCAGCACTCAGTGCGAAAGGTGAGACTGCAGAAGAAATCGAATATTTCATAAATATTATGTATCGCTTTGCGCTGCCCATCGATATTTCGCAACGGGCGGTAGATCCTGTTGGCACCGGTGGTGATGGCTTCCACACTATTAATATTTCGACAACTGCCGCCATAGTTGCAGCAGCTGCTGGCTGTGTCGTAGCAAAACATGGTTCCGTAGCAGCAAGTTCGAAATCCGGTTCGGCAGATGTTTTAGTCGAGCTGGGCGTCAATACAGAACTTGACGGGAAAGCAAATGAAGACTCAATTAGTAAATTTGGAATTGCATTTATGAAGGCGACGAAATATCACAGCGCTTTACGCTACGCGGCGCCGGCTCGCCGGGCAATCGGAAAACCAACGGTATTTAATGTGCTCGGACCGCTTGCAAATCCCAGTAAACCGCAAGCATTCGCCCTTGGAATTGCACCCATTAACCGTTTTGATTTAATGAGTGACGTTATGCGCTATCGCGGCGCAGAGGGTTTTGTTGTACGGGGTAATGATGGAATGGATGAAATCACAATTGTGACCTCAACAAAAGTTCGCGAGATTTTCAATGGACAGGCAAAGGATTATGAAATAGTGCCAGAAGATTTTGGATTCTCAAAAGACTCGATAGATAGCCTTCGCGGGGGAATGCCAAAAGATAATGCGCTAATTATACGTGACTACCTTGCGGGCAAAGAGGGTTCGATCAGAAGCGCTCTGTTACTGAATTCAGCTTTAGCAATTGCGGCCTATAGAGGCGAGCATGAGAGAGATTTTTATGACCAACTAAAATCTGGAATTGAAAGCGCTACCGAGGCCATTGATTCTGGAACTGCTCTGAAGTTGTTAAATGAATGGGGGAGTTACACGCAAGCGGTAGGTGTTCCGGCATGACCTCGCCAAACATTCTCGTTGTGGATAATTTTGATTCATTTGTTTTCAATCTCGTAGATTATTTGAATCAACTCGGTGCGACGACGACCGTCGTTCGCAGCGATGAATTAGCTCGCATTGATTTCGCGGATTTTGATGGAATCCTCATTTCGCCAGGACCCGGTCACCCCAGGGAATCAACTGGAACTCTCGATGCAATTGCCTACGCGATTGGGCATTCAATGCCACTCCTCGGAATTTGTCTCGGTCACCAGGGAATTGGTGAAACTTTTGGCGCAACCGTCGCCCGCGCACCTGAGCTTCTTCATGGAAAAACTTCGCGGATCCACCATAATGAAGTTGGAATATTTGCTGCAATTCCCCAGGACTATGTAGCAATTCGATATCACTCACTGGCGATTATGGAAGCGGATTTACCACAAGAGCTGGAGGTAACGGCGAAATCAGAGTCTGGTGTCATCATGGGCATTAGGCACAAAACCCTTCCCATTCAAGGGGTTCAGTTCCACCCAGAATCAATTCTTACCGAACACGGTCACACACTCTTAGGGAACTGGTTGGGAGAAATATCGCATCACTCTGTCTCACAGGCGACTATCAGCTAATAAGTCAATGAACTCGTAATTTAGGACGCCTGGGAATCTTCTTAGCCCTAAACTTGTTCTACCAAACAACTGCCAGAACTTCTGGGAGTTATACAAAAGGAGAAAAACTATATGCGCAGTTCAAACCCTGTTTTAGGACGGGCGTTTAATCAGCGTGGTTACGCTGCATTTGATCCCAAGACAACAACTGAGACCGACGCAGCGCTAGAGAATCTATATAACGCACCTGCCGCATCATCTTTGCGCACGGGTCGCATGACGATTGATGATGTTGTCACTCGTACTGGAATTTTATTTGCAGTTC
>JBAXFS010000065.1:0-7491 GCA_037139795.1 Actinomycetes bacterium
TTACGTCATTGAAGTCTGCGCCGAGGTCCATAAAAACGCTTCCAAACTTCGCGGCCTTAAAATCGTAAAAGAGCCTGCATCCCTGCGTCATTTCACGTCAGAATTTGCGCTATTGTAAAAATTATTTATTTACTTTCTCGATTTTAAGAGTACTAACCCTGCAACGCTTTGCGCTCACTGTGTACTGGCAGACACTACATAGTGAGATTTACGTGAGGTTTGATTCATAAGTTTTACCCATGAGTATTCGAGAAAAACTCGAAGGGTTATTCGACCCTGTTTTCTTGAGGCTGCGCAATTGACCAGGATATAATTTTTTCGCTATTGGGGTCGCACTTGCCTTTTGAGAGCAATCGAACCACACCGCTCTTGTTGTTCGCACAAGCTATCAGTGCACCTTGATCCAAAACCAAAGTAGGGGTGGTCGATTTATCAGCAGTTATGAGTTTAACTCCGGGTACCACAACGGCATCATTTGTCGCATTGCCCGTGTAGAGGTTTAAATAGACAATCATCAGCAGAGTAGAAATCGCGCCAACTATGATCAAAACCTTTCGAAGCCGAGAGTTCATCGCGCCTTTCCTCCCTCAGTCATCACGAGTCAACACCGTTATAATCGTCATTTTAACAGTTAGATAAACGTATAAAAGATTAGAGGGCTTCACATTATTGTGAACTAAGAGAAAACTTGCTCGCATTCCATGAGGTAAATGTTGAGCAAAACCCCGTCGTTACGCGTTACTCATCTTTTAAGCATCGCAGGTAATATGCTTCGGCCGTGAGATTAGCCGTGAGCCTTGCGTTAGCGAAGTTAGTGGGTTATCTCTCCAGGAAATTGCTCCATAAATCGGGCGAGACAATTCCAGGCAAAGTTCTTTTAACAATCTACCCACGCGCGCTTACTGTCTTGGCTAAGGGTCGAAAGATAGTTTTAGTCTCTGGCACCAACGGAAAAACTTCGACGACTAAAGCTTTAGCACAAGTTGTTTCCCAGTTGGGCACGACCGTTTCGAACAAAACCGGATCTAATTTAGATCGTGCAAGTGCAACTACTTTAATGTCGCCGTCAGAGTATGCAGTACTAGAAGTCGACGAGTTGTATCTGCCTAAATTGGTGGCCGAAACCCAACCGCGGGTCGTTCTGCTTTTAAATCTCTCTAGAGACCAGCTCCATCGCATGCATGAAGTTAAGAAAGTTGCTGCCCGTTGGAAAGCGGCCGTTGACGCCGCGCCTGAAACCACTTTCGTTGGAGATATCGATGATCCCTTTGTTGCCTACGCTCTATCTGCAGCAGTCAATAGCGTTCGCGTTTCATTCGGCGGTAGCCGCCACGGCGATGGGGCAGTGTGTCCGGCCTGCGGTAAGTATCTGAAATGGGTTGGTTCAAACTACTCATGTTCATGTGGATTAACTAACAAGAATTTAGATCAAGAACGCCGAGCAGGTTCGGCAGCTTTTCGTAACGCCGAATTGGCAAATATCGCTGGTGGAATTCTCGGCGCACCTCCGATTACATTTGAGCCGTCGATTTTAGAGCGAGTGATAGAGCGCAAAGTAACCGGTGTCGATTGTTCGATTCGATTAGTTAAAAATCCAGCCTCTTGGAGTGAGGCGCTCAAAAGCATCAAAGGCGAGAGCGTTGTTCTCATTCTCAATGCCCGGCAAGTCGATGGGCTAGATACCTCCTGGCTGTGGGATGTCTCTTTTGAAGCGTTACGAGGTAAAAATGTAACTGTATGCGGAGAGCGCGCAATAGATATGGCATACCGCTTACATGTAGCGGGAATAGAGAGTCGGTTGGAAAATGATTTGCCAGGGGCACTCACACATTTTAACGGTGTGGATTCGGTGGAAGTTCTCGCTGCCTATACCGCGTTTTTTAAGTTGGTCTCATCATGAGCGCAATTCGCATCGTTCGAATTCATAATGAATTGCTCGGCACCTATGGCGATCAAGGCAATGCCGAAGTTTTAGCGTTTCGAGCTAAGTTTCACGGAATTTCTACAACGATTATCGATGTCTCATATGAAGATCAACTGCCGCGAAATGGAAATATATTTCTATTGGGCGGGGCAGAGGATGCTGCCCAACTGCTTTCTTTAGAGGCTCTCAAACGTGAGAAAACTCTTGAGAGCGCGATTGCAGACGGCGCAGTCCTTTTAGCAGTGTGCGCAGGTTTTCAAATTATCGGAAATAGTTTTTGGGCAGATGGACAGAAAGTAGGTGGCCTTTCTCTTCTCGATGTTGAAAGTTCACCTGGAAAGAATCGTTGCGTTGGAGAAGTCAAAGCGAAGTCGATGATTTTGAATCTAGAGTTGAGTGGTTTTGAAAATCACTCTGGGGTCACAACTCTGAACTCTGGCGCCAAGGCATTTGCAAAAGTGAGCTCCGGTCATGGAAATGGTGACGGACGTTTTGATGGGGCGGTAGCGGGAAATGTCTTTGGTACATATATGCATGGACCAATACTTGCTCGAAACCCACAGTTGGCAGATTTATTACTCACGCGTGCAACTGGCCGGGCTTTTAGCCAGATAAGTGATCCGCTAGCTACCAAATATGCTGGGATTGCTCGAAAATACTAAGAACGCTTATTTGTTTTAAGGGTGAATTGTGAACCACAGCAGTGCCAGTACGCAGATGGACACAAGCGAAATGATGAAGCCATAAACAAAGCGCATACGCGTCGTTGAAGTGAACTCACCCATTAAACGCTTATCTCTAGATATTCCGTACATGAAAAATAGGAGGGGGAGAAGCAAGACGGCGTTGAGAATCTGAGTGAGGACCAGAACGCGAATGAGTGGAATGCCAGGCAAGAGAATTAATCCGGCGGCCAAGAAAGTCATAACTCCAAAAGTCGAATAAAAAAGCGGCGCTTCTCGCGGTCCATCATCTAAGGCGGCAGGTTGCCCAGTTAAATCTCCCACCGAATATGCAGTCGAGAGTGGCAAAATCGATGCGGCAAGTAAGGCCGCTCCCACCAAGCCAATGGCAAAGAGGGCTTTTGCCATCGTTCCGGCAAGTGGTTCAAGGGCTCTCGCGGCTTGGGCGGCATCGGTGATATTTGTTGCGCCCTCTTTATTTAACGTTGCAGCGCACGTGATGATAACAAAGAAACCGATAATGCCCGTCAGCAAAGACCCAGTCCATACATCGACGCGCAAGAGTTTTAGATCATCGCGCGTTAAACGCTTATCTACAGCGTACGACTGAATAAAGGCCAAACCCCATGGGGCAAGCGTTGTGCCGAGCGTTGCAGTTGCAATGTAAATCGCATCATGAGTAAATGGCATTGAAGGAACAACAACACCGTGTAAGGCTTTGCCCCAATCAGGGTGAGCGACAAAACCTGCGACAACGTAGGAGATAAACACTGCCGATAAAACAAAAAATACTTTCTCAACGTTAGCAAATGAGCCACGTAGAACTAGGAATGAAACAATGAGTGCCGCAGCAGGCACGGTAATAAAACGCGAATAACCAAAGAGTTGTCCGGCAGCTGCAATTCCTGCAAACTCAGCCGCGAGAGTTCCAAAATTAGCGATGATCAGGGCCGAGGCACTTAAAGTTCCAGAGCGGGCGCCGTATTTTTGACGCACCAAACCGATTAATCCTTGACGCGTTACTACACCGATGCGTGCACCTAGATCTTGGAAGATGATCAGCGCGATAGTTGAGATGACGAGCACCCACAACATTTGGTAACCGAATTTGGCTCCCAGTTGTGAGTAAGTGGTGATGCCGGCTGGATCATCATCGGATAAACCTGCAATAACTCCAGGGCCCATAACCGATAGAAGTGCGGCGATGCGTATTTTGCGCGTCGTCGTCACGAAAGTGCACCAGTGCCTTTGGATAATCTATGTGTTTCTTCAGGTTTAAGTGCATCGACTAAGTCATCGGCCAAAATACGACCAACTGGCTTTCCCTTGTCATCGATGACAACGATTGAGGCACCGCGGTTATTTGAAAACTCTTCGATGACCTCATCTAAATGCGAATCGATCTGAACCGAAGTTGGATAAGGGGGCCCAACTAAATCCGAAAGGGGAATACTGGGTTTAGCTGCAACTAGTTCGATAATCTGAATGTGATCGATCAACTTCCCTTTGCTATCAACGATTACTACGCCATCTGAAATATCGCGATCTCGATTTTCAACTAACCGTGCAAGGGCTTGGCCAACGGTGTCGTTCTCGCGCGCAATCACCATATGGGTCGTCATAATTCCGCCGGCAATAGTTTCATCAAAGGCGATTAATTGGCGCAGTTGATTTGCAACTTTAATATCCATCGCCTTTAAAATATCTTCGCGGTGTTCATCATCTAAATCACGCAAAACTTCGGCCGACTCATCGGGCTCCATGCGCGACAAAAGCTCTGCGGCTCGTGCCTCTGGCAGACCGCGCAAAAGTCCTTGCAACTCTTCATCTTCCATCTCTTCAAGGGCATCTGCGGCAAGTTCGGGATCTAACATTTCAATGAGCGCAGTCTGTTCGCGGCCAGCTAAATCTTCGATTAAGTCGGCTAAGTCCGCAGCGCGTAGTTGCGAGAGCGCAGTCTTTGAGCCAGAAGTTTTTACTACCCCAGACGTATCGGCAAGGGAGGCGAAAGTCGACCAGTCGAGAACATGCTGTGGCATCGCGCGCCGACCAATTGCGCCTGGGAAAATTCGGCGTAGGAAAGTTACAAATGATGTATCAACGCCTACAACACGAATCTCTTTATCAAGTGGGGCCAAGTAGAGGTCGGAGCAGCGCACAACACGTAACCCATTAACGTCAACGATTTGGTGGTCCAGAACATCACCATCTAGAAGCGAGGCGCCTTCAACGCGCTTGTAATCAGTCAAGTTAATCGTCGTTGATGATAGTTGAATTTCATTGTGACTTAGTTTTGCAATACGAGCGCCATCGATAAAAGATTTACGCAAGCCAACTTTTACAATTAAACCGGACACTGGGGGATAGGCATCGTGTCCATGTTGGATGACAACATCGACTAAACGACCGATTTCGCGGCCTTCTTCGTTTCGAACGGGACAACCAATAAGCCCAGCTAATGAAACTAAAGAGTCACGAATACTTTTACGGGCCAACACCAAATCGCGCCGTCCAACTGCGCGCTCAACCGTCTTGACCACACGGGCAATAGGTTTCTTAGTTGGCTTTTCCATGGGGCAATCTTACGTGCATGGCCAGAGCCCAGGTGGGAGGAGGAATTTCGAGCTTTTAGGGAAGCTGCGCGTGCCGCTCTTCTGAAGTTGGCCGTTTAAAGTAATCGGCACCTTGCCACCAGTAGATAGACATCGGAATGACACCGATTGCGACGGTTCCAACACCTACCCATAGCGCCAAGTGACTCAGAGTTGGAATAACTTTGATAAGAACCGCGATGAGAAATAGTCCCGATAGTGCTGGCCATACCCCGACCATAAAGAAGGTTTGGATATTGCGAGTTAAATGCCGGCGATAGAGCACGATGACTGAGATTGAAGCCAAGGCGTAATAGAAGCAAATTTGAATTCCGATTGCGGCCACTCCAGCTTGGGCAATGTCATTGACTGACTTAATGAACTGTGATCCGATGAAGAAAAGAAGCACGAAAACCGTAGTGAATATCGTTGCATTCCAGGGAGTTTGGAACTTCTTGTGGACATTTCCAAAGGATGAAGGCATCGAATAATCGCGTCCCATTGAAAAGAGTGTGCGTGTTACTTGAATCATTTGCGTCTCAATCGTTGCAACAGTTGACAGTAAGACTGAAACGACAATGAATTTACCGAACCAACCGGGCACAATAACAGCCGCGAAATCACTCAAGATGCTGCCACTAGATGAGAGCGTTGCATCGCTAAGGACCATGTTGATGGCAATGAGGGTAAAGAGAAAGGTGAAGAAGACGAAGAAAATTCCAAATATTCCGCCCTTGCCTGCGTTTGTATCGCCCTCTTTAGTCTCCTCATTCAGATTTGCCGTTACGTCCCAACCCCAATAGAAGAAGGCGCCAGAGACCGCGCCGATTAGGATTGCGCTAAGGCCAGTTGCTACAACATACTTTGGATCAAAACTGCTGGCAGTACCAACGACATTATCTGGAATTGAGTATGACTTTATTTGGCTAAATGAAAACCAGTTCCAACTAAATTTGTGTGCATGTGGATGATGGAGAAGTGCAAGAACATCGAAAATCCAGAGTAAGCCAAGCTCGGTAACCGTCATGATTACTTGGGCCTTGGCCGTAAATTTAATTCCATAAGCGATGATGGCGACCATAAAGACGAAGATCGCTGCGCCAATTAATGTTGTCCAGTGCACGTTGCTGATGATCTTGTCATTATTTGTAAAGAGGGAGAGCAAACTCGTAGATGCAGGAACTGTCGAGACGAGACCGAAAATTATTGATGCCGTTACGAGCGACCAGCCAGCCAGATATCCCAAAATGGGGTGAAGCGCGTTTCTCACCCAGATATAAGTGGCACCTGCATTCTGTCGGACTTTGCCCATGTAGTGAAAGGCAACGACGACACCAAACATCGCAATTCCAGAGTAAAAGAGTTCACCGGGACCAAAGAGTCCGACAGTTACAGCAAGGGTTACGGTGGTGGCAGCAATGGAATATGCCGGGGCAGATCCAGCGATTCCCATGATCGTGGATTCAAATAGCCCCAAAACATTTGAGGCTAATTTTTGATCAGTATTGCTTTGCTTCCCCTGATTACCTTGCCTGCTTGCCATTACTAACCTCCGAGTGGGAGAGGGCATCTACCGATGCGTGGACTTTTACTGGGAATAAGGTAGCAGTGAGCGCGCATATTATGCAGAATGGCAGTAAGTAATTTCAATCTAAGTGGACCGTACTGGGATCGAACCAGTGACCCCCACAATGTCAATGTGGTGCTCTACCGCTGAGCCAACGATCCTTGCTGGGGAATCATACCCCACGAACTTTATGTGATTAGCGTCCGAAATCATCCTCAATACGCTCGATATCGTCTTCTCCGAAGTAGCTGCCACTCTGAATCTCGATAAAAACCACATCATCGATTCCAATATTTTCGATTCGATGTAAATCTCCGATTGCAATATCGATGGTGTCGCCAGACTGCATCTTTATTTCATTGCCGTTACGAGTAACTAGGGCAGTGCCCGAGACGATAAACCAGTGCTCTGCGCGTTTCTCGTGGCGCTGATATGAGAGTCGCTTTCCGGGAAGGACCCAGATGCATTTAACTTTATGTGCATCGCTCTCTTGGAGAATCTCATATCGGCCCCAAGGACGCGTTGATTCACTCATGGTCGCTACCTTCCCACAAGTTTGTTTTGTAATGATGGAGGTCGGGACGGGATTTGAACCCGTGTAGAGGGATTTGCAGTCCCTTGCCTCGCCTCTCGGCCACCCGACCATGTGCATATCGCCGTGGCGACTTATCAGAGCGGACGACCGGGTTCGAACCGGCGACCTGAACCTTGGCAAGGTTCCGCGCT
>JBAXFS010000066.1:0-7407 GCA_037139795.1 Actinomycetes bacterium
CTGTGCGTATTGCAACAACTTATCGAGTACCAGTATTTTTATTATCCGATGGATACATTGCCAATGGTTCTGAGCCATGGTTGATTCCAGATGTAGCAAAACTTCCAGAGATCGATATTGATTTCGCGCAAACCCAGGATGATTTCTTACCTTATTTACGCGATCCACAAACGCTCGCACGCCCTTGGGCAATACCCGGCACGAAGGGAATTGAGCATCGAATCGGTGGAATTGAAAAGCAGGATAAGACTGGTGAAATTAATTACGAACCAGCTAACCACGACTTTATGGTGCGTACTCGCCAAGCCAAGATTGATGGCATTGAAGTCCCAGATTTGGATGTCGATGATCCAAGTGGGGATGCAAAAGTTTTGTTCCTTGGTTGGGGATCTACTTATGGGCCTATCGCTTCGGCCGTTGAAACTCTGCGCAATAACGGTGAAAAGATTGCCCAAGCCCACCTTAAGTACATCAATCCTTTCCCTAAGAATCTGGGGGCGATACTAGATAAATATGAGAGCGTTATTACGCCCGAAATGAACTTAGGACAACTTGCTATGTTGCTGCGATCAAAGTACTTAAAGGACATTGTTGGTTACAACATGGTTCGCGGCCTGCCTTTTACTACAGCCGAACTGGTTGAAGCTGCGATGGGAGTACTCCACAATGACTGATATCGCCTTAACTAAAAAGGATTTTACCTCCGACCAAGAGGTGCGCTGGTGCCCGGGCTGTGGTGATTACTCCGTACTTTCAACGATGCAGTCCTTCCTGCCTGAACTTGGAATCGCGCGTGAAAATATTGTCTTCATCTCGGGTATTGGTTGCTCTTCGCGTTTTCCTTATTATTTAAATACTTTTGGAATGCACTCGATTCATGGTCGAGCTCCAGCAATCGCATCGGGCCTTGCAATTAGCCGACCCGACTTAACTGTCTTTGTTATCACTGGCGATGGCGATGCGTTGTCAATCGGTGGTAATCATTTGATTCATGCACTTCGCCGAAACGTTGAATTAAAAATTCTCCTTTTTAATAACCGCATTTATGGTTTAACTAAAGGTCAATACTCTCCAGCTAGCGAGCAAGGTAAAATTACCAAGTCAACGCCATATGGCTCACTAGATACTCCCTTTAATCCAGTCTCACTTGCAATAGGGGCAGAGGCAACCTTTGTTGCACGCACAATTGATAGTGATCGTAAACATTTAACTGAGGTATTGCGTCAAGCCGCTGCCCATAAAGGATCTGCATTGATTGAAATCTATCAAAACTGCCCAATCTTTAATGACGGTGCCTTTGACCAAGTTAAAGACAATGAAACTAAAGAAGGTTCATTACTCCAGATGGTTCATGGCCAGCCAATTAAATCTTCAACTTTTGGTGTAATTCGTGAGGGTGCAGCCCTCAAACTTGTAGAGCTATCTACAGTTGATGAATCGCAATTAGTTATCCACGATGCGCATGACCCAGATCCTTCATATGCCTTTTCACTCTCGCGTTTATCGGGATCCTCCCTTGAGCACACCCCGATAGGCATTTTCCGTAGTGTTTCGCGTCCAGGTTATTCAGCCATGGTTAATGAGCAGTTAGCTTCAATTATTGATACCCAAGGCGCCGGAGACTTAGAGAAGCTTCTTCACACTGGTGACACGTGGGTCGTTGATTAAAAATACGCGTTAAACCATTTTTAGGAGAGCAAACCCCTCATTTCTCTCACTTTCAACTCACAATCGATTCACGATAGTACATTTGCCATTGCATAAATAAATTTTTCGCAGATTAATTGAATTCATCTGCAACGATTAGCCGGTTCGGCGGCCAAGGAGAAAGGAAAATAAGTGAATACAGGCAAAAAGCGAATTTTAGTTATTGATGATAACGCTGATATTCGGAATCTGATTCAATTTATTTTCGAAAAGGCTGGCATAAGCGTTTCGCAGGGCTCTGATGGTGAAAATGGTTTGGCCCAATTAAAATCCGAGAAACCAGATTTAGTTTTGTTGGACTCCATGATGCCAGGCATTTCTGGTTTAGATGTGCTTAAAACTATTCGTGAGGATTCAGATCCGAATCTCAACCAGGTTCCAGTCGTGATGCTCACGGCAAACTCAGCAACCGAAGACATGAAGACTGCCTTCGAGCTAGGTGCTAGCTCATATATTGTGAAACCTTTCAAGAACAATCAAATAGTTGCCGAGATTGATTCCATACTGCAACTGAAAGTCTCGTGAAATGAGGAATCAGTCCATGAAAATTAGGCACAAATCTGCGTGGATGGCATTTATTGTCCTGTTTGCCCTTTCGCCCATAACCCTCAATCCCTCAAATGCAAGCGGTTTCATGGCCGCATCATCGGCCAATCCATATGGCGGCGCCGCAATCGATCCACTGCCTGCTAGCGCGACGATTTTTACAGTTACTAATGGGAAGAAGTCGGTTAATTATTCTAAGAATTCACTGCTGGCCATTAAATCAACAATCATTACAATCCAGGAACCCTTTGTTAAGAAGAAGCAGAGCTTTACGGTCATTCCACTTGATTATTTCTTCGGGAAAAGTGCTATTACATCTTCAATGACAATCGACACGATTGCGCTAAATGACTACATATACTCGAATAAAGCGGGAAATTTTAGCCAAGCCCGTGCCTATATTGCCATCAAAAGGTTTGGAAAAGATATTCCATACAATGAAGGTGGACCTATCAGAATTGTCTTTGATACATCAAGTTCTTGGTTCAAATACTTAGATGCATGGAACTGGTCTCTTCGTACTATTAAGGTTAAGAAAACTGCCTAACTTTAGGAAGCGCAAATCAGAGTTCAAGGTTGGTTTTAGACTAAATGCCTTTCAACTCATTTTACTTTTTGCAATCATTTGCACCCTGGTATTTTTGACGGTATTAACAGGAGACATTTCTCGTGGTGCATCAAAGGATGTCAATCTCTTTTCTTCCGCCGAACTTGCATCTACATCGCTACTTTTTGCTCAAAGAGAGTCACTGGCCTATACGACGAGATTTGCCCAGTGGGTGGGTGGAGAGGTTGACCGAAGAGATGTACAGATCGCACGAGCGTTATTAGCTCAACGTCTCAATGTGATTACTTCATCGAACTTAACTTCTGGAGCTCTATTCTCCCAGGATTATTTCAAAAACCTTGATGAGGCAGACAAAATACTTGCCACCGCTCATCCTGGAATCCTGCCTAGGAGTGAAGCTAAAACAATTGAGCTCCAATCTAAGGCATTTATAGATTCGATGCTTATAGAAACGCGCAAACTTGTTGTAGTTTATCAAAATAATTTGGACTTAGTCTTGGCTAAAGCCGCAGTAGATCGACGCCATAAGGCAGAACAATCCCTTTTCGTCCTTCTTCTCTTTCTAGCTCTGGCGCTAATATTCTTTGCATCCCTCATTTTTACATTGGTTAAGCAGTACCGAGCAAATACCAAGGCCAATGTGGAGCAGTTGCGCCTTATAACGGAAGCAAACATGCAACTATCTCAGTCGCGGATGGTCGTAGATCAACTAGAAATATTGGATGAGCGAAAGAACATATTTATCACAACTGTTAATCATGAGTTACGCACTCCATTAACCTCGATTGTCGGATATATCGAAATTTTACGTTCGAAACTTGAGGGTATGGCAGATGCAGAGCTGATAAAGATTATTGAAGTCCTAGAGCGAAACTCGAATAATCTATTAAATTTAGTGCAAGATATCCTCTCCCTGACTAATCTTGAGACTGGCGCCAGTGGCCTGCTTAAGTCAGAAAATGACGTCATCGAGATCATCAATGATGCAATCCTGTCTCTAACGCCGCTGGCCGAAGCGTCGCATATATCAATAACACTGAGCGTTGAAGATGGGCTACAGACCGCAATACACGCAAATAGAAATCAGTTCTCTGAGATCATAACAAATCTGTTAAGCAATGCAATCAAATTTAGTAAAGATGGAAGTTCCGTACGTGTTCATATAGACAAGGGGGTCACGAATAAACCCACCAAGATGCTTCGAATATCCGTTAGTGATCAGGGCATCGGAATTCCAGAATTAGAACTAGAGAATGTATTTTCAAGTTTCTTCAGAGCTAGCAATGCCAGAAAGAGTGGCATTTCCGGCACCGGACTCGGCTTAGCAATAGTGTCACGACTAGTTGAGGAACATCACGGGAGTATCACAGTCGAGTCCACTCTAAACGTTGGAACTACATTTAGAGTTGAAGTTCCTATTTACGTTTCGGAGATTGACGAATATATTGACTCACATCAGATAGATGTTTTAGTTCGTGCGATAGTTGCGATAGAAACATCTACAATTAGTGATTTACGTAACGTATGTCATGAGATGATTGGCGTCTTAGGATTTTATGGTTTGGAAAGCATGGGGAGTGAGATTTCGAAGTTCTCTGCGTGGTTAAAAGCCAATGAAACAACGGAGGAGGATCAGATTTTTCTTCGAAGGGACAAGTTGCTCGAAGTGTTAGGAAGTTGTTTGACTCAATTACGAGATACAAAGGAGATATAAGTGAAAGACTTGGTTTTAGTAGTTGATGACAACGCTGATATTCGAGCGTTCGTGAGGTTGAGTCTAGAAAGCCAAGATTTTCGCGTTATTGAAGCTATAAATGCTATCGAAGCAATGGTTAAGCTAGTAAACGACAAACCGAATCTCATTATTTTAGATATTGGGATAGGCCAACCAGATGGTCTTGAAGTCTGCCGAGAAATTAGAAAGCATTCCGAGGTACCTATTATTATGCTGACAGTTCGTGATGATGAGATCGATGAGGCGATGTGTTTGGCAGCAGGAGCCAATGACTACATAACCAAGCCCGTCTCAAAGACAATTTTGGGCTTGCGTGTTGCGAATCAACTCCGGACCAAGAAGGACACAACTTCGACGGCTCGAACCGTGCTTGAGGCTGGTGGCTTATCGCTAGACCTCTTAACTCGCGAACTACGAGTAGGCGATGTTTTAGTACCAATTACACGGACAGAGTTTGATTTTATTCACCTGTTGATGGAGGAACCAAACCGAGTCTTTACTCGGGCTCAAGTAAGTCACGCAATTGGAATCTCTGCTGAATTCACGAGTGATCATCTATTTGATACTCATGCATCGCGCCTGCGTATAAAAATCCTCAATGCTGGTGGTCCGCGTGCAATTTCTGCAGTTCGTGCAGTGGGGTATCGATTTATTTAAGCTTCGGGCACTAATCTTGGCAAATGCCTTTGATGCGATCTGCCTTTGAATCAATCAATGCTTTGCGTTCAGGGGCATGCACCCCAACCTCTCTTGCAACCGAAGCCCTAGATCGGATTACAGAGATCGATGCAACTGGGTACGATCTCAATTCGATTCTAGCTCTGGCACCAAAGTCCGAATCATTTGATTTTGATTCAGATTCGCCGCTAGCCGGATTGCCAATAGTTATTAAAGATAATATTGAGGCAGTTGGATTGCCGGGCACGGCGGGCTCTATGGCACTCCTTGATCACCCCGTCGTTGAAGACTCGCCCTTAACTAAGCGACTTCGCGAAGCTGGCGCCAACATCATCGCATCTACAAATCTTTCGGAGTGGGCAAATATTCGATCTACTTTATCGACAAGTGGCTGGTCTGCCGTCGGTGGCTTAACTGCAAACCCTTGGATTCATAAACACAGCGCAGGTGGTTCATCATCTGGCTCGGGGGCAGCGGTTGCCGCAGGTCTTGTCACGTTAGCCGTTGGAACAGAGACGGACGGTTCGATTATTTGTCCTGCATCTTTAAATGGTTGTGTTGGAATTAAACCGACCGTCGGACTTGTTCCGACCCAAGGTGTTGTTCCTATTAGTTCCAAGCAAGACTCACCTGGCCCAATGGCGCGCTCGGTAAAAGATGCCGCCCTGTTATTAGAAATCATGAGTGCTACGACTGGGTTAGCCAAGGCAAGTGAAGACACACGAAATTTAAGGATCGGAATCGTACGGTCGTGGCTAACCGGTCATGCCGGAACCGATGCGTTATTTGATTCGGCAATCTCTAAATTATCTAAGGCTGGAGTTACGTTGGTTGAAGTTGCGCTTAAAGCCCCAAGTGATGAGACTGGCAATGATGAATATGAATCCCTACTCCATGAGTTAATGGATGAGCTGGGGGCATACTTGAGCGTACGTGCCGATACTTCTCTTAAATCCTTGGCCGACGTTGTGGCATTTAACTATGCTCATAAAGATAGCGAACTTAAATTCTTTGCCCAGGAGTTATTTGATAAAGCTCTCACTCTGGGCGGACGAAATAGTGCCTATCAAGCAAAGCGCGCCCGAAATCTGAGTTGGGCTCAGAAGACTCTAGATAAAGGCTTAGCCGATGTCGATGTATTAATCGGTGCCACTTACTCGCCCGCATGGATTAGCACCTTAGGCTCGGGGGATTCTTACGGTGATAATTCCTGGATCACTATGGCCCCTGCAATTAGTGGCACACCGATTGGAACTGTTCCCATGGGAATTAGCGAGGGGCTGCCTGTGGGCCTTGGAGTTGTTGCGAGAGCACATGATGAACTTCGTTTAGTCACGGCATTGGCACAGATTGAACGCGCCCTTGATTTAGGTGTGCTTGAACCAACTTTTACTAAATAGAAATAAACTTACAATTAAGAGTTATTTGTGAGCGGAACGAAATACTTCGTTACTTCTGAATTAAAATCTCATCCAGCGGCTTGCGAACTAGATCAGGCACTACGCAGTCTTCTGCTGGATAACCAACGGGGAATAAGATAAATGGTCGCTCCGTTACTGGCCGCTCGAAAATCTCATTAAGGAAGCCCATGGGATTTGGCGTGTGCGTTAGGGTCGCAAGGCCCATCGTGTGCAAACTAGCAATGAATAATCCGCAAGCAATTCCGACTGATTCGCTGACATAATAATTTTTTACTAATGAGCCATCGGGCAGAGGCGTAGATTTTTGTGCAAAGGCAACAACTATCCACGGGACAACATCTAAGTAACTCTTATCTGAATTAGTTCCAATGTGGGCGAGGGCTAGACGCCAAGCCGGTGGCAGCCGCCCGCCTTCATAGTTTTCGCGCTCTTCTATTTCAGCGGCCATTCGAATGCGATGCTTAACATCGGGATCATTGGTTGCTACAAAGGTCCAAGGTTGTTGATGCGCACCGCTCGGCGCAGTATTGGCCGTTAGGACTGCCGTTTCAATAACCTCTTTTGGAACGGGTTCATCAGAAAACATTCGCACACTTCGACGGCCCTCCATTAACTGGTGAAAGGCATGGCCTCTAGCTAGGCCCTCTTGAATTGGAATCCGTGGTGGTTGATAGCGCATGGAGAGAGAATAGATTATGTGCGTTCAAGAGTGAAGGAAGTTGAGCACCAGACGCGCCCTTGATTAACGCTCG
>JBAXFS010000067.1:0-7174 GCA_037139795.1 Actinomycetes bacterium
CTTGCTGAACAAATCGATCGTAATACTCGGTAGGCGATTTCTGTTTACGGGCAAAGGGTCCAGATTTATCCGGCACGCTAACCTCAAGGGCACGAAGCTCTTTGCCAGAGCTCCAATTAAATGTAGAGCCAGATCGAATGAGTGAGGCCGACCCGGCTTTCATCTCCTGCGAGTGCACGCCATCTTCATCGGTTATCTCTAAAGTGGCAGTTCCAGAGCGCGTATAAATAAGAGTGTCGTGTTTTGTACTAACCACTGGAGCGGCATTGCCAGTTAGCCAGATTTCAACGGCCGTCATTGCCTCGGCATACGTGCCGCGATCAATAAGTGTGGTGCACTTAGCTTCACCTCTTGTTGTAATGCAATCTTTTGCTATGGTTTCCGACACCGCACTGAATACAACCCCTGGTTTCATAGTGACCCCTCTCGAAAGGAAGCATATCCATGAAAATTCTCCGACATGCAAGCGCGAAATGGAGCGGACCAGTTCCAACCGGAACGGGCACAATGACCCTTGGCCGCGATGGCCTGAGTATTCCTTTCTCTTTAAAGTCGCGCACTGAAGATGGAATGGGAACAAACCCAGAGGAGCTCATTGGGGCGGCGCTCGCGGGATGTTTTTCGATGCATTTGACGAGTTTGATTGAGGATGCCAAGTTACCCGTAGGCGAGATCGAAACAACGGCTCGCGTGACCTTGGAGCAACGCGATGGCGGATTTGCCATCAGTGAAGTCCACTTAGTCTCGCGTGGAAGCAATCAAAGTATGTCCAATGCAGAGTTCATTGAATTAGCTACTGAAGCTAAGCGGACATGCCCAGTTTCTAAGCTCTATTCATCGGCCACGATTACTTTGGATGCCGCGCTCGCTTAAGGGGCACTCATGCGCAGAGTGGGCATGTAGACATCTAGAACTCTTCTCAATAACCTTTGGCTATATCTATCCACTTTTTAGGAGTTAACGTGAAAAAACGTTTTGGAATTATTTCAGTAGTAGTCATTGCCGCAGCCCTCGTACTTTCAGGATGCGCTAAGAGTGCCTCATCAACGGCAAGTAGCGCAGCATCATGCGCTAAGGCCGACCTTAAAACCTTGACGGCGGGAAAGTTAACAATTGCTACAGGTCAACCAGCTTACTTCCCATGGATGATCGATGATAAGCCAGAGACTGGTAATGGTTTTGAAGGCGCAGTGGCATATGCCGTTGCTAAACAGCTCGGCTTTGCAAATAGTGATGTCGTCTGGGTTCGTACAACTTTCGACAGCGCAGTAACACCTGGTGCTAAGAACTTCGATTTCAATTTGCAGCAATTTTCAATTACGCCAGATCGAGCAAAGGCCGTTGACTTCTCTTCACCTTATTACACTGCCCCACAAGCAATTGTTTCTTTCAAGGGAAGCAAAATTGCAGGCAAAACTTCGATTGCTGACTTGAAGAGTGCAAAGCTTGGTGCAGCTGTTGGTACAACTTCACTTGATGCAATCCAGAACCAAATTGGAATCAAGCCTCAGGTATTTAATGACAATGCCGCTGGTGTATCTGCCCTTAAGAACGGTCAGATAGATGGATTGGTCGTTGATCTTCCAACAGCTTTCTATCTATCGGGTGTTGAAGTTACAAACGGATTAATTGTTGGTCAGCTGCCTTCAACTGGTGGCGGAGATCAATTTGGACTCTTGCTATCTAAGGGAAGTGCGTTGACGTCATGCGTTTCAGCTGCCGTTGATGCGATTACTAAAGATGGAACTTTGGCCGCGATTACGGATAAGTGGCTTGCTACTGGTGGCGGTGCGCCAGTACTAAAGCCTTAGTAAGAAGTAGAGAAGTAAACACGGTAGTTTGGCGGCCATGACAGAGCGAACTAACTCTGCTTGGTCGCCAAGCTCACGTGAGATTGAAAGGCGTGGAGCCCGTAAGCGAATAAGTAGACGGCAAACAACTATTGCCGCAATCTCATCGCTAGTAGTGCTTGGCACATTAGTTAGCATCACAATAACTTCCCCTGGTTGGGCCGTTGTCCAGAAGACATTTTTCGATATTGACTATGGCCGCAAAGTCTTTCCAACTGTTATTGCCGGTCTTTGGATCAACCTTCAACTGACCTTTATAGGTGGCACATGTATCGGAGTAATCGCGCTCGGTTTAGCTCTAATGCGCACGACAAAGTCACCGGCGCTTACACCATTTAGATTTCTAGCTACCGCCTACGTCGATATCTTCCGCGGGGCTCCTCTAATTTTGATTATTCTGCTCGTTGGTTTTGGCGTTCCAGCTCTGCGCCTAAGTGGAATTCCAAGCAATGTCATTTTTCTAGGCACTGTTGCGGTAGTCCTGACTTATTCGGCATATGTTGCAGAAGTAATTCGAAGCGGCATTATGTCGATTCACCCAAGTCAGAGAGCCGCTGCCAGATCCATTGGCCTTACCTCTGGACAGACGATGAGATACGTGGTTTTGCCACAAGCGATTCGCCGAGTAGTCCCGCCGCTATTAAATGACTTCGTATCTCTACTCAAAGACACGGGCTTAGTCTCAATCTTGGGTGTTACTGATGCTGTTCGCGCCGCACAAATAAATGCCAGCCGAACTTTTAATTACACGCCATATGTTGTGGCTGCAATTCTCTTCCTATTTATTACGATCCCCATGACCCGATACACCGATCGCGCAATAAGGCAGCGGACCAATGCACAGAATGCTGAGGGCGCAATCTAATGGCTAATGTCCTCGAGCTTAAAGATATTCGTAAGTCCTTTGGTCAAGAGCTAGTGCTCAACCACCTTTCTTTATCTGTTCCGGAGCACACAGCAACGGTTTTAATTGGAGCTTCAGGTTCGGGTAAGTCCACGCTTTTGCGTTGTATTAACTTGCTCGAGTCAATCGATGATGGTCAAATCTTCCTAGATGGCGCTGAGATTTCCGATCCTCTCATTAACGCCGATGAAGTGCGCCGTAATTTAGGAATGGTTTTTCAATCATTTAACTTATTTCCTCATAAGACAGTCCTTGAAAACATTACTTTGGCACCGATTAAAGTTGCTGGAAAAAGTAAGGAAGAGGCGATAGATGCTGCACAAAAATTACTAAAACGCTTTGATTTAGCCGATAAAGCCGATCAATATCCAGATCGCTTAAGTGGGGGACAGCAACAACGCGTTGCAATTATTCGTTCCCTTGCTTGTAATCCACGTTTACTTCTACTTGACGAAATCACTTCGGCGTTAGATCCGGTGTTAGTGAACGAAGTCTTGAGTATTGTGCGAGATTTAAAGAGTGATGGAATGACCATGGTCTTAGCAACGCATGAAATGGGCTTTGCCACACAGGTAGCCGATGAGGTCTGTTTCTTAGAATCTGGAAATATTCTCGAACGGGGAAGTGCGCAGGAAGTGCTTCATAATCCTCAGAATCCAAAAACACAGGAGTTTTTAAAGCGAGTGCACCAAGCTGGACGTCTATAAATTAATTTTGTGTGATTTGGATTTCTTGTAAGTGCTAGCACCTCCCGTTTTGCTATAGATGTAATCCTTTTGCGTGTTCAATAGTGAACATCGGAGAGGAAATAAAATGGCACGCGTAGTAATTCTTGGAGCGGGTATTGCAGGCCATACTGCAGCGTTGCATGCACAGCGTTTATTAGGTAAGCAAAACGAGATAGTCGTTATCACCCCTAATTCAAACTACAACTGGATTCCATCAAATATCTGGGTTGGTGTTGGAAAGATGCAGAAAGAACAGGTTATTTTCCCACTTGCCCCGGTTTATAAGCGAAAAGGAATTGAGTTCCATCAGGGGCTTGCCAAGAGCATCTACCCTGAGGGTGATTCAACAATCTCCTCACCGTTTGTGGAGATTTCTTACACAGATCCAGCAAAAGTTAATCAAGTCGGACGAATTGAATATGATTATTTAGTAAATGCAACGGGTCCCAAATTGAATTTCGCTGCAACTCAAGGCCTGGGCCCTGACGGTCACACCGTTTCAGTCTGTACCGCCGGTCATGCCGTAGATGCTGCTGAGGCCCTAAAGAGGGTTATTTCAGTAATGAAATCCGGTAAAAAACAGACGTTGGCAATCGGTGTAGGGCATGGAACATGCACATGTGAAGGTGCCGCCTTTGAATATACATTCAATGTCGATCACGAACTTCGCGAAGCTGGGGTTCGAGACATGGCCGATCTTGTCTATATAACGAATGAATTCGAACTAGGTGATTTTGGTGTTGGCGGAATGGTCTTTACCCAGCGCGGTTTTCAAACTACGAGCAAGTTATGGACTGAATCCCTATTTCGTGAGCGTGGAGTGCGTGCAATCTTGGGTGCCCATGTAGAGAAAGTTGAAGCTGGAAAGATTTTCTACGAGCAAGTTGATGGCAATAAAGATGTACTGGAGTTTGATTTTGGAATGCTGCTGCCTCCATTTAGAGGCGTAGATTTACAGGCGTTCAATAAAGCCGGTGAAGATATATCCTCACAGATTTTCGCGCCTAGCGGATTTATGAAAGTAGATGCCGATTATTCAGGTAAGGCCTACGAGGACTGGAAAGCATCAGATTGGCCAAGTACTTATCGCAATCCAAGTTATCCAAATATGTTTGCAGTTGGAATCGCTTTTGCGCCACCCCATCAGATATCAAAGCCACGCAAATCTCCTAATGGCACGGTGATTGCGCCATCACCACCTCGTACTGGAATGCCATCTGGAATTATGGGCAAACTATCAATTTTAACTATTAAAGATTTAATTGAAAAAGGCCCGTTGGCTCATGCCCACTCAGCATCAATGGCGAAGATGGGTGCGGCATGTGTCGCATCTTCCGGATCTGGGTTAACTCAAGGCTCAGCTGCCGCTATGACAATGTTTCCAATAGTTCAAGACTATGAAAAATATCCAAACACTGGACGAAGTATGCAAGATACATATGGGGAGATTGGTTTAAGCGGTCACTGGATCAAACTACTTTTGCATTACATGTTTATCTACAAAGCCAAGGCCCGTCCGGGCTGGGCATTAATTCCAGAGTAAGGGCCGATCATATGGAAAATCCACAGGATGCAATTTCTCATGCTCCACTGCCAACGGCTAAAACCCTTCGCTTTAGAAAGAACATACCTATCCAGCTATGGCGTTTTGCCGTCATAAACATCAAGATGCTCAACATGATTCGCAAAGGGCACCACCAGAAGTAAGCCGTTTTGACATACCCCCGGGGGTATGCTAAATTTCCTCTAAATCGACGAGGGAGTTAAAAATGTGTTCACGCGTTACTTGCAGTGTGTGTAAAAAGGCTACCTGGTCAGGCTGCGGAGAGCATATAGAGCAAGCTCTCGCTGGCGTTCCCGAGCAAGATCGCTGCACCTGCTAATGACAACAAAGAAGATTGCCCACGTACTTACCGATGAGCAGCAAATCGAGGCCATCACAAAGCGCGTAAAGCGCGCCCAAGGCCAACTAGGCGCAGTTGCGCGCATGCTCGAAGAGGGTAGAAACTGCGATGAGATAGTCACGCAAATGTCTGCAGTATCAAAAGCTGTTAATACCGCGGCCTTTACATTGATTTCTGCAAGCTTAAAAGAGTGCATCGTTGAAGGCAAAACAAACTCCGATGCAGTTACGGCTCAACTGCAAAAACTATTTTTATCGCTGGCTTAAGGGGAATCTAATGAAAAAAGTCATTTCACTCATATCGATAGCATCTGTTGCACTTCTACTTGCAGGTTGTTCAAGCAGCGCATCGGCTACTAATTTAGATGCCAATGCCTTTTCCAAAAAAGTTAGCGAATCCGGAGTTGTTGTTCTAGATGTGCGCACTCCAGGCGAATTCATGGTTGGCCATATTCAGGGAGCTATCAATATCGACGTCGAAGGTACACAGTTTGAAACTGAAATTGCAAAGTTAGATAAAAAAGCAACGTATGCCGTTTATTGCCACAGTGGGCGACGCTCAGGTATTGCTGTGACAGCGATGCATCACGATGGTTTCACTAGTATCTTCAATTTAACAAATGGCATTGTTGACTGGCAAGCCAATAATCTTCCGTTAGCAACCTCATAATGCGCGTTGTCATTATTGGTGGCGTCGCAGGCGGAATGTCGGCAGCAACACGTTTGCGCCGATTAGATGCCAATGCCGAAATTATTGTGATTGAAAAAAGTGGTTATGTTTCCTATGCCAACTGCGGTTTGCCGTATTACGTTGGTGGAGTGATTGAGGAAGAGAGCGCGTTACTTCTGCAAACGCCAGCAAGCTTGCACGCACGTTTTCGTCTCGATGTACGCGTAAATACTGAGGTTTTGGCGATAAACACCAACAAGAAAACCATCGCCATTAAGAACCTCGATAGCCACGAAACTCACGAAATTGATTACGACAAGTTAATCCTTAGCCCTGGTGCATCGCCGGTTGTGCCTTCAATCCCAGGTGTCGAACGTGGGATGACGCTACGCACAGTTGAAGATGTTGAAAGAATTTCGGATCGAGTCAGTGCTCAGCCAAAAAGCGCCGTTGTTATAGGCGGGGGTTTCATCGGAGTTGAGATCGCTGAAAATCTTGTTCATCGTGGAATTTCAACTTCGCTAGTCGAAGCAACAGATCAAGTGCTTATGCCGCTGGATCCAGAACTTGCGACGTTAGTTGCCACAGAAATGCTGGCTCAAGGCGTCAATCTCCACTTAGGTTCCAGCGTTGTCAAAATTGGGCCAGATAGTGTTGATTTGTTAAATGGCCAGAATATTCCAGCGGAATTAGTAATTCTTGCAATCGGCGTGCGCCCTGAAATTGGATTAGCAAAGGCTGCTGGTTTAACTATTGGTTCGCGTAATGGCATTCAAGTTGATGAATTCAATCGAACAAGCAACCAGGATATTTATGCGGTGGGAGATGCCGCACAAAAAACCGATGCTCTAGATGGCAGTGCCACTTTGGTTCCGCTTGCTAACTTAGCTAACCGCCACGGGCGTGTGGTTGCAGATCATATTGCCGGGCGCACCGTTCGCCCTGTAAAAACTATTGGTACGGCCATTGTAAAAGTATTTGATTTAATGATTGCAACAACCGGTTGGAATGAAAAGCGTCTTGAGGCGGCAGGGCGAGCTCACCAATCCATTCATACACATCCAAATTCACACGCGGGCTACTATCCAGGCGCAAAAGCGATGGTGCTCAAACTAATCT
>JBAXFS010000068.1:0-6979 GCA_037139795.1 Actinomycetes bacterium
CGTTATTTGGTGACTCTCACGCTCACGGTGCAGAAGGCGTTCACTTCTTTACTCGTGGCAAGGTTGTCACTAGTCGTTGGTTGGATCCAAGCCATGGTGGAATTAACTTAGGTTTTCCTCAAAACGACTAAGTAGGAAGTTTAATTAATTCATCACCGACGGTTATGAGTCCGGGTTGCACACATGTTGCGTAGATGCCGAAGTTAAAGCCCAGACCAGAGCGTGATTCTTGGCGACCACGGTAGTCACCGATGAGTTTGAGAGTTTTTAAATCCACTATCCCACTCTCAGGGTTTCTAGTTGTTGCTGCACACCGCTTCACCGGGCCACCGGCTCGGATTATCGCGCCGCCAATTGAAAACTCTTGATTTGTCCACGTATCTTCTTCGTGTGCACCAGTTCCATCTACCTGGATAAGCATTCGAAAACGCCTGGCGTCTATTGGGCCAACTTTTGCCGAATCTTCTAGTGCGCCGACTGATGCGCTACTGACTAGCGAAAGGGGCTCAACATCGCTGCCGTTGCGGCCCTTACTGGTCTTAATTAATCGGACTCTTTTGCCGAGACGCTCTGAAATCAAATCATTCCAAGGACCGGCAATTAAATTCCCTTCGACATCCCATGCATCAAAGAAGTTGCCAGCTTGCGCGGGACCTTCATTGACGCTGCCTTGTGCGACGACTTCACCATTTTCAAGAATTGAAAGCGTTGCTTTATCAGCGTCGTATGAGGCGGTGAAAGAAACTAAGTCACCTTCCATTGTTATCGAAACCATTACATCGGCATCATCGATTAAAAAGAACTCACGATCACCAACTGCGCCGCGTTCGGTAATCTGAATTGATTGTGGGTGATGGAGTTGGAAACCCTTAATTGCTGTGGTGGATAGACGAGTTACTCTCATATCAAGAAGAGTGAACGTAATCGCTCAGTGCTTTTCGCTCGGCATCTAAATCATTGATGTGAGCTTTTACAACATCGCCAATGGAAACGATTGAAATTAAGTTACCTGAGCTATCCACGACTGGAACGTGGCGAATTCGCCGTTCAGTCATCACTGTCATTAATTCAGCCACCGTTGAAGTCTCAGTACAGGTAATGACCTCTACCGTCATCACATCTCGAACGCGCATTTGTGTGATCTCATCTAACTTGCCGGGCATAGCCCGTACAACATCGCGTTCTGAAACGATGCCATCAATTTTTTTCCCATCGGGTGAAACGACTAGTGCACCTACATGGTGCGTATTGAGGGAGTTGACTAAGTCATGGATGGTTGCACTCGATGAGATTGTTTCAACACGCTTTCCAGAAATAAGTGAACTAATCTTCAACTTAGGTTCCTCCGCAACTAGTGGGCTCGATATCTATAGTGCTCTTCTTGAACTGCGTTGACAAGGGGTAATTCCCCTGTTTAGGAATTGCGCAGGTAATTCCTGCCGACCCTTGTACTCTTCTGGCATGAAAGCCATTCAGATAACCGCCTTTGGCGGCCCAGAGTCCATGCATTTGGTAGAGCTCCCAGAGCCAGTCGCAAGTGAGGGTCTTGAGATAATTGATGTCCGTGCCATTGGAATCAACTACGCAGATACTCACCAAACGGAGAATTCATATCTATCACCACAGAAACTTCCACTGGTGCCAGGAATCGAAGTTGTGGGAACCACATCAACTGGACGTCGTGTTTTAACTCCCGTTGCAAGCGGTGGGTATGCCCAAAAAACTTTGGCTTATTCGGCCGCGATGATCGATGTTCCAGATGGCGTTAGTGATGAGCAAGCTCTGTGCATGTTAGTTCAAGGCTCAACTGCGTGGCACATATTAAAAACTGTCGGGCACTTAAAAGCTGGAGAAACTGTTGTCGTTCATGCCGCCGCAGGTGGCGTTGGAACAGTTGCAATTCAACTTGCAAAGTTATGGGGCGCAAAAGTTATTGGCGTTGCATCAAGCGAAGGCAAGCGTGCACTCGCAACATCTCTCGGTGCTGATGTAGTTATCGACGCACATTCAGAAGATCTTGGTCGCGATATTCTCGCCGCCAATAACGGCAAGCCCGTTGATTTAGTTTTAGAGATGGTTGGTGGATCGACATTTGATGCCAGCCTTGAAGTTCTCGCTCCTTTCGGTCGGTTGATTACTTATGGAATGGCATCTCGCAAAGCGCCAACGCCAATTCATCCCGGCTCATTGATGGGTGGCTCAAAGACAATCACGGGTTTTTGGCTCTCTCATTGCTTCGGTAAAAAAGAGTTAATGAATGATGTTATTGCCGAACTCTTTGAATTGATTAAGTCCGGCAAGCTAAAGCCTGTTATTGGTGCAACTTTTGGTTTGAGTCAGGCCGTTATTGCCCATAGAGCGATGTTGGCCCGCGAAACCACTGGCAAAATCACCTTAGATCCAGCCCGATAAAAGGATTTTCGAAAGCTCTTCACTGCCTGTACGCTTCGCATTCGACTGTATGCCTAAAAGCATTCAGCCCCCCTAGCTCAGTTGGTAGAGCGTTTCCATGGTAAGGAAGAGGTCACCGGTCCGATTCCGGTGGGGGGCTCGAACAGAGCCTTTCACTAGTTGAAGGCTTTTTTCAAAGCACACCCCTGGCGGGGTAGCTCAGCTTGGTAGAGCAAGCGGCTCATAATCGCTGTGTCGTGGGTTCAAATCCCGCTCCCGCTACTAGTACTACCCGCGCGAATTTCGCGCATTGAGTGGCCTCGGGTAACCTGAGCCCCTCGATAACCAATGAAGGAGTAAGACCATGGCAAGTAAGAGCGCGGACGTACGTCCAAAGATCACCATGGCCTGCGTTGATTGCAAAGAGCGTAACTACATCACTAAGAAGAATCGCCGCAACGATCCAGACCGCATGGAGCTTAAGAAGTTCTGTCCACGTTGCAAGCTGTCAACGCTTCACCGCGAAACCCGCTAATGATCAATCCCGATTCGGTCGGGCGCACTTTTGCTGGTGCAGATTTAGTAACCGTAACGCAATCAGAAATTGATGCCTTTGCTGCCGTCATTGGCGAAAGTAATACAAGCGTTGCACCTCCAACTTTTTCAATTCGAATTTCACTCTCGCAATATGAATCAATTCTGACGCAACCTGAAATCGGTGTTGATTGGACGCGCCTTGTACACGGAGATCAAAAGTTTGAAATCTTCTGCCCCATAGTCGCGGGTGACACTTTTAAATGTTCGGCAACAATTGAAACTCTGCGAGCTGTCGCCGGAAATGAAATTATCTCCGTTCGCTCGGATTTACATTGCCGAGGTGAACTTGTAGTTTCTTCATGGTCAACTTTGGTGGTGCGCGGATGATTGAAATCGGTGCAGAGATTCCGCAAAGGGTTTTCTACATAGATCGTACGATGTTGAAAGCTTATGCCGATGCAAGTGGCGACCAAAACCCGATCCACCAAAATGAAGAGTTTGCAGTTTCAGTTGGCCTGCCAAATGTAATTGCACATGGAATGTTAACAATGGCACTTGTCGGTAAATACGTAACCGATTGGTCTGGCGGAAGTGCAACTGTGCATGAGTTATCGGCGCGCTTTATTAAGCCCGTCATTGTTCCCATGGGTGAAAAAACCGATTTAACCATTACGGGAACCGTTGCCGCTATTGAGGGAGACCGAATCAAGTTAGATTTAGTTGCTACGTCGGCTGGAATTAAAGTGTTAGGAATGGCTAAAGCCGTCGTTACCAAATGAGCGCCCCCGATTCAGTTCTAGCCCTTGCTCAAGAACGTATGAGTGCACGTAGTGCAAAAGATTTTGCGCTGGCCGATACTTTGCGCAACAAAATCGCAGCATTGGGCTATGAGGTTGTAGATGTTGCCGATGGCTTTGAACTAATCGCAAAAGCCGCCTTTATTACGCTGGCCTTTGCCCGCGATATTCGCCCAATAGATTTAGAGAAAGAGACTACGGTCGGAATTATCGTCGATGGATTTAGCGATGATGCCCTTGAGACCGTTAACTCCGTAAAGGCCAATAGCGATTGCGGAATCGTTATTCTTTCAATCGGTGACCCAGGACGACTTGTCGAGGCCATGGATTCACGCACATATCTATTTGCGGTTGCACCTGGTGCCAGTTGGGGCGATTGCGCAAATGTCATGATTGAAAAAGTTAAAAGTGCCTACATTGTGATTATGGATCCCTCTACACGCTTTACCGGTGATGCGATTACTCAAGCAATTGCGGAGTTAAAAAAAGGTGAATTCGTAGCAGTTGGTTGGCGCGGGGGATTAGTTAATACCGAAGATGATTGGCGCAGCGTTGATGATAAAGGTGATGGCGAAGTCGATGTTCTCTTCTCATACTTCATGGCCCTTAATCGTGAGGCAATACTAGAAACTGGTGGATTCAATCCACGTGCAATCTATTATCGAAATGCAGATATCGAGTTTTCATTAAAAGTTCGCCAAGCTGGAGGGCGCTTGCTCCAAGTGACACTGCCGCTCGAACAGGGGCGTCACCATGGCTACCATGATGTGGATTCCGATTACCGTGAAATTCAATCTAAGAAGAATTACGATCGCATTCTCGATCGCTTTAGGGGCAAAAGCGCAATTTTGTCGCCACGTCGCTAACCTTTAACCATGACCGAGCTATCGAAATACACCAGCCTGCGTGTGGGTGGCCCGGCGCGCAAAATTGTTCAAGTCTCTACCGAAGCCGAAATCATTGCGGCGATTGAAGCTGCAGGAGATTCGCCAATTTTCATTATGGGTGGCGGAACAAATGTTTTAATTGCCGATAGTGGTTTCGAAGGCACTGTTATTCGAATTTCAAATAACTCAGTGGAGTCTGAAGTCGATGCCTGCAGTGGTGCAACGCTTACTATCGGTGCCGGGGAAAACTGGGATTCTTTTGTTTTAACTTCGATTTCCCACGGCTATGCCGGCCTTGAAACCCTTAGCGGGATTCCTGGCACGGTAGGTGCTGCGCCGATTCAAAATATAGGCGCCTATGGCCACGAAGTAAGTGAGTTTATTACCCGAGTGCGTACGTACGATCGCCAGAGTAAAGCGATTAAGACTTTTACAAATGCCGAGTGCGAGTTTTCTTATCGCAACTCATATTTCAAAGCGCACCCAGGTCGCTACGTTGTCTTAGACGTAGCTTTTCAACTGCGCATCGGCGAAATGACAACGCCGATTACTTATATTGAACTGTCGCGAAAATTAGAGATTGAAATTGGCGATAAAGCCTCCGTTCTCGATTGCCGAAAGGCAGTACTCGAACTTCGCGCTAATAAAGGAATGCTGCTTTCGAAAGAAGATCACGACTCATGGTCTGCCGGTTCATTTTTTACTAATCCGATAATTACCCAGCAAGCCGCCGATGCTCTACCTAATGCTGCGCCTAAGTGGCCGCTAGAGGATGGCCGCGTAAAGGTTTCGGCAGCTTGGCTTATCGAGAACTCAGGAATACATAAAGGCGATGAAATTGGTGGTGCACGAATTTCAACGAAGCATGTTTTAGCACTTACAAATTCGGGTAATGCAACAGCTTCAGATATTGCTGCCCTTGCAAAGCGCGCCCGTGATCATGTGCAGTCAGCCTTTGGAATTACTTTAGTTGCCGAAGTTAATCTCGTAGGTATAGAGATTTAACCCTCTGTTAGAAGTTTTTTGATTCGCCCAATACCCTCAACGATGTCAGCATCACTTGTGGCATAGGAAAAACGTAAATAACCAGAGGGGCCAAAAGCCTCACCAGGCACTGCGGCAACTTCAACTTCTTCTAGTAGCAACGTTGCTAGTTCGGCCGATGTTGTAGGAGTTTTACCTCGAATAGTTTTTCCAAGTACACCTTTAACCGATGGATATACATAGAAGGCACCAGTTGGTGTTGGACATACAAAGCCTGGGATCTCATTGAGCAGACCGACGATTAACGCGCGGCGACGGTTAAATGCCTCACCCATGGCGTGAACTGCTTTGAGGTCACCAGTAAGTGCGGCAATAGCTGCGCGCTGTGAAACGTTTGAAACATTTGATGTTAAGTGCGACTGTAGATTTGTTGCCGCTTTAATGACATCTTTTGGTCCGATCATCCAGCCAACGCGCCAACCTGTCATCGCATAGGTTTTTGCAACGCCATTTAAAATAATACAAGTGTCGGCAAGACCAGGAACCACGACGGGCATGCTTGGTGCGCTTGCACCGTCGTACAACAAGTGCTCATAAATTTCATCAGAGATTACCCAAATATTATTTTTAAGCGCCCACTCACCAATGGCTTTTACTTGTGCTGGAGAGTAGACAGAGCCAGTTGGATTAGATGGTGAACAAAATAAAATTGCTTTTGTTTTCGGTGTGCGTGCAGCCTCTAGCTGTTCAACGCTTACTAAATAGTTTTGGGTCTCATCGGCGAAAACTTCTACAGAAACGCCGCCAGCTAATTTGATACATTCTGGATACGTAGTCCAATAAGGTGCCGGTAATAAAACTTCATCACCCTCATTAATTATTGTTGCGAAAGCTTGATAGACAGCTTGCTTGCCACCGTTAGTTACTAATACTTGATCGGCAGTAATTTCATAATTTGAGTCACGCTTTGTTTTAGCAACGATTGCCTCGCGAAGTTCTGGCAATCCCGGCGTTGGTGTGTAGCGGTGATTAGCAACAACATGTGTTGCAGCAGCTGCGGCTTCAACAATGTAGTCAGGAGTTGGAAAATCAGGCTCACCTGCACCGAAGCCAATGACGGGGCGACCCTGCGCCTTAAGGGCTTTGGCCTTGGCATCAACGGCCAAAGTGGCCGATTCGGCAATTGCCGCGATTCGAGAGGATATTCGTGAACTCATGGCCCCAGTCTGCCGTACTCCAGATGCGAGTTAGACCTAAGGCCCTCCTAACCTCTACACTTCAACGCTCACGAGGGTTTGCTTTTCCCTATGGTTTTGCCATGCCCCCGTGCGAAGGGCAGTAGCTCAATTGGCTAGAGTTGCCGTCTCCAAAGCGGCCGGTTGG
>JBAXFS010000069.1:0-6979 GCA_037139795.1 Actinomycetes bacterium
GCTGCCGGTCCTAATGCGCAGTTTCCGAAGCAGTAGGCGTCTTTAGTCTCATCGCCAAACTTTGCCTTGACTTCCTTTTCGAGCGACCGAGCGCCAACGGCCTGGCAAGCTTCAGCTACACAAATAGATATCTGATGCTCGGCCGGTGGTGTCGTTCGCAAGTCATGATAGAAAGTCAGCACGCCATGTACTTCGGCCCGTGATTTATTAAAGAAGTTTGCGATTAACTCAACGCATGCTGGGTCAACATAGCCAAACTCTTTTTGTATTAACTGCAACGCCATTAATACCGGGCCTTTTTCTTCACGCAGGGTCGCAAGAAGAAGCAACGCTTGCTCCTGTGACCACGGTGAGTACTTCATTAGAACAAACCTACGACCTTTCCATCAATATAATCAATGCGCTCAGCCGATGGAACCTTTGGCAAGCCTGGCATTGTCATTATTTCGCCACAGATCATGACGATGAACTCGGCACCTGCCGAGAGTTTCACTTCGCGAATATTGAGTGAGTGTCCACTTGGCGCTCCGCGCAGCGCGGCATCGGTGCTAAATGAGTACTGGGTCTTAGCTACGCAGATTGGGAAGTGACCATACCCCGAGGCCTCTAACTCCTTTAATTTAAGGCGAACTTTGGCATCGGCAGTAACCTCTTTAGCGCCATAGATCTTCGTTGCGACCGCGGTGATTTTATCCCACAATGAATCTTCATCTTCATAAACAAATGTCATTGAACTTGGCTGTTCGCATAGTTCGACAACGGCTTGAGCTAACGCAACTGCGCCTTTACCGCCATCGGCCCAATGTGTTGCCAGAACAATCTTTACGCCCATGGCTTCAACGCGCTTACGAAGAAGTTCTACTTCGGCATCGGTATCACTAGTGAAGTGATTGATTGAAACTACCAATGGAATGCTATAGACGTCCTTGATATTGTGAATATGGCGCTCTAAATTAACTATTCCAGCTTCAAGTGCAGCCAGATTCTCATCGGTAATCGTCTTAAGATCTGCGCCACCGTGATATTTAAGGGCGCGAATAGTTGCAACAAGCACGCACGCCGATGGACGCAAGCCCGACTTGCGACACTTAATATCTACGAATTTTTCAGCACCTAAGTCGGCGCCAAAACCTGCTTCAGTTACAACGTAGTCCGCAAGCTTCATTGCCGAAGTTGTTGCAACTACGGAGTTACACCCATGGGCAATGTTGGCAAATGGTCCACCGTGAATAAAGGCGGGGGTATTTTCTAACGTTTGAACTAAGTTCGGCTGGAAAGCATCTTTCAAGATGACCGTCATCGCACCTTGTGCGTTTAGTTCACTAGCTAAAACTGGCGTCTTATCGCGTTTGTAACCAACGACGATCTTGCCAATTTTCTCCTTTAGATCTTCAATTGACGTTGCAAGGCAGAAGATTGCCATGATCTCCGAGGCGACTACGATGTCAAAGCCATCGCTGCGTGGGTAACCGTTACCTACTCCACCGATAGATTGAATAATTTCGCGCAGCGCACGATCGTTCATGTCGACTACGCGCTTCCACGTAACTCGTCGAATATCGATTGCTAAAGCATTACCGTGGTGAATATGGTTATCGATTAACGCCGCAAGTAAGTTGTTTGCAAGGGCAATGGCGTTGAAATCGCCAGTAAAGTGCAGGTTGATATCTTCCATCGGAACAACTTGGGCATAACCGCCGCCTGCGGCTCCACCCTTCATACCAAAGACTGGACCAAGGGATGGCTCACGCAGTGCCAGCATTGCATTTTTGCCGATATGCCGAAGACCATCACCTAGACCAACGGTCGTTGTCGTCTTGCCTTCACCTGCAGGAGTTGGGCTGATTGCCGTTACTAAAATTAACTTTGAATCTTTCTTTGTCGGTAGGGCCGTCAGATACTTCAAATTCACTTTCGCTTTATATTTTCCATACGCTTCCAGGTTTTCAACATCAATGCCTAGCGCGGCGCCAATATCATTGATTGGCTTCATGGTTGCAGCTTGTGCGATTTCGATATCTGACATTTTTATCCCTTTGCCTGACGTATGGCGCTTGTAAGCGCGGGTAGCACTTGATGTAAATCTCCGATGATTGCGTAATCGGCATAACGTAAAATTGGTGCCTCAGGATCGGTATTGATGACGACGATGGTTTTACTGTTTTTCATTCCGGCGATATGTTGCATGGCACCAGAAATACCAGCGGCGATGTAGAGGTCAGGAGCAACTTTAGTTCCAGTCTGTCCCACTTGCTCAGAGTGCGGGCGCCAGCCAGAGCTTGTTACAACGCGTGAACAACCTACGGTGCCACCTAATAACGCCGCTAACTCTTCTAAATTGCCAAAGCCATCGGGACCACCAACACCGCGACCGCCGGAGACAATTACTTTGGCATCGCTGAGAGTTACTCCACCCTTTGTTTCACCGGAGTCACGGCTCAGAATTTTTACTACAGAGTCGCTCGGTTGCAAAGATGGTTCAAACTGCGAAACTGTTGCAGCTGGTCCATCGACCGATTCGGCTTCAATGGAAAAGCTTAGAACGGTTGCAACTAAAAGCTCGGCATGAACATTTGCCGACTCAATTAAGTTTCCGCCCCACCGTGCGCGTAAAACGTGGTGCGGTGAACCAAAAGTAATCTCTGAACACTCTGCCGCCATTGGGATATCTAAGAAAGCGGCTAAGTGAGCTAGCTGTTCATTGCCGCGTGGGCTTCCAGCAGCTAAGACTGCGGTGGGCTTTAGTTTTTCAACTAAATCTTTAAGGGAGCGTCCTGATGCCATTGGTGTGTAATCCGTAATCGCCGCATGTGATGCAACGTGGAGAGTTGTTGCTCCGTACTGGCCAACGACTGTGGCAAGTGCACTGGCATCTGCGCCAATAACAACGGCCTCAATATCTGAATCCAGTTTGCGAGCGGCAGTGAGCGCGCGAAGGGAGAGTTGATCGATTTCTCCTCGATCATGATCGATTAGAACCAAAATCATTAGATGGCTCCAATCTGTTTTAGGACTTCGACTAAGGCCGGAATGGCTTCGGTGCCTTTGCCTAAGATTTCTGCGCCTTTATCTTTTGATGGCGCAAGTGCGAGCGTTACTTTTTCAAGTTTTGGAACGCGGGGCTCGGCTTTTTTCATATCAACAATCTTCTTACGCGCCTGCATGCGTCCCGGAACCGATGGATAGCGCGGAATATTTAAACCATCGCGAACGGTAATGATGGCAGGAAGTGGAGCTTCGTAATGTTCGCGTCCGCTGGCTACAACGCGCTCACAACTTGCAATTCCATTTTCAACTTTCATGGACTTTACATTTGTGACAATAGGTCGGTTAAGTGCGTGCGCCACTCGAATATGAATCTGATAACCAGCACTATCGGCAGACTCGGCACCAAAGATGATTAAATCAAACTTTGTCTCTTCGGCATTGATTGCATCAACCAAGGCTGCGGCAGTTCCCTGAGGATCCCACTCTTGGCCATCGGTTTCAATCAGGACTGCGCGGGTCGCGCCGATTGCTAACTGTGAACGCAGTTGCTCTTCAGCATCTCCAGGTCCAAGGGTTAATAGAGTTAACGTGCCACCCATTTGTTCAACTAATTGAACCCCGGCTTCTACGGCGTTTTCTTCGTGCGGACTAATACCAAAACCTAAGTGCTTGGTTTCGATATCGCGCGAATCCGGTGTCAAGATTAACGCTCCACCTGCAAGTGGAACGCGCTTTAAACAGACAAGAACATCCATTAGGCCATGATCCGTTCATTGGAGGGGTCAAAGACTGATGTAGCACCTACTTCAGCGATTGAACATGGATAGTGCTCACCTAGATATTCAACGATGAACTTATTACCGGCAACTGCTAACTCGGTAGGTAGGTATGACATCAGGATGTGCTTACCAAGGGAGGGAGCAGATCCCGCACTTGTGACGTAGGAACGGCGACCATGTGAGTCAACGATTGGCTGCTTATCTAACGTCAAGATTGGCTCATTGCCCATCATGTAGCGTTTCTCTCCGCTCGAAGACGTGTGATCATCGACAAATAAAGTACACAGCATTGTTATTGGTTTTTCACTACGGTGCTTCACGTGGGCTTCTTTACCAATGAAGTCGGCCTCTTTTAACTTAGGTGACTGCATTCCAGCCTCAACAACTGTGTACTCAGTTTCAAGCTCTGGACCGTAGGCGCGGTAACACTTTTCTAACCGACCCGTTGTGCCATACACGCCGATACCAACTGGAATCATCTCGTGCTTCTTACCCGACTCCCAGAGCATGTCCCATAGCTTTGCGCCTTGCTCAATTGGAACGTAGAACTCCCAACCTAAGTCACCAACGTAAGAAATACGCGAAGCTAAGACCTGAACTGGTCCAACTTCTATCATTTTGCAGGTACTGAACTTGAATGAATCTTTGCCCATGTCGGTCTTAGTAAGGTTTTGAATAATTTCGCGGGCCTTTGGTCCCCAAATTCCTATAGTTGTATAGCCCGATGTTAAGTCGAAAATCTGCGCCGAACCATCGTTAGGTAGCAGATCGCTAAACCATTTCTTATCGGCCATTCCGTGAGCGCCGCCTGTAACCACACGGAAATGATTGGTATCTAGTCGCATGATTGTTAAGTCGGATTTGAAGCCACCATTTGGTCCGAGGACTGGCGTGTAAACCACACGCCCCATAGCTACATCCATCTGACGAAGTGCCGCTTTTTGAACGACGGCAAGTGAAGATGGCCCAGTAATGTCAAAAATTGTAAAGGCTGAAAGGTCGACGATGCCGGCAGTTTCGCGCATTTGCAAGTGCTCTGCATTGATAATTGGTGACCACCAACGTGATTCCCATTCAGCAGTACGTGGCATTACGCGATCACCAAACTTAGCAACTAATCCCTTATTGCACTCGTACCAGAAAGGCCGCTCCCAACCAGCGGTCTCATAGAAAACTGCACCTAGCTCTTTTTCTGCAGCATAAAATGGAGAGAGGCGAACATTTCGATTTGATAAGTACTGCTCATTAGGATGCACGATTCCGTACGTCTTATTAAAACTCTCATCTACACGCGATTTAATATGGAACTCGGTTTTTTGGTGTTCATGAAAGCGAGCGATATTTGAGGTGTGAAGATCGATCTCTGAATCACCAAGGACCATCCATTCGGCAACAGACTTAGCTGTTCCTGGACCTTCCTTAATCCATACTGCAGCAACCGACCATAGACCCTTAACTTCTGGAGTCTCGCCTAAAATCGGCATTCCATCAGGAGTGTAAGAAAGAATTCCATTGATTGCATACTTTTCACGGACGTTCTCATCGCCAACAATTGATGGCATAAGTTCGTAAGCATGCTCGTCTTGAATATCAAAATCGGCCTGCGTAAAAGCAAACTCCGTAGGTGACAAAGTTGCCGTTGCATTTGATGGAAGATCCTCTGGCGTATAAAGAATTGGTCGGTGGGCATATGAACCAATTTCTAGACCAGTACCGTGTTGACGCTCGTACATGAAAACATCCATGTCGCGAACAATCGGCCACTCGATATCACCTTTGGTATCTTTAAAGAAAGGTACGGGTCCAACGTCCTTCATTTGGTGAACCGCTGGTGTCAATGGAATATGCGCCCCCGCCATTGCGGCAAGCTTTGGTGACCAGCATCCAGTTGCAATGACTACATAATCGGCTTCAATCGTTCCTTGATCGGTAACAACGGCGCTCACGCGGCCATTCACAACAGTGATATCTAAAACTTCAACATTGGCAAAAGATTGCGATGCACCCATCTCGGCGGCCGCTTCGCGCATCATCGTGCCATGGCGAACTGAATCTACGACGCCGACGCTTGGCTGGTAATAGCCACCCAAAATAATCTCTTCATCAACATATGGGACGAGCTCTTTTACTTGTGCAGAAGTGAGGATTCGACCACCATCGATTCCCCATGATTTGCCCGAAGTAATTCGGCGAGCTAGCTCTTGCATGCGCTCAGGCGTACGGGCGACTTCGATTCCACCCGACTCTGTAAAAGTTCCAAACTCTTTGTACTGGCGCATGCTCTCAGCTGTAATTGCCGTCATCTCTTTCGAGTGATCAACAGGGAAAATAAAGTTAGATGCATGGCCAGTTGAACCACCAGGGTTAGGCAAAGGACCCTTATCGATCTGGACAATATCTTTCCAGCCCAGTTTTGCAAGGTGATAGACCATGCCGTTTCCGACGATACCTGCGCCGATGACGACGCACTTAGCTTTTGCAGGTAACTTGCTCATAACCATTTCCTCATTCTTTTTTAGTGGTGGTTTATAGAGATTTACGAATTGATGCTTCAAAGCCCTCAACGTGATCACGCATTGCCTTACCAGCTGCCTTTGAATCGCTACTGGCAATTGCCTCAAGCAATGCGCGGTGTTCAATAATCGCCTCGGCTAAGCCGGCAACTCGATCTAGAGCAAGAAACCAAATTCGAAGCGCATGGGCGTAATAATTATCTAAGGCCGATGCTAGAAACTCATTGTGGGTGCACTGATAAATATGGTGGTGGATTCTTTGATCGAGCCCAATCAATGTGGCCATATCTACATTGCCTTTAAGAACTTTAATTTCGGCGATAAGGCCTTTAGTAATGACGTGATCTGCCGGAGTTGAGCGCTCGGCGGCAAGTTCGGCAGCTTTGATTTCAAGAACTGCGCGGACTTCAGAGAGAGCTGAAAGATTTTGAACATCAACGCTAGAGACAAACATTCCGCGGCGTGGATAGACCTCAACTAATTTTTCATTAGCCAGCGAGCGCAACGCCTCTCGAATTGGCGTACGTCCGAAGCCAAGTTTGGCCATCAGATCACTCTCACTAATCAGTGATCCTGGAACGAGCTCGAGAGTAATGATCATGGAACGGATGCGGCTATAGGCCTCCTCGGACAGCGACGTACTCTGCCGACTCAGGATATGGATGGCCTGGCTCATGGTGGAGATGATATATCAGTCAC
>JBAXFS010000070.1:0-6791 GCA_037139795.1 Actinomycetes bacterium
ATTTACTCACTGGTGTTGATGCGACGGCGGCAGTTGATAAGAAACAAGCCGGTTGCAACCCCTAAAGGGAAAATCAGCCGTGTGAAATGTACTTAAATTGCCTGTGACGTGTCTATGATGGCCAAATGAAGTTAGAGACTGGATCCCCGCTACTTACGATTCAAAACGTAACTAAAACATATGCGACTCCAGAAGGCGGCACAGTCCAAGCCCTTAAAGGCGTTTCCTTAGATATTAATCAAGGTGAGTTCATTGTTTTGCTTGGACCCTCTGGCTGCGGCAAGACGACCTTGCTTCGCACAATTGCCGGGCTTGAGTATCCAGATAGCGGTGAGATTTATTTAGAGGGCGAACGCATCGATGATAAGCCGGCGTTTTTGCGTCCAGTAAATACTGTTTTTCAGTCGTATGCTCTTTTTCCTCATATGAGTGTTGCTGAAAATATCGCCTTTGGCCTAGAGATGGAAAAATTAAGCAAGGAAGAGATTGCCAAGCGCGTTGAAGCAACGCTAGTTCAAATCAAGCTTGAGGGCTACGGTCGCCGCAAACCTTCACAACTTTCGGGTGGTCAGCAACAACGAGTGGCACTTGGCCGAGCCTTAATCAAGGGACCGCGTGTTTTACTCCTTGATGAACCACTATCGGCGCTAGATCTTAAGCTTCGACGCGGAATGCAAGTGGAGTTGAAAAGGTTGCAGCAAGATACCGGAATCACATTTGTTTTTGTAACCCATGATCAGGAGGAGGCAATGTCGATGGGCGATCGCATTGCGGTATTTAATGAGGGTGAAATCGTGCAACTAGATACACCTCGGGAAATGTACCGAAATCCCGCTAACCGCTTCGTTGCAGATTTTATTGGAGAAACTAATCTTATTGAATGTGAAATTAATTCAGGTAGCGTTTCAATAAAGGGCCAGAACATTTCTACAAACTATCTTGCCGAGAATGCAGTCATTGGAAGTAATGGAACATCCGTTGTTGCCATTCGCCCAGAAGATCTTGTAATCTCAGGCAATAGGGGAATATTGACTGGAATTGTGCGCGACATTATCTTCACCGGAAGTGCAGTTCGTATCCACGTGATGATTGGTAATGAGGAAATTGTTGCCGTCTTGCCATCCCATGGAGTTGCCGTTCCGGAGCGCGGCCAAGAGGTACACATGAACGCAATCGACGGAACTATTCGAGTTCTAGCTTCATAGTTAATTTATTAAAAAAGGGCGACCGCATTAACTGCGGTCGCCCTTTTTTGCGTATTTAATGCCTTATTGAGATGAAGTCCAACTTGTAAAGACTTCGGTGTATAGATCACGAGCCGCAGTTGGGCAGTTAGGGGTTGGAGTTCCTAACTTTGCATTCTCTGCAGTGGTATTAATTGCGGGATCTGACTTAATAGCTGGATCTAAGAATGGACCAGAGCCAAGAACTGCGTTGGCATAACCAGTGAAGTTGGTTGCCTTGGCGGCGTTCTTAGGATCTAAGAAGTAGTTGATAAAGATTTTCGCATTGTCCATATTCTTTGCACTCTTTGGAATTGCCAAGTTATCAGCCCAGAAATTCAAACCCTCACTTGGGAAGATGTACTTGATATTTTTATTATCAACGGTCATACGGTGAACAGAACCATTCCAAGCCATGCGAACCATGCTCGACTCTTTGACCATGCGCTCAATACCGCCATCGGAGTTAATAACCTTGGGCTTAAAGGTACTGAGGAGTTTTTGCGCCGCTGCGTACTTGGTTTTATCCGTAGTACACAGGTCTGCAGGGGCTACCCCTGTAGCTCGGAGCGCGGCTGAGACAACTTCAGTCTGATCCTTGAGGACATCGACTGATGTGCCCTTGGCGGCGGCAAAGAAATCTTTCCATGAAGTGATTTTGGAAGCGATTGGATCCTTCATGTTCACGCCGATGCCAGTGGTTCCATACATGTAGGGAGCCGTGTACTGACGGCCCTTATCCCAATAGACGTCCATAAAGTTTGGATCAATGTTTTTTCCATTTGGGAAACCGGCAACATTTACATTCTCAAGTAGCCCGAGTGTAACCATCTGGGCAACCATGTAATCACTTGGAACAATTACGTCATAACCAGTTGCACCTGCCTGTAGCTTTGCAAGCAAAGTTTCATTTGAATCGAAAGTATCAAGATTAACTTTGATACCAGTTTCGGCAGTAAATGCTTTTAGTTGTGCTGGATCGATGTAGTTAGTCCAGTTGTAAACATTTACTTCTCCGCCCTTTGCGGTAGGAAAAGCAGAACTTGATGTGGATGATGTCGCCGATTTACTACTGCATGCAGAAAGTCCAAGACTTACTGTTGCTGCAAGTGCAATTGCAATACCAACCTTTGAAGTGAAGAGCTTCATTTACTACTTCCTATTCTGGTTTTTGGTGGTAACGAGATATGAAGCGACCAGAGTAAGGGTTGAGACCAATAACAACAAGGTTGATAAGGCATTAATTGCAGGTGTCACATTCGATCGAATCATGCCGAAGATATATACGGGCAGCGTCGTTGAACCAGGGCCGGCAATAAAGAAAGAGGTAATGAAGTCATCTAATGAGATGGCAAAGGCCAATAGAGCCCCTGCCATAATGCCAGGTGCAAGTAAAGGCAAGGTAATTCTCGTAAAGATGTTCCACTCATTCGCGCCTAAATCAGCGGCGGCTTCAAAGGAGCTACGTTCCAGGGAGACTAGCCGCGCACGAATTGGGAGCATGGCAAAGGGCACACAAAATGCCGTGTGTGCCAGAATCAATGCAACATGGCCCAATGGAATGTGAACGAATAAGAAAAATCCAAGCGTACCTACAGCAGAAACGATTTCAGGAATAATGAGTGGTGCCCCTAAAAGAGCGATAGCAAAAGCACTGCCCTTTCTGCCCATTCGCAAGAGCCCCAAAGCCGCCGCAATTGCTAGAGCCGTGGATAAAATAGTGGCGGCCAAACCAACTATGAGCGAGTTCTTTAATGAGCGTACAACGTCGGTATTAGTAAAGATGTCGGTATACCAACGCGTTGAAAAATGAGTCCAAATCTGCGCCGTTCTATTGTCATTGAAGGAGTAAATGATTACCAGAACGAGCGGAATATAGAGAACAAAGAGAACGAAATATGAGATTGACGTAAAAAATGGAAAATTCCTCAAGTTCACTAACTTCTTTCGGCGTGGCAAACCCAAAACGCTCATTTGCGTAACTCCTTGCGCTTTCTAGCCGCTGAAGACAAAATCAGAGTTGCAACTAAAGTAATTAAGCACAACAGGACGGACAACGCCGAACCAAAGGGCCAGTTACGGGCCTGACCATAATTATTAGCTACAACATTTGCGATCATGTTGGTCTTTCCTCCACCTAGCATGTCAGGTTGAAGGAAGGAGCCAAGACCTGGGATAAATACAAGTGCGACGCCGGCCATTATTCCGGGAGCAATTTGGGGCAAAACAATTCTAAACAAGACTTGCATTTTGCGGGCACCTAAATCATAACCAGCCTCGGCAAATCTAAAATCAAATCGTTCAGCCGATGCGTAAATCGGCAAAATCATAAAAGGTAGGAATGTATAAATCAGACCAATCACCGTTGCCATTGGGGTGTAGAGAATTTGAAAGTGAGATTTAATTCCTAGAGTTGTGGCAATCTTGCCAAGAACTCCCTTTTCGTCAAGTAATTGCGTAATTGCATAGGTGCGGATCAAGATACTTGTCCAAAAAGGTAGCGTGACAAGAAAAACCAAGAGGATTCGTTTGCGCGGATCTCTTGTGGCTATCCACAAAGCAACGGGAATTGAGAGAACCAAGGTAACTACCGTGGTGATTGCCGAATAATAAAATGAGTTCCAAATGACTTTCAAATAGCGTGTATCAAAACTGCGTGTTCCATCTAAGCGATCCTGAATAAAAATCTTTACGTAATGCGTTGGATCAAATTTCCATACGACTCCGGCGCCTAGTTCGGGTCGTGCCAGAAATGAATACACAGCGATAATGATGAGCGGAATAGCGACAGTTAGGGAGAGGAAGAGCATTGGCGCTACTGCCAACCACTTACTGGTCTTTCCAGGGGCTTTTGAGTCATCGTGCACGGTCGGCAACGATAAATCTAAACTCATCTGGCTACCGCCCTCTAATTTTCGGTGTCTGTGTTCGTGAATACTCTCGTACCTAAGCACCAAGTACCAAGCACGCGCGCCGATGGAATCAGATTGGGATCTATTGCGCAAATATCGCGATCGAGCCAGACTAAATCGGCCTCAAAGCCCAGTTGAAGAGTGCCACGTACCTTTTCATCGCCGGCTTGATAGGCGGGCCCTGCGGTATATGCAGAGAGCGCTTGCTCAACAGTGATTCGCTGATCCGGTATCCAAGGTGAGGGAGTTTTCGCCGAGGCATGCTCTCGGGTAATCGCAATAGTTAAGCAATCCAAAGGTCGCTGCGTTGTAACTGGCCAATCAGAGCCAAAAGAAACCGCAGCTCCATCGTCAAGAAGAGATTTGATGGGATATTGCCAAGCTGCACGCTCTGAACCAAGTCGTGGAGTTGTGAGTTCACTTTGTAGCGGATCATCACACGCCCACAACGGTTCGAAATTTGCGATAACTCCAAGTCTTGCAAAGCGCGGCAAATCGACGGGATCAAGGAGTTGAACGTGAGTTATTACCGGCCTTGAATGCGAATTTTCCTTATTAACCGAGCGCGCATATTCAATAGCGTTGAGTGCTTCGTGAATAGCTGCATCGCCAATCGCGTGAATATGTGGTTGGAAACCCATGGCATCGACGGCTGCGACCGCCTCTTTTAGCTCTTGCCAATCCCAGCAAGGCATTCCCTTCGAATCAGGTGCATCTGAGTAGTCGCTTTTGAGGGCAGCAGTCCCGCCTTCAATTACCCCATCGGCAAAGAATTTAATTGTTTTGCACGTAAGGTGACTATGTATCCCGATGCTTTCGCGAGCTGAGGCAAACCACTCTAATTGGTTTCGCCAATTAAATGGATCTGCACGAAGAGCTAAGTTATAGCGAACTCCCAATAAGTTATTTTTAAGCGCATCTAAGTAGCTCTCTGGCATTCCTGGGTCAATCCATGCATCTTGAACCCATGTAATTCCAGATGCGGCAAGTGTTTCGGTTGCTACGCGGAAACCTTCGCGAAATTCATTACGTGAATTTTCAGGGAGATGATCCATAATTAAATTAACTGCGCCCCATTCGCGCATTGTGCCCATTGGCGTTCCATCGGCTCGATGAACTATCTTTCCAAGCGGTGGTTGCGGCGTATCTTTTGTAACACCTGCAATTTCAAGGGCTCGAGAGTTACACCAAATTGTGTGGTAATCATTGGCACGCAATACGACGGGCCGATCAGGTACAACGGCATCGAGCCACGCTGCATCGAATTCGCCGTTAGGTGCATGCCAAGATTCATAGGAGGCACCCACTATCCATTCTTTATCGGGATTTTCTATTGCAAAGACTCGCACACGCTCAAGAAGGATTTCTAAAGTTGGCGCACCTTTAATTTCTGGTCCAATTGACTCTAAGCCTCCATAGAGTGGATGAGCATGGCCATCACCGAAGGCCGGTAACAACATTCCACCTTTGAGATCGATAACCGTGCCGGCAGATGTTGCTAACGCTTTAGCTGCTTGGCCAAGGGCAATAATTTTTTGACCTTCAATGGCAAGTGCATCAACAGTTACGCCGTCTTGAACTCCAGTCCATATGCTGCCGTTGATAAAGACCGTGCTGCTCATTGGTTTTCTCCACTCTCATCGATACTTTCGTCATCTTGGAAAGCAAGAGTTGAGTACATTTCGGGACGTCGCGTCTTGAAAAACGGAAATAGCATGAGCCAATCTCTTCGTTGATCGAGTTCACAATCGGCAATCAAGATGGCTTGTTCTTCTCTTCCAGCTTCAACAAGGGTGCGCCCAAATGGATCGGCAATGAAAGAGGAGCCGTAAAAAGTATTTGGACCTTCGGTGCCTACGCGATTCGCTGCACCAACGAATAAACCATTTGCAATTGCATGCCCGACCATGGTGGCCTTCCAAAGAGGGGCAGTATCAAAGTTAGGGAAATCTGGTTCAGAGCCGATCGCGGTGGGATAGATAAGTACGTCGGCGCTATCGAGAGCGTAAGCGCGTGCTAACTCCGGAAACCATTGATCCCAACATGTCGGTGTGCCAACTAATGCCTCGCCAACGTAGGCAGTGGGAGTTCCATCATTGCCGCAAGAGAAATATGTATCTTCGAAATAACCCTCGGTTTGAGGCAGATGTGTTTTTCGAGTTCGCATTACGAGTTCTCCCGCAGGTGAAAGCGTAATTGCGGTGTTGTATCCGAGCTCGCTTTCATCATCGCCGTTTTCATAGAGAGAAATTACGACGCTGGCTTTAGCGAGTTTGGCCATTCTGCTTGCAAATGCAAAGGACGGGCCGCTAATTAAATCCTCTGAATGAAAATTGCTCGCATCACTATTTGGCTCCCAGCATGCGTATGGATAGAGCGTGAGCTCGGGCAGGACGATGAGATCAGGTTCGTACTGCATGCACGAATCGATTGCACTCTCGAGAGATTGCATTTGAGCATCGATTGAGCCGTGCCAGTAATCTTGAACTAAAGCCACCCGTAAACTCTCTCTAGAAAGTTCGCCCATCGCTAAAGGCGCTAAAGACTCTAATTGGTCATCGCCAATTGCGGCATAAATTTCAAAACTATCGGGCTTAGGCATCCCCAGAGGCTAATGCCTCTTGAGCGTTACTGGTAGTCACTTCGTGAATAAATA
>JBAXFS010000071.1:0-6101 GCA_037139795.1 Actinomycetes bacterium
GTGCCCGACGTAAGGGCGAGCAGAAACGTTCCATCAACAAACCATGTTGCATCGGATCAACGCCCGATATTCCGAGCAAGTGACAGATCAGCGAACCCGCACCACTGCCACGTGCTGCAACACGGATATCGGCAGCGCGCGCCATATCGGTGATATCGGCAACGGTTAAGAAGTATGACTCGTATCCCAACGTTGCAACGATAGAGAGTTCGTCATCAAGTCGCGCACGTGCCTTAGCAATCGTGGCGCCATCGTTATAGCGCCAATTGATTCCCGCCTCAGAACGAGTGCGTAGCAATGAGCGCATTGCAGCAGGCGAATCGGCACCAACAACATGGGGTTCGGGTAAGTGAATTGCACCTAATCCGATATCGCGATGTGGTGATAGCACTGCACGCTCTGCCCACTGCCGCGTTGTCTGTAGTAGCGCACGTGGTGTGCGCTCTCCTGCTGCTCGTGCGATCTCGGAAGCGAGTGCGATCATCTCATCGCTGCTCTTTAAATAACCTTCAGCATTGCGACGTTCGACGTTGCGCGGATGTAGCGGCACTAATTGGCGCGCGCAATCGAGAATATCGGCCACAGGCCCATCGGCTCGATCGCGCATACGCACCGCATTAGTAATGACTGCATCGATATCGTTATCGCGAGCAAAGATGAGCGAACGTGCAGCATGCGCTGTAGACCGAGGCCCACTGCCAGCAACTAAGTGCGATACGCATTCGATGGCGTGGTCGGCAAAGAGATCACGAGTCTGATTAAAGATAGTCAGCGCTGTATCGAATCGATGTGTAGCAATAGCCTGCGACACTGGAGATTCAGGGCCATGTAGTAAATGTAAATTGGATGTGTACTGGCTAAATTTTTCAAGAAGTTCAGGAGTTAATACTGCTGTGCGATCGAGTGAGTTCATCTGTAACCCAGTCAGCAACCGCACCAAGCTGCGCCATCCGCCATCGCTATGTGCCAAGACCGTGACACGAGGAAGCGTGCCTGATGTATCGCCAATACGAATCGGAAGATTGATGCCGATAATCGGTGCGATGCCATGAGATACACACGCTTTGGTAAAACGAATTGCACCCGCCAGGCCATCGCGATCTGTGAGTGCGAGCGCCGGCATCTCAAGTTCTGATGCACGCGCCACTAAATCGCGAGGTTGCGTTGTTCCGTATTTAAATGAATATGCACTTGCAGTGCGCAGATGGATAAAGCTCATTAGATTGCTCTAATAATCCATTGGCCCGTTGCTTCATCGCGTTCGAGTTGAAACGTTGTCAGTGCGCCAATAGGTGCCGCTTCAACTGTCCAGAGCGCACGTGCTTGATCGTCGGGACGAAACTTTCCATCGCTAATGCGATTCCACCATCCCCCGGCCTCGCACCATCGCGATAAGACTGCATGGATACGAAAGCGCCTTCCTTTAAAGGTGAACTCGATCGGCGTAAGGCCGCCATCGGATACGACCTCGTGTGCCTTTACTACTTCTGCTGACATCTTTTGCTGCTTCCCCTGGTATCTGTGGACAATTCGAACAGATGTTCGAAAAGTAGTCCAGAGGTCTGACAAGGGCAAGTAGCGCCCAGGCTGAGCGTGGATCGAGCACGCCTGAGGGTGAAAAAGCGTGTCGCAAGCCTAAGGTAATTGAAACTTCAACTATCGCAACCTACCCTTTTCTATGTAAGTACCCACTTAACTCTTAGGAGAATCAATTGAACGCAGTACTACTCGTAGGCAGAATCTTCTTCGCCTTTATCTTCATCACATCAGGTATCGCTCACTTCGCAAAGCTTGAGGCGATGACAGGTTATGCACAGTACAAGAAACTCCCAGCTGCAAAGCTTGGCGTTTTAGCTTCAGGCCTCTTCTTCCTTCTCGGTGGCGTCTATATCGCTATCGGTCTCTGGGTTGACCTTGGCGCACTCTTGCTCGCAATCACACTCATCCTCGCTGCAGTGATCTTCCAGAACTTCTGGACAGAGACAGAGCAACAGCACGTCAAACAGCAATGATGGGATTCAATAAGGATCTCGCTCTCGCAGGCGCATCACTGATTATCTTGGCACTCGTTGCAAGCGGACATGTGACAGATTTTGGTCCACACGTCGGAAGCATCTCTTTCTTTAACAAGTAATACAAAGTTCACGCAAAGCCCCTCGAGAAATCGGGGGGCTTTCGCATTTCTGGTGACAAGATGGCCACATGGAAATCCTCGGAGCCCTGATTGCAGGTTCCTTTATCGGAGCAGTCCTTGGCTTTGTCGGAGCAGGTGGCGCCATGCTCTCTGTACCAATTCTGATGTATGCCTTTGGATTTGAACCAAAACTCGCAACCACCGCAGCTTTGGCCGTTGTATTCCTCGCAGCGTTATCAGGTGTCATCCCTAAAGCGCGCATGAAACAAGTTCTCTATCGCGATGCCTTTGTTATTTCAGGCATCGGTCTCATTACCAACTTCGGATTTGCATCCATTGCTCATCGAATTCCCGATGTAGCCATTACCTCAGGTTTCTCAGGAGTCCTCGTTCTTGCCGGATGGTCCATGTTGCGACCTCTGCGACTTGAAGAACATAAGCGAATGCCAATATGGGTTCTGATAGCGATGTCACTTGTTATCGGTGCCATGACCGGCCTCTTCGGAATTGGCGGAGGATTTCTTGCGATCCCTGTTCTCGTTCTCTTCTTCGGAACTCCTCAAGCAATTGCAGCGGGAACATCGCTTCTGATCATCACTCTCAATTCGCTGATTTCATTTGTTGGCCACCACGCACTGTGGGGCGATGTGAAGTGGCGCATTCCAGCGTTGATGGGAACTGCAGCTATCTATGTTGCACAGCTTGCATCACGCAATGCCGCAAAGACTTCACCAGTTGTATTGCGTAAATCCTTTGCCTACCTGCTCTTTGCCGTCTCGCTCTTTACTCTTGCAAAGACGTGGATTGCTTAAGAGTTAAGTTCGCGTACCTTTACAAAACGTGCCTGAACACCTGCGAGCATCATCAGTAAGACTGGGAATGCAAAAGCGACAGGAAGAGACGTTAACTCTGAAATTCCACCAATGAGCGTTGGTCCTGCAAAGTAAGAAGCGATTGCAATGAGCCCGATACGTGCCAAGCCAACAGATGGCGCGACCATTGGAATAGATGCAGCCGCTAAGTTAAATGCTGGGAAGAACGGTCCGATTCCAAAACCTGCCGCACCAAAACCTGCGCAGACAATGACAAGTGCAATAAGGGGGTGCGAATTCGACATTGGAATTCCCACGAGAAGTGAGAGTCCCCAGAAGCCGCCACCAAAATACCCACCGAACTTCACTGTATTGGCATGTCCCCATTTCTCAAAGAACTTATCCCCCAGCATGCGACTTGCAATCATCGCTAGTGAAAATACAGTTGCAGCAGAAGCATTGAGACCAATACCGATATTCATATGGTCGCTGAGCAAGATTCCAGACCAGTCATATGAGCCACCTTCGGGAATCAAGGCACACATCAAGCCAATACCAAGTCCCCACAAGATCATCGCCTCTTTACCAATGAGCGGAACTTTCGATGCTGTATCTGTTCCTTCATCACCTAAATGTCCATCAAGATCTGCTGGTAATAGATGGCGGGTAACAAATAGGTAGGAGATAAAACAAATTACTGCAATCGCAACTAAATTATTCTTTGGCGTTGCAAAGTTCGCAACAACGCCACCAATTAATGTCGCACAAAATGCACCGATACTCCAGAGCCCATGAAAGCTCGACATCCAGCGTCCATTCGTGTGTTGCTCAATTGCGACAGCTTGGCCATTGAGTGCAACATCCATAAATGCAACGCTAAAACCAGAGATCAACAGGCCAACAGCCAGCATTGGAACGTTGTGGGAAAATCCCATAATTGTTACAGCGGTAGGCAGAGTTACTCCTGCAATCTTTACAACGATCTTTGAGTTATACATATGCACGATTCGACCCGACAACTGCGCTCCGGGCACTGCCCCCAATGTGCTTGCCAGAAGAAGTAAGCCAAATTGGCCATCGCTTAATCCCAGCGCAACCTTGATTTCAGGAATACGTGGAATCCACGCCATGCCCGTAAAACCGAGTAAGAAAAATGATGCCCAGACCGCATTGCGAGCCCGAATGCCTATTTCATAAATAGTTAAGGCTTTCGAAGACATGGCGGGACGTTATCTCATAAAGTGCGCATATGGATGGAATTCTGGAAAAGGCTGCAGTGAGACGGTTCAAGGAGGCCGCCGATTCACTTGGAGTAAAAGGTGAAATCAATATTCTTGCCGACACAGCGCGCACAGCTATCGATGCAGCAAATGGCCTCGGTATTGAAGTGGGACAGATTGCATCATCGCTCATCTTCAAACTTCCATCCGGCAATCCGCTTCTTATCATCACCAGCGGTCGCCATCGCGTTGACACTGAACTCGTAGCAAAGAATCTAGCGATAGCTGAACTAGGGCGAGCTGATGCCAACTACGTCAAAGAAGTCTCTGGCTACTCTGTTGGCGGCGTATCACCCATCGGTTGGATATCAACACCAGAAATTACTTTGATCGATGTAGCTCTTAATGATTATGAGATTGTCTGGGCAGCATCAGGCCATCCACACGCAGTTTATCCCACTACATATTCCGAATTACTTGAAGCGACAAATGCTCGCCCGATGATTGTAGGAGATTAAATGAAGAAGATTTCTATCTTGCTGCTTTTGGCGATATTTCTCCTTTCAGGGTGCAGTACAACAAAAAATGATTCAGTCGAAATCAATTTGGGAAACATTCCCTATTCTTGGAAAGTCCCCAAAGATCTTGCATCTCGCCTGTTCGTTGAAATACCAAACAATAGTTATGCAGTCCAAGCTGCATCACTTGGAGCCCAGGAACAAGCGCTCATTTATTACACGCCTGTAAAGGGTGAACGCTCAATCTTTATGGCTGCATACTTGTTCCCGACTAATTCTTATATCGCGGCCAATCGAGCCGATGAACCTCCGGTTTTTGGCAGAAAGGTTTTAGAAAGTAAGGGAATGGTCTTAAGTATCTCTGGTCCGCAAGATTCTCTTTATGATCCAAAAACTTCGGATGGAAAGAATGTCACATCGCTCTACAACTCCATTTACAAACCCTCGAGCTACACGGCCCTCAAATCTACAGCAATCAATGCCGGCGAATTGGATTCAGTTTCAAGTTGGACCTCAAGTCTCGCCACAAAAGCAAGGCAGGATTTGATTTCATCCACGAAGTTAACTCCAGGCTCTATTTATGATTACCTTCAAAATCTGAAGAATGGATTTGCTGATGGCGATGCTGGAAACATCACCCAAACACTTAGAGGATCGAAGATTTCATTCACTTTGAATAAAACATCAATTTCAAAATACCTTTACCTAGATTCCTCCATGAAGCTCCAAAGTACAGACCTCGTATCCGTCAACACTCCGCAACCGATTGTCGGTTGCTTTGCAGCTTCGCTTAAGAATAATCGATTTTTCCTCGACATCAAGAATCAATCAGGTTTAGCAATCAATGCGTCAATTTCCCTCAACAACTCGGAAAAAGATTCTTCAATCGGAAATTTCGTTGGAACTTTTGATGGGACGATTCTCACCGGTATGTATACCTTCAGCTCCGAGGGAATGCAGTCGAATAGAGAGTTGTTCTTCCGGGCAACACCTCACGGCTTCCTGGAGGGTTACGGGCCTGTCACTGAATCTGGGGATACCGCAAAATTTATCAGGCCACTTTCACTTCAATGGAATGAAAGTTACATATATAAAGCTCAGGCTAAGTGTGCCAAATAATGGAGTTGCATTGGTTTCAAAAGCAATCAGCCGCGTATCCCCCGTTGGCTGGATTAATCATCCAGAGATCACTGTGATTGATCAGGCTCTCAATGATTATGACGTTGCCTGGGCTGCTGCTGGTCATCCGCATTCTGTTTACCCAACTTCTTTTGAAGAGCTAACACGAGTAACTGGTGCTACACCGATGGTTGTTGGCGCCTAACTATGAACACCTTGGGAATGATTGCACTTGTTGTTGGCGACTACGATTCCGCTATTTCTCATTACGTTAATGATCTTGGTTTCACTCTTATTG
>JBAXFS010000072.1:0-5977 GCA_037139795.1 Actinomycetes bacterium
GGCGAAGACAAAATGCTCTCGGAGGCGCACAGTAAAAAGAGAGATCCCTTTGAAATTGCGCGCACTTTTGAGGCACGCTTCCATAAGGACTTAGAAATTCTTAACGTAAAGGCGGCACAGAAATATCCGCGAGCGAGTGAGTCAATTGATTTAATGCTCGCGATGATTTCTCAACTCATAAGCAATGGCTTTGCATATGTTGGAAGTGATAGCTCTGTTTATTTTGACGCCCGTAAGTTCGAAAGTTATGGAGCGATAAGTGGAAATCGTTTAGATGCACTCAAGCCTGGCCACCGCTACGAATACACCGATGAAGGCGGAAAGAAATTCCACGCAGATTGGGCACTTTGGAAATTGGCTGGAGCCCGAACGGAAATGGTTTGGGATTCACCATGGGGTAAAGGTTTCCCAGGTTGGCACATTGAGTGTTCGGCCATGTCTATGCATTTTCTAGATAACCAAGTTGACGTCCATGTAGGTGGAATAGATCTGCGTTTTCCGCATCATGAAAATGAGCGGGCACAATCCAATGCCATTAGCAACACTGAGATTGTAGATTTGTGGGTCCATGGTGAGCACCTTTTATTTGAAGGGCGCAAAATGTCCAAGAGTTCGGGAAATGTCGTTTTATTAAGCGACATTAGCGCCAGAAATATAGATCCACTTGCACTACGACTAAATTTTCTAGAAAATCGCTTTCGTTCCCAGATGGATTTAACGTGGGATTCATTGGAAACGGCTAATGCAACACTTAAAAAATGGCGCAAAAAAATGGCGCAATGGGGAGCTAGCCTTGAAACTAAAGGTGACGAGAGTTTTCTGCGCGCAATAGAAAGCGATCTCGATACGCCAAGGGCGATACAAAGAATTCGAGAAGTTGAAAAGAGCAGTGAAATCTCGGACTTAGACAAACGCGCAATTTTTAACTACGCCGATCAAATCCTGGCGCTTAATTTAAATCAAGCCGAAGAAATTAAGGAGATTTCAGAGTTACAACAAAGCCTTCTAGAGGCTCGACGCATTGCGCGTTCGCAAAAGCGCTGGGATGACAGCGATGCTTTGCGCACCGAGATTGAGGCGACTGGTTTAGAGATTAAGGACGATGCAATGGGACAACAGTGGAGTTGGCGTTAAGCAGGTATTAGAACAGCAAGTACTAACACTATAAATCCGCCATTAATAAGTGAAATACCAATCGCACTTCCTTCGATTAAGTATTCATCGCTGGCGCCTGGAAAACCTGCTCGTAAAACTATAGCAATCCATATTGCGCTGGCGATGATTCGTAATGCTCTTCCACCCCATGTACGTCCGATACTCCAAATTCCAACGCCAGTGGCAAGCAGACTTAGAATCAATCCAAATGGAACTAGTGAGGCGTGTAAAAAGATCGAACCTAAAGCTAACATGGCACCAAAAAAAGCAGCGTAAATAAAACGCATCAGAGCAATATCCCCGAAGTTAAATCACTCTCTCGACCTTCACCATCAAAAGGTGCGGTTTTTAACCCTTTTACGAGCGTGTAATACTCATGTCCCCAAATCTGAAGTCCCAGATTATTTGAGAGTGCAAAAAAAGGACCATCAAGGGCTATCTGCGTCTCGTGGGCTTTCATCGCGGCCATTTTCGACTCAACGAATTCATTGCCATCAATCAAAGTTGTTACAAATGAGTCGTCTTTGGCAAAAGGAATATCTTCAACGTTGTCGGTGCCAAAAAAATCAGAGCCAATAGCCTTCATGGCAGCTATGCCGGCGGCGATTACTGACTTAGGCATGGTATTCCAATAAATCTTTTGAATCTGCCATTGTGAAAGCTCGCTAGCGCGCATGGCAACTAAGTGGGCTTTGATGTGATCGGGATGCCCATAACCACCAATTTCATCATAAGTAATCAGAATGTGTGGCTTTACCTCTTCGATGATATCAACGAGAAGTTGTGCTGCTGAATCCAAATCGGCTAGCCAAAAAGTATCGGCACGATTATTTGCCTCCGTTCCCATCATGCCGCTATCGCGGAAATGACCTAAGAAGCGATGGTCTTTTATTCCTAGAGCTTTCATCGCTGCTGCAAGCTCCAACTCACGGTGAGCACCAAGTGCGTCATCATTAGAACTGGCCAAGTGCGAGAGTCCAGGTACAAGAACTTCTCCCTCTTCACCCCGCGTACACGTTACAAGTGTGACTTGTGCACCACGAGCGGCATAGAGCGCCATAGTGGCACCGTTATTAATAGTTTCATCATCTGGATGGGCATGGACTAATAGAATTCGATAACTGGCATATGAATTTTTCATTAGTAAACCGTACATGTCGTATCAATTTGCTGAGCCCAAGCCAAAACGCCGCCTTCGACATGTGTTGAATCGCTAAAGCCCGCGGTTTTTAATATTTCTAGGGCGGTAGCTGATCTGACGCCTGAGCGGCAGTGCAGAATTATCGCTTTATCTCGTGGCAGGTTTTCAAGAGCACTGCCATCAAGGAATTGTGAGAGCGGCATTAATATTGAACCAGGAATGCGAACGATTTCGAACTCATGGGGTTCACGCACATCTACGAGAATAAAATCGTCACCGTTGTCCATTTTCATTTTAAGCTCTACAACGTTAATACTTTCCTCCTTTGGGGTTGAACAAAAACTCTCATAATCTGTAAGCAAGGTTTTTTGAGCTGGATTGACTCCACATATTACGCACTGTGGATCCTTAAGCACGGTGATTTTCCGATACTCCATTGAAAGAGCGTCATATGTCATTAATGCGCCAATAAGAGGTTCGCCAATTCCAACTATAATTTTTATCGCCTCGGTTACTTGAATAGATGCGATTGACGCGCAAAGGATGCCGAGAACTCCAGCCTCTGCGCAGTTAGGTATATCCCCTGAAGGCTCTGGGTGCAGGCAGCGGTAGCAAGGTCCATGTTCGGCCCAGAACACACTGGCTTGCCCGTCGAAGCGAAGAACCGATCCCCATATATATGGTTTTCCCAATAGTACGCACGCATCATTTATTAAATACCTGGTCGCAAAATTATCAGTGCCGTCAATTATCAAATCATAATCTGAGAAAATCTCCATTACATTCGAAGTATCTAAACGAACTTCATGGGCAACGGTTTTAATGAGGGGATTTATCTCGGCAATCTTTGATATCGCACTTTGGACTTTGCTTTTACCAATATCGCTTTGGCCATGAATTATTTGCCGTGCAAGATTTGATTCATCAACCGTATCAAAATCAACTATCCCCAGAGTCCCTACTCCAGCAGCAGCCAAATACATCAGAGTTGGAGACCCTATGCCACCTGCACCAACGCAAATAACTTTGGCACCCTTTAATCGTTGCTGACCTATGGCCGATATCTGTGGAACTACGACATGACGGCTGTATCGGCGTGCTTCATCGACACCGAGTGCTTGACCAGGAGTGACGAGGGCAGGTATTTTCATATGCACGTAATTCTGCCGTAGTCATGCCCAGGTCGCTACTTTTTAGAAAGCTAAGTATTAGCACAAACCGACAAAATCCCCCTACGATTACGCCAATGACTACTGCCGATGCTCCCAATAAGGCGCGCTTACCCCGAGATGAGCGCCGAGCGCTCCTGCTTTCAGCCGCCCTTGAAGTATTTACCGTTGCTGGATATCACTCTGCCGCCATGGATGAGATTGCAGATCGCGCAAATGTCAGTAAGCCAGTTTTATATCAACATTTTCCATCCAAGCTTGAGCTCTATTTAGCCGTACTTGATTTGCACATTGACTCCCTTGTCTTTGAAATTCAAAAAGCAATCGCCTCTACGCCTGATAATGCCAACCGTGTACATGCAACTGTTGATGCATATTTCACCTTTATCGAAAAGGAGGGCGAAGCTTTTAGATTGTTATTTGAAAGCGACATGAGTGTTGAGCCCTCGGTTCGTGAGCGACTGAATCGAATGACCTACGACTGCGCGGCAGCGGCAAGTGCGGTTATCTCAATCGATACGGGACTTCCAAAAGAGGCATCCATGTTGCTCGGGGTTGGAATGATTGGATATGCCCAAGTGACCGCACGCCACTGGTTAGACCGAGACAGCACGCTGACTCGCGAGCAAGCGGTAGAACTTGTTAACAACCTCATGTGGAGAGGTATTTCTGGTTTTCCACGCAATTAAAGGCCGATAGGATTAGCGCTATGAGCGTTAAGAAAAATGAAGTCGCCGTAAAATCAGAGGTCCGCATCGCAGTTACTCGCGTTGCTAGCGACATCGTATTCGAGAGCGCAATGAGTGCAACTGATATCAAGGCTGCCGTTACACAGGCCCTTGAGACTGGCAAACCACTAACACTTAGTGATGTTCGTGGTCATGAGATTATCGTTCCGGCAGACAAGATTGGATTCGTTGAAGTTGGCGAATCAGCTTCGCGTCGTGTCGGCTTCGGCGCTGCGTAACGTGGCACCAACTTTCGCTGAACTTCCACTTCGCCCAGAGACAATTGAAGCGTTGCACGCGCACGGCTTCATCTCACCTTTTGCAATTCAAGAGATGGTTTTACCCATTGCACTCGGCGATGGAGATGTCATTGGGCAAGCAAAGACCGGAACTGGCAAAACTCTTGCTTTTGGAATTCCAGTTATTGAACGAGTCATTGCGCCAAATGATGTTGAATGGGCAGAGTTTGCAACCAAGGGGATGCCACAAGTTTTAATTGTTGTTCCAACACGCGAACTGTGCACACAAGTTACTCGCGACATCGAAGAGTTAGCTAGCAACCGTGGAATCCGCACTTTAGCCGTCTATGGTGGCCGTGCTTTTGAACCTCAGATTGAAGCGTTGCAAGCTGGCGTCGAGATTGTTGTTGGAACTCCCGGGCGGCTTCTAGATTTATCAAGACAGGGACAGTTGAAGTTAAAAGAGGTCTCCCGACTTGTACTCGATGAGGCCGATGAAATGTTGGATCTTGGCTTCTTGCCCGATGTTGAAAAGATTCTGGCCAATACTCCTAAACGCTCGCAGACGATGCTTTTTTCGGCAACAATGCCGGGAGATATCATCGCCCTTGCCCGTCGCTTTATGAACCAACCGATTCATATTCGTACGCAAGATAGCGAAGATGAAGGCGCAGTAGTAAGTCGCATTGAGCAACATGTTCTTCGAGCGCATGCCATGGATAAAATCGAGATGTTAGCCCGTATTCTGCAGGCCGATGGGCGCGGGCCAACAATTGTTTTCTGTCGTACCAAGAGGACTTGCCAAAAAACTGCCGATGATCTTATCGAGCGTGGATTTAGAGCGGCAACAATTCACGGTGACCTTGGCCAGAGTGCGCGTGAAAAAGCTCTCGGTGATTTCAAGGCAGGTAAATCAGATGTACTTGTAGCAACTGATGTTGCAGCGCGCGGTATCGACATTGAAGGAATTACGCATGTAATTAACTATCAGTGTCCAGAAGATGAAAAAACTTATGTTCACCGAATTGGACGTACTGCTCGTGCAGGTGCAGATGGAATTGCAGTTACTTTCGTCGATTGGGATGAACTCGCACGTTGGAAAATGATTAACCAGACCCTTGAACTTGGTTTGGCTGAACCTGAAGAGACATACTCATCATCGCCTCACCTGTTTGAGGTTCTCAATATTCCGACTGGATCAACTGGCCGTATGGTTAAAGCTAAACCAATTGTCCGTGTTGAAAGCAAAAGTGCGCCACGAAAAGATGTTGCTCCGCGTAAAACTGTTGCTCCGAAAGAAAAGGTAGAACGAAATCGCACCCGTACAAAGAAGTTTAAAGAGAGTTAATTAGCAACAAATATGCGAATTGCATTAACTAGCATTTGAACCGCGATAGCTGCAAGCAAAAGTCCGGCAATTCGTGCGACTAAAGTGACTCCAGCCTCTTTAATTACTTTCAGAATTGACGTCGAAGCCATGAGTACCGCAGCAATAGCAATATGAACTCCGACGACTGCGGCAATTAATCCAGCAATCATTGGCCC
>JBAXFS010000073.1:0-5725 GCA_037139795.1 Actinomycetes bacterium
GCTGCCAGTATTTTATTACTCTACGGAATTCAACTCCTGTGGCTGCCTATCAATGGTGTTATCACGCTTCCTCCAAGCATTGGACAGTTAGTTACCGTATTGATTGTTGTAGTGACGATAAATGCGGTTAACTTCATCGACGGCATGGATGGATTAGCTGCAGGAATTGTCGCTATTGCCGGTATTGCTTTCTTCGCTTTTGCATATTTGTTATCCGTTACTTTTGGTTTCAATCGAGCAGGTGCACCATCACTTATAACTGCAGTACTAGTTGGGCTTTGCATCGGCTTCTTGCCGCATAACGTTCACCCAGCAAGAATTTTCATGGGCGATAGCGGGTCAATGTTGCTGGGACTTCTGCTCGCTTCGGCGGCAATTACATTAACTGGACAAGTAGACTCCAATGCAATTTCAGCCGAATCTGGCGGGCCGACACTGTTGCCGTTATTTTTACCATTTGCAGTCCTAGCCATTCCACTGGCAGATCTATTACTCGCCGTTGGTCGACGAGTAAAGGCTGGAAAATCTCCCTTCACTCCAGATAACGAGCATCTACATCATCGGCTATTGGCTGGTGGAAACTCACAGTTAAGAACCGCCCTGATTTTGTATATGTGCACGGCCACGATTGCCTTTCCAGTGACGATTTTAGCTTTTGAACCGTGGTGGATTGCCCTGGTAACTGCGCTGGGATTAATTGCCGCGACAATTGTTATTAGTAAAAAGGGTAAGGTACTGAAATGAGTCAATCGACCGAGTTTGAAATGTGGCGAGGCGCGGTAATTCCGGCCAGCGTTATGGGAGTTCTAGCAACGATCGTCATGACCTTTGCACGCGGTTCGTCGTCGATCTTGGGTGGAGTTTTAGCCGAGTTTATTGTTCTCATCTTTTTTGGAATTCATTTAGCGATCTCAAAGTTCTCGCGCAAATTAGATCCAATGATGACAATGGTTTTAGTTTTAATTTCATACTTTGCCAAACTCGTAATCTTGGGAGTTTTTCTTCTCGTTGTTGTAAATATGGTGCCCGAGAAGAATTTAGATAGAACTACGTTCGGAGTCGTTGCCGTAGTCATTACTTTTGCGTGGCTGGCAGGAGAGGTACGGGCTTTCTTAAAGCTGCGCCTTCATCTACCATTGCCAGGTGATGCCAGTCACAATCAATCCGTCGAAAAAGGTGGTAACTAATGGCTATGGATGATGATGCAGCATTTTGGTCAATACTCGCCTATTTAATTTCCGGCTTAGTTTTCTGGGGTGGCGCAGGAGCCCTGGGGGATCACTTTCTTGGGACCCACTTTTTGCTCATCAGCGGTTTGTTGCTCGGGCTCGGCTCAAGTTTTTGGCTTATCTGGCTCCGCTTCCTCAAGAGTTAAATCCGCCCCACCGGTTTTGCATGTAGCCGAATAAGCCTCTAAGTTTGCCCATGTACAGCCCCCTCCCCATGGGTAAGAGCTAAAAACCGACTTTATTTTAGAGGAGTTTTAAGTGCGCGTTTTATGGAGCCAAGCCAATCCAGGCTTCGTCGCCCCAAGTAGCGCAGATTTTAATTTCCCCCCTATTTTTGGAAATAGCATCCTATTTACCAAGCCCGTCCTTTTAGTTTTTCTCTCCGTGATTATTGCCGGAACTTTCTTTACTCTCTCAGCTAGAAAAGCCTCAATCGTTCCTTCACGTTTGCAATTTGCCGGTGAATCAATTTACACATTCATCCGCAATGAACTTGGACGCGACGTTATTGGCCCTGAGTTCATGCGCTTTGTTCCCTTTCTCTTCTCACTCTTTATTTTTATTCTGACGAACAACATATTTGGCGTCATTCCACTTTTGCAGTTCCCAACTATGTCGCACATCGGGTTTCCAATTGGTGTGACTATTTTTTCTTACGTTACTTATCACTATGTCGCAATTAAGAAGCATGGTTTGAAAAAGTACGTAATGGACATCTGCTTTATGCCAGGAATTCCAAAGCCTGTTTATTTAATTTTAACTCCGGTTGAGTTGCTTACTTATCTTGTAACACGTCCGCTAACGCTTTCAATGCGTTTATTTGCGAACATGTTTGCTGGCCACCTTCTCCTCCTTGTGTTCACACTTGGTGGCGAATATTTGCTCACGAGCGGATTGATTCTGAAGTTTCTAAGTTTGTTCTCATTTAGCTTTGCAATCGGTTTGAGCTTCTTTGAAATGGGTATCCAAGCGCTACAGGCGTACATCTTTACTCTGTTAACGGCTTTATATATTGCAGGGGCGCTCGCCGACGAGCACTAGCACCACAGTAAATTTGACCAAACAACCGTTTGGCCAATATGAAAGGAAAGAGAAATGACAGGTACTCTCGCAATCGTAGGCTTCGGCCTTTCGACTATTGGACCCGGTACAGCTACCGGCTTGATCTTCGCGGCATACATCAGCGGCGTTGCTCGTCAGCCAGAGGCTCGCAGCATCCTGCAGCCAATCGCATTCCTTGGCTTCGCCCTTGCTGAAGCTTTGGCGCTATTCGGCCTTGTTCTTGCATTCGTACTGAAGTAAGAAATAGATACAAGGAGTACATAGATGTTGAGTCGTATTGGATTTTTAGCAGCCGCTGAGGCGGGTCCTAGTCCGGTCATTCCAAAGCCTGCCGAAATAGCCGTCGGCTTCGTTGCCTTTGGAATTTTGTTCTTAATCATTCGTGCCCGCGCAGTTCCGCGTTTCGAAAAAGCTTATAAGGATCGCACTGAAGCAATTCAGGGTGGTTTAGAGCGTGCAGAAGTTGCACAACGTGAAGCCGCTGCGGCGCTAACGATGTACAAGTCGCAACTTGCCGATGCTCGCGGTGAAGCCGCAAAGCTTCGTGAAGAGGCTCGTGCAGAAGGCGCCGTTATTCTCGAGCAGATGCGAACTACTGCTCAAGAAGAGGCGACGCGAATTACGGCCTCGGCTCGAACATCAATTGAAGCTGAGCGTCAAGCTGCTTTCAACTCACTTCTCAATGAAGTAGGTGCGCTAGCAACTGAACTCGCATCAAGAATTGTTGGAGAATCACTCGATGATGCAGCGCGTCAGTCACGTGTGGTTGAGCGCTTCCTTGCAGATGTGGAGAAGGCAAAGTAACTATGACACTCGCACTCAAAGGTTCAAGTCGACTTTCATTGGTCGCAACCCGTGCACAGCTTGAGAAGTTAATCTCCAGCGGTGATGCATCGGTTGCAGCTGAAGTTTCGGCTGATCTTTTGGCGATTGTTACAGTTCTTGACTCTTCAATTGCATTGCGTAGGGCGTTAACTGATTTTGCACGAGATGCGGCCTCTAAAGTTGAATTAAGTAAGACGGTTTTCGCGAAAATTCAAAGCGGAGGCGCCTTCACTTTGCTCGCAACAATGGTTGGTCTGCGTTGGTCATCACCTAAAGATTTAGGCGATGTCCTCGAACTCCTTGCAGTTGAAGCCCAAAGTGTTGCCGTTGAAAAGGCTTCACAGCTGGATCAACTTGAATCCGAACTCTTCGCTTTTGCTCAGATTGTTATTAAGAGCCCAGAGCTTCGTGCCGCATTCGCACTTCGTTCAACGACAGAAGTTAAAAAGAGTGATCTAGTGCGCTCCCTCCTGTCAGGGAAAGCACTTCAAGCATCAATCGATTTAATCTCGTTTTTAGTTGATCATCCACGCGGCCGCAATCTTGAAAATGGTCTAGAAGAGTTCGCAGACATCATCTCAGCGCGCAAAGCCCGCTTAATTGCACATGTTGTTTCGGCCACCGCGCTTACACAAGATCAAACCACTCGCTTAACTAATTCCCTCACAAAGATGATGGGTCACGAAATTCGAGTGAATGTAAGTATCGAAAAGGAAGTCGTGGGAGGTCTGTCAATTCGAATTGCAGATGAGCTCATTGATGGAACTTTGATTGCTCGTTTAGCACAAGCAGATCGCCTGCTTGCTGGTAAGAGCGCTTAAGTTTTTAACTAGAAACAAGAAAAGGGAGAATAAAATGGCGGAACTTACGATCCGGCCCGAAGAGATCCGTGATGCCTTGGCGACATTCGTTAAGTCTTACGATCCAGGGACAGCATCTCGCGATGAAGTCGGAACTGTTAGCCAAGCTGGCGATGGAATTGCACGCGTCGAAGGTCTCCCGTCGACAATGGCAAACGAACTTTTGCAGTTTGAGAACGGAACCCTCGGTCTTGCGTTAAACCTTGATGTGCGCGAAATCGGTGTAGTTATTCTGGGTGATACAACAGGAATTGAAGAAGGTTCATCAGTTCGACGTACTGGAGAGATTCTCTCTGTACCAGTCGGCGATGCTTTCCTAGGTCGCGTTGTTGATCCACTTGGACGCCCAATCGATGGCAAAGGCGAAATTAAAGCCGATGCACGTCGTGCCCTTGAAGTACAGGCACCATCGGTAGTTGAGCGCCAGCCAGTTAAAGAGCCATTAGCAACTGGAATTAAAGCCATCGATGCCATGACAGCAATCGGTCGCGGACAGCGCCAGCTAATTATTGGTGACCGTCAGACTGGAAAGACTGCCGTTGCAGTTGACACAATTATTAACCAGAAGGAAAACTGGAAAACTGGAGATCCAAAGAAGCAAGTTAAATGTATCTATGTTGCTATTGGTCAAAAGGGTTCAACTATTGCATCCGTTAAAGCTGCTCTAGAAGAAGCTGGCGCAATGGAGTACACGACAATCGTGGCATCTCCGGCATCCGACCCGGCAGGCTTCAAGTATTTAGCTCCATACACCGGCTCTTCAATTGGACAGCACTGGATGTATAAGGGCGAGCATGTTCTTATCGTCTTTGATGATCTTTCAAAGCAAGCTGAGGCTTATCGTTCAGTTTCACTATTGCTTCGTCGTCCACCAGGCCGCGAGGCATACCCTGGAGATGTTTTCTACTTACACTCACGCCTATTAGAGCGTTGCGCAAAGCTCTCCGATGAGCTCGGTGGTGGTTCAATGACTGGTCTGCCAATCATTGAGACTAAAGGAAATGACGTATCTGCTTTCATTCCTACAAACGTAATTTCAATTACCGATGGACAGTGCTTCTTAGAAACAGATTTATTCAATGCCGGTGTTCGCCCAGCGATCAACGTAGGTGTCTCTGTTTCTCGCGTGGGTGGTTCAGCTCAGACTAAGGCGATGAAGAAGATTGCCGGACGTTTGCGTCTTGACCTTGCGCAGTTCCGTGAGCTCGAAGCTTTCGCAGCTTTCGGTTCCGACCTTGATGCAGCTTCAAAGGCACAACTTGAGCGCGGCGCGCGAATGGTTGAGCTACTTAAGCAAGGTCAGTACTCACCGTACTCACTAGAGCGTCAGATTGTTTCAATCTGGGCCGGTACATCAGGTGCACTCGATGACGTTGCAGTTGCCGATATTCGCCGATTTGAATCAGAGCTTCTGGATTACATTGGCCGCGAACGCAAAGCAATCTTTGATGTTATCGCCGAAACCAAGCAGTTAGAAGATGACACAGTCGCTTCAATGGTCGAGGCAGTTGCCTCATTCAAGCAGCGCTTTGTTCCTACTATCGCCGTTGTCGTAAAAGATGCACCAGTAGAGGCACTTGAGGGCGAAGGCTCTGAGCAAATTACTAAGCACGTTCCTCCTCATAAGGAGTCCGCGAAAGCGTAATCCCATGGGTGCCCAACTCCGCATTTATCGCAGACGCATGCGATCCGTAAAAGCGACTAAAAAGATTACGAAAGCTATGGAGTTAATCTCTGCTTCTCGTATCG
>JBAXFS010000074.1:0-5700 GCA_037139795.1 Actinomycetes bacterium
CCGTAACTCTGCCTATAGCCTCAAAATAGGAAATTCGCGCTTGTGCGTACTTCATCGCGGCGGGCAAGCTTGGATTCTTATCCCATGTGCTCTTGGCCATTTCAAAGTCAATACGGGTGCCCTCAATTGCTAAATCTTGTTTTTTGATCTCTTGAGCCAGGCGGGTCTTCTCCTGCTCATTAGCCAATACTTCCCTATGACGCTTCTCAGCATTTGCATCCATGCTGGCAGTTTGGGCCTGAGTCGCGCGGTGCCTTTCCGTGGCATCGCGCTCTGACTGACGATTGGCTTGTGCCAACTCATCATTTTGCTTTATCTGCGCAGTAGCTAGGTCATTGCTCTTACATAGAGCACATGCATCATCAAACCATCCAGTGTTGTGTCGGCAGCCCATTTTTTCTCCTTATTTACTCTCACGATTAGTAGATTTGTTGTCATTACTTCGCTGTCGCGCCTCATACCTACGAGTGAAGGAGCGGAGTATTTCCTTGAAAATTGGATGAACACCCAAGCGATAAATAGCGGCGATCTTGAGGAGTTGGCTCAGCGTCCTGCTTACAAGTGTGAAAAGGATAGAAATAGTTGCACGGACTGCCACAATCATTAACTTTGCAAGCCAGGTCACAAAGCGCATGTAATCCCTCACGAAGCACTCACCGACACCCATGGGCAGATTTATGCATTAAGTGAGTGAAAAAGCGCTCAATCTGCGCACCCGACGGAGCTTAGAAGTGGGTAGCCTTAGGACTTAACTAGGGAAAGGTCCACGCCCATGAGAGCTCTTTATAAAGCACAGCGCGGTCCAGGCCTAGAGCTGCGAGAAGTGCCGGAGCCGCTCACCGGTGAGCGCGATGTAAAGATTAAAGTTCTTAAAACCGGCATCTGCGGGACCGATCTACATATTGAGAGCTGGGATTCCTGGGCCGATACGAATCTTCATCCTCCTTTTATCCCAGGCCACGAATTCGTCGGGCGTGTGTGTGAAATTGGCGCCGATGTAACCAGCATAAAAGTTGGAGACGTTGTTTCTGGTGAGGGTCATATTGTCTGTGGTCTCTGCCGTAACTGTCGTGCAGGCCGTCGCCACTTATGCATGAACACGATTGGCGTTGGAGTACATCGCGATGGTGCCTTCGCCGAATTTGTTGTTATTCCTGAAAGTAATGTCTGGTTACACCCAGAGGGAATTGATTTAGATTTAGCTTCGGTCTTTGATCCACTTGGAAACGCGGTCCACACAGCCCTTAGTTTTCCAGTCGTTGGCGAAGATGTATTAATAACCGGAGCCGGCCCAATTGGATTAATGGCCGCAGCCATTGCCCGATTCGTTGGTGCTAGATTCGTAGTAATCACTGATGTTAATGAATACCGTTTGGATTTAGCTCGCGCCATGGGCGTGGATGCTGCGATAAATATTTCAACTGATGATGTCTCTACAACAATGAAAAAACTCGGAATGAAAGAGGGCTTTGACGTCGCCTTTGAAATGAGCGGACACAAATCGGCTATGCCGATGATCCTTGCCAACGTTGGTCATGGTGCGCGAATCGCTGCCCTAGGTCTGCCGGCTGAACCCATTTCCTTTGATTGGGCCAAAGTTGTAACCCACATGATTACAATTAAAGGAATTTACGGCCGCGAAATGTATGAGACCTGGTACTCCATGAACTCAATGGTGCAAAAAGGTCTAGATGTTTCGTCGGTAATAACCCATAGATTTCCAGCCGCGCAGTGGGAAGAGGCCTTCGCCCTTGCCCGCTCAGGTAACTGTGGCAAAATAATTTTGGATTGGAACACCTAATGTCATCTGTAGAGAGTTTCATCGACGGACTCAAGGCTAAGTTAGATGCTCTTGGTTCTGCAGGACTTCTAAAGAGCGAACGTCCCCTAGCTGGGCCTCAACGCGTTGAAGTGAGCGCCAATGGCAGAGAGCTTCTCAATTTCTGCTCCAATAACTACTTAGGCCTTGCAAATAACAAGGACGTCATTGCGGCTGCAAAGAGTGCGTTAGATACATATGGTTTTGGAATGGCTAGCGTTCGATTTATCGCCGGCACTCAAGTGCAACACATAACTCTTGAGGAAAAACTCTCAGCCTTTCTCTTAACCAAGGCGACGATTCTCTTTCCATCCTGCTTTGATGCAAATGGAGGCGTCTTTGAAGCTCTCCTGGATGACAATGATGCCATTATCTCTGACTCACTCAACCACGCCTCAATTATCGATGGCATTAGATTATGCAAAGCAAAGCGGTTCAGATATCAAAACCGCGATCTGGCCGATCTAGAATCACAGCTTAAGGCTGCGGCTGGATCCACAAACATTCTCATAGTTACAGATGGCGTTTTTTCTATGGATGGATATCTAGCTCCCCTAAAAGGTACTTGTGACTTAGCCGAAAAATATGGGGCTCTCGTCATGGTTGATGATTCACATGCGAGCGGTTTTATCGGAAGCACTGGCGCTGGTACACCGCAGCATTGTGGCGTCAGCGATCGTGTCGATATTCTCTCTGGAACGTTGGGCAAGGCATTAGGTGGCGCCTCGGGAGGCTATATCAGTTCTCGGCATCCAGTAATTGTTGAGATGTTGCGCCAAAAAGCACGCCCTTATCTATTTTCAAACTCAGTTCCTCCCTCTGTTGTCGCTGGAACTATCGCTGCCCTGGATTTAATCAGCGCACATCCTGAGCTTGCGGCAAAAACTATGGACAATGCCGCACTATTTCGCGCGTTAATGATTGAAAATGGCTTTGACTTACTACCAGGTCAGCACGCGATTGTTCCGGTCATGTTTAGCGATGAGCACACTGCAGTGGCCATGGCTAAAGCTTTATTTGATCGCGGGATCTACGCAGTGGCATTTTCATATCCAGTAGTTCCAATGGGCAAGGCTCGTATTCGAATTCAACTTAGCGCTAGCCATACAGATGCTGAGATTCGCAGATGCGTTGATGCCTTCATAGCTGCACGATCTTCGATTTCTAGAGATTAAGCCTTAATTAGCGATCGGCCACTCTTTTTAACAATACTCGGTTTTATTAGTTCGATATGAACCGTTGCACCAAGAGCATCTAGTAGACGAAACAAGGTTGCAGTGTTTATCGCCAGAGAACCGGTCTCGATTTTGCTAATCTCAGATTGGTTAATTCCAGCCATCTCTGCGAGTTGTTTTTGAGTTAGTTCACGAGCATGACGAGCTTGCATGAGGGAAAGTCCTAAATCATATGAGTCTTCAAAGGCTTTAATTGCATGCTTGCCCGATGGGGTAAGTCGGGCACGCATCTTTTTTGAGTAATCCGTATATTGCTTTGACATTATCTTCTCCTCCGCTTCTTATGATATGGGTTAAAACCCATACATTCAACTCCTCAGATCTTGCATTTTCTCTACTTTGCCGCACGTCGCCAGGCCTTAAGGCGTTTACGCGCTATCTCGATTTCTGACTGTTGTTGGTGCTTGCTGCTAGCTTTTCCTTTGTCATATGCGCTGAGTAGGAGAATTATCTTCTTTCCATGGAAACTGAGAAAGAATCGAAGAAGCAACGGACGGTGAACTCCGTTTGCCTTACTCGAAGGCCTATAAAGTGAATTGATCTCCTCGCTTGTGTGCCTAACACGAAACTCATATAGGCCGTCTCCAAGTGGTTTCATCCACTGTGTTCCAGCAAGGTTTATGCCCTCTTTTGTTAGTATTCTCGTGATTGCAGCATCGGCTGCTGCGCGCTGGAATTCATCTAACTCTTTTTCCATCCAACGCATTACCGGCATGCGGCCCCAAGCATCTTCGAAGAATTCGACGGTCCAATTTTCCACTTCGCCTCAAATCAAAGGTTTCCAAATCATTCAGTTGCTGGCCTTGATCATGGTCGATTGCTACGACAAACAAAAAACTTATCCACAGAGATGCGTTATATTTTTGCGCTTGTTTCTCTGATGATTTGCACAATCAACTTGGGTTGATCCCACATAGGTGCATGACCGCAGTTGTCAATGACAAGCCAGGCGGCATGGGCGGGTGCTAATGAGCGCTCCTGTGAGATCGGATATGGCAGCGTGTTATCGCTGTCGCCAAAGAGAATAGTTACTGGCACCGATTCAGCAACATGCGCTTCGAAGCGTCGAGTGAGCATCCCATCCCAGGCCGGAAAATATCCACTGCAGTTAGCCATTGCCATACTTGCATCGAGACAGGTTTCGTAACTGAGCTCTTGCCACTTGGGGCTTACTTTTGAGAATCCGATAGAGCGCATCATCTGCGACTTCAAACCAACTTTAATAAATGGTTTCAATGCTTTAGCTAAATAATATGAACGAGCTTCACTGGGTAAACGGCCCGAGGCTGGCTGCAACCAGAGCCTAGCAGGGGCAAGTCCAGTAAGACTCATGATGCGACCTGGCTGATCGGCTGCCATTTCAAGTGCGATCCAACCACCCAATGAGTTACCGACAATGTGAAAACTATCGATTCCATACTCTCTCTTAATACTTTCAAATATTGCACTGCCTAACGCCTTTGGCTCCATTTTCTGGCCAGCCTTATATGGGCTATTACCGTGTCCTGGTAAATCAATTGAGATAAAACGAAAAGAGTTCGAGAGCGCAGAAATAACTGGTTTAAAGGCAGTTGCCGCTGAACCAAGTCCATGAATTAAAACTAATGGCGGATGCGTAGAATTTGTTTCAGTTAAAGTTGAATGTAACTTCATAATTAGTATTTATATTTCTCTGTCTCTTTAGGGTGCTCTTTGCAGACAGCCTTCCATACTTCATCGGGTTCGAACCCGTGGGCTAACGCCTCATTCACACTTCGACTTCCGAGTTCAGAGATGGCAATATCTACTGGGAAGTGCGAACCAGCGCCAAATGAGAGCGTTAAACGCTCACGCAAATCAGATATTCGCACGGGAGATTAATAGTTCTGCCTGCAAACGCGAATCCTCGGGCGTTAAGGGCTGCAGCATCTGACCGATTAACCAGCGAAGTGCACAATCGGCTAGGACCTGACTTCCGGTAATTGCCGCTAACGCGTCGACCATACTTGACCACAACGGTGTATCTGTTTTTGCTAGACCCAATGCAAGCGGAGCGGGATCATTCAATCGCATCTTTGCTAGTGCACTATCGGTCGAGATTTGAATTGAGAGCAGCTCTAAGGCATCTGTTGCATTGGGTGCGCTCTGTGCAATTGCAATCAAGCGTGCGCACTCAGATTCGCAGAGGGCGGCAATAACACTATCTTTATCGCGAAAGTGGTTATATAGCGTTGCACGAGAGACTTCAGATGTATCAGCGATTTCTATCATCGACATTTTAGCCAGACCAACTGTTGCAATGAGGTTTTTTGTGCCACTAAGAATTGCACTTTGTGTGCGGCGGTGTGTGCTTACTTGAGGTGCGTACTTATTAAGCGGCATCGACAACAGTAAGAGTTACGCTCTCATGGCTCGCTAACTCCATTGATACATCGCTAAACACTCCTGAAAGTGAAAGACCAAGAGCGGCGCAGATTGCGTTGAGCAGCTCAGAAGATGCCTCCTTCTGACCGCGTTCAACCTCAGATAAGTAGCCAAGAGATACTCGAGCAGCGCGTGCAACATCGCGCAGAGTTCGACCCTGCGATGTGCGGGCAGCACGAAGGGTAAGTCCAACGGCTTCACGTACTAGAACCATGGCGCTACCTTTCTTGAGTGGGTAATCTT
>JBAXFS010000075.1:0-5634 GCA_037139795.1 Actinomycetes bacterium
CCTTGATGTTAATGGTGGACGCTTCATGCCCAGCTAGCCAATTATCACGTTTTGTTTTGCCAGGCTCCATGATAAAACCTTCGCGTGTAGTCATACGTAAATTTGACGGAATTGCTTTTGCTCGGACTCACTTTCGAGGGACGCTCATAGCAAACTCAGGATATGGTGATCAAAATAAAATTGAAACGGCTAGGCGAATTATTGAAGAAGGTCGAGCAGATTTATTCAGTTTTGGTCGATTAGCCCTTGCCAATCCAGATCTGCCGAGAAGGTTGTCTGGTGCCGGTCAAGCAAAGTTAAACAGCGCCGACCCCGAAACCTTCTATTCTCGGGGGAAAATCGGATATACGGATTATTCCGCCCTCGCTTGAACGAGCCAATTTCGAAACCGGTTGAGATGAAAAAGTTATCTAAAAGTTACTTCCGATAGGATTGACGACAGTCAAAAATACGACACCATTAGCCATTCGTTTCTGACGCCAAAAGCCTTGGCGCCCAGAAGGCGGAATAAACCCTTAAGGAGAGAAAGATGAAGTTTTCCAAAAAGATATTGGTAAGTGTTGCTGCTGCTGCACTTGCTCTGACTGGAATTTCGGCTACATCAGCGGCGACTGCAAATGCTGCAACTTGTGCAAAGCCAGTTCTTATTGGTGCCGCCATGGCAGCAACAGGGTTCATGGCTCCATTTGATGGACCAGCACTTGCCACTGCAAAAATTGCAGTTGATCGAATTAACAAAACCGGTGGCGTTAATGGTTGTAAGTTGGTTCTAAAGTCCGTCGATACTGGAACTAACCCAGATAAGGCACAACAAATTGCCACCCAGTTTGTGGCAGAGGGAGCAAAATTGCTTCTTGTTACTTGTGATGCCGATATTAACCTAAAGTCCGAACAGGTTGGCGAAAAAGCTGGAATTCTAGTTATTGCTCCTTGCGTAGGTTCAACTGCAATGGGTCCAGATAATGGGGAGAATCTCGGTTACTCAATGGGCTCAGCTGTCCCGGGTGAAGCAGCAATCATGGCTGAATTTGCATATGCAAAATTAGGCAAGACTGCAACCCTCTTTAAAGATATGTCCATCGCCTACACAACGAGCCAATGCGATGCATTTGCAAAGCGTTACAAAGAACTTGGCGGAACAGTTAAATCAATTCAAGAATTCAATCAAACCCAAGCTGGGTCACTCGATAAGCCAGTTACAGCACAGGTTGCTGCGGCAAAGACTGACGCATCTGCCGTAATTGCTCTTTGTTCTTACCCAGGTGGTGGAGCAGAAGCACTCGCAGCAATTCGCACAGGCGGCTTAAACACACCAGTAATTTCTGGTTTCGGCATGGATGGAGCTTTCTGGGCTGGAGCGGTACCAAACCTCTCAAACTTCTATGACGTTACTTATGCATCAGTATTTGGAGATGACTACAATCCAAAGGTTCGCAGCATCTTGGCTGCATTCAAGGCTGCAACTGGATCAGCTGCGGCTACATCCGGTCTAATCACTGGAGCTTCATCAATCGAGGCGTTTGCACTTGCTGCAAAACGTGCAGGCTCTTTTGATGGCAAAGCGCTATCGGCTCAATTAAATAAGTTCAGCAACGAAAAATTAACTGCTGGGCCGACTTCTTTCACTGCAGCACTTCACGTTAATGTTACTCGTCCGATGGCGATAATTAAGACTACCGCTGGAGTTCATAAGCTCGTAAAGTACGCAGCTGCGGTAAAGCCAACCTTCTAATTCTTATTAAGAAGAAATATTAATTAGAAATTCATATCGTTGTGGAGGTGTGTGGCGACTAGTCGCACACCTCCTCAACTATTTAGGCACTAAGTTAAAGCCAGATTTCCCGAAGCAAACCTGAAGGAGTGAAAAGAACTTGAATAAAAGAGCTTTTCAGGCCGATCAAGTAAGTAAGTCTTTTGGTGCTCTTCGAGTTCTTGACAACGTTTCGATAACTATCAATCCAGGTGAGGTTGTTGGCCTTTTAGGCCCGAACGGTGCCGGAAAATCTACATTCATTAACATCCTCGCTGGATATGAAAAACAAGATGGCGGCACAGTGACGATTGATGGCCATCCTTTAGACGGATTAAGCCCAAGTGCAAGAGCAAAATTTGGCGTAGCTAGAACTTTTCAGTCTGGTCGACTATTTGGTAAACTTACTGTCGCAGAAAATGTTGCACTTGGTGCAATCGGTCTAGGTAATTCCTCAAAAGTTGCCAAGGAGCGCGCAGAAAGCATTTTGGAAATTCTTGGAATTGAAAAGCTATCTCCGTACCCAGCAGAAAGTATTTCTCACGGAAATGCGCGCCTTGTCGGTTTAGCTCGTGCGGTGGCTGCTCACCCTGAATATTTAATTATGGATGAACCCGCGGCTGGCTTGAATGAAGACGAGGCACCTCGCTTAATCCATGCCCTTGAATCAGTAACCAAGAATATTGGCTGCGGTATGTTATTAGTCGAACACAACGTTAAATTAGTAACAGAGGCGTGTAGTCGGGTTATAGTTCTGGCAACTGGGACTCTCATTTTTGACGGAGATCCCCATGAGGCCCTCAAGCATGAAGAAGTTAAGTCCGCGTATCTAGGCAATGCAGGAGCCCACTAATGGCATTACTGGAGGTTTCTAATTTAGTAGCCGGCTACGGCAAAGTGCAGGTTATCTCCGACGTCTCTTTCTCTTTGGAACCAGGAAAATCGATTGGAATTGTTGGACCTAACGGCGTTGGAAAATCCACTCTCCTTCTAACCATTGCTGGTGCGATCTCTCCGAAAGCGGGATCGATTAAATTGGATAGCACGAATATTTTCGGTATGCGCCCTGAAGACATTGTCCGGCTTGGACTCTCACTAGTGCCTGAGGGGCGTCAAATATTCAGTGGTTTAACCGTAAAGGAGAATCTTTCACTTGGCTTGACCGGACGCCGTGATAAAAAAGGCTCCCACGAGGCAGTAGCGAGAATGCATGAACTATTTCCCGTCTTGTCCACACATGAACATCACCAAGCCGGGATGCTTAGCGGTGGGCAGCAACAGCAACTAGCAATTGCAAGGGCCCTCATTTCCGACCCAAAAGTTCTCCTGCTTGATGAGCCTAGCTTGGGCCTAGCCCCAACAGTTATAGCAGATGTGTTTGAACGGTTAAGAGAAATCATCCAAATGGGTACAGCGGTTGTTATCGTCGAACAACGAGCCAACCTTGTTACTTCGTTTGCCGATGAAACAATTGTAATTCGCGATGGAAAAATTCAATCGCGTTTAACGCCTGCGGATGCATCGAACTCGGATTCGTTGAACCGTTCATATTTTGGAGCGGGTGACTAAGTGATTCAATCAATACTCGATGCAATTAGTTTAGGTGGGCTATATTCGCTGGCCGCCTTAGGTCTGGGACTTGTTTTTGGCGTTATGAGATTAGTTAACTTCGCACATGGTGAGTTAATCACTATCGCGGCTTACACCCTGGTTTTAACAACACAATTTCCACTTCTTTTAAGTTTAGTTCTGACAATCTGCGTTACAGCTTTTGTTGCATTGATTATGGAGTTTGCTATTTATCGTCGCTTACGAGGTGTTAATCCCGCAATTATGTTAGTTGCGTCTTTTGGTCTTTCGACAGTTCTCCAGCGGATTTATGAATTCACTTTTGGTGCACTACCGAAATCAGCCGTGGTTGCACCTTCACTTTCTGGCGTTGTCAAATTCTCTGGCCTCTCTATTACTATTTCAAGTCTGATAACTATCGTTTTGGCGGTTGTGATATTGCTGGCAATGGGTTATCTCGTAGAGCGCACGTCTTTAGGGTTACAACTTCGTGCCGCATCGGCTGATTTTAGAACCGCGCGACTTTTGGGTGTTCGCTCTAACCGACTTATTTCGTCTGCATTCGTACTCAGCGGCGTCCTTGCATCATTCGTAGCTTTTATTTTAGTGATTCAAAATCCTGTAGTAAATCCTTACTACGGCTTAAACATAACGATTTTGGCATTAGTGGGTATCGTGATTGGCGGGATTTCTTCACTGCGTGGTGCGGCCCTTGGTGGCTTCATAGTCGGGGTTATTCTTAGCGGGCTTAATACTGTACTCGGGAACGGGCGAGTTTATTCCTATACCTGGTTGTTCATCACCGTCCTCATAATTTTGCTAGTCCGTCCCGGAGGCCTCTTGAGTAAAGGTTCTGAATTGGAGCGAGTTTAATGCGACATGGCGGAGTAACAAAGTTCTCTTTCCAAAATCTTTTTGGACCAATAATTATTATTTCAGCACTCACTTTTTTTGTTGGTCGAACTTCGGCTAGCTTGCAATTGATAACGCAATTCACACTTTGTTATTTTATGATGGTATTGGCACTCCAAGTTTTTGTTGGTAACTCCGGTGTCCTCTCGTTTGGACACGGCTCATTCGCTCTGATCGGTTCATATATATCTGGAATGTTGACTGCTCCAATAAACATTAAGGGTCACGCCCTGGCGATGAACCAACTCTGGCAGGCACTAGTTCCGTTGCACACAAATATTTACTTGGCGCTCCTCATTTCGGCCATCGTTAGCGCCCTCTTTGCAGCGCTCACTGGAAGTTTGCTGATGCGACTAAGTGGACTTTCTGCAGGCATTGCAACATTTGCTCTCCTTGGCGTAACGTACAACGTATTTTTTAATAATAAAAGAATTGGGCCAGGTTCTCAGGCATTGCCAGCCGTTCCGACGATATCCAATACCTACATTCTTTTATTACTAGCTGTCTTGGCGATAATCATTGTGTATCTCTTTAATATCTCGCATACTGGTCGAACCCTTCGTGCTACTAGAGAAGATGCAATGGCGGCCCCAGCCCTCGGAATCAACATTTATAAAGTGCGACTAATCGCCTTCACGCTTTCAGGTTTTCTGGCTGGACTCTCTGGAGGAATGTATGTCCATGTTGCTGGGACTTTTCAAGTCCAAGATTACTATTTGGAATTTACATTTCTTACGCTTTCGATGCTCATTGTTGGTGGGAGCGCGAGCCTGTGGGGTGCGCTGCTTGGAACAATAGTAATTAGTGCTATTGGACAGCTCCTTCTCATGATGGAGCAAGACTTACCAATTTTTGGTATTCATGTGCATATTCCACTGGGTTCGCGTGCAGTTATTATTGCTGTCGCATTTGTAGCCATGTTGCTTTGGCGATCTAGTGGAATCGTTAACGGTAAGGAATTTGCAATTCCTGCATTCTGGCGAAAATAAAGTAGCTGAATTAACCCTAACTGATTGGCGGTAGTTTAAAACCTCTTTATCTAAATGGATTAAAGTCTGGCAATCGCTTTTCAGTGAAAGCTTTACCACCTTCCTTTGACTCCTCTGTCTTTGTATAAAGATCTAGGACATCAAATGAAAGCGCCGCGATTCCAGCAATATGATCTGAGTCGGCATTAAATGAGTGCTTAAGCGCTTTGAGTGCAGTTGGTGATAGCGCACACATTTTTAACGCCCACTCCATCGATGCAGCCATTAATTGGTCTGGCTCAACAACTTTATTTACCAACCCCCAACGCTCAGCAGTTATAGCGTCGTACTGTTCGCATAGGAACCAAATTTCACGCGCACGTTTTTCGCCAACAACACGAGCTAAGTAAGCACTACCAAAACCGGCGTCGAAAG
>JBAXFS010000076.1:0-5496 GCA_037139795.1 Actinomycetes bacterium
GCTACTTAAAGGTCTAATCACCCTGTTCTTAATGAGAGAATAAGGGAGTGGTTCAATCGTGAACCTGAAACCTTGGCATCTGCATCGATGCGAATTTTCCTTGGGAACTATCTAAGGAATTTTATGGTTTCCTAAATATTTGCGAGGGCGGTGATGCGGTTATGGTTAAAGAGGTAGGCCGCAAGGTCATAGCCCAAAACAAAAAGGCTCGACACGATTATTCAATTGAAGATGTTTATGAATGCGGGTTAGTCCTAACGGGTACAGAAGTTAAATCACTACGACTCGGTCGAGCATCGCTCATCGATGGCTTTGCCATGGTCAACGATGGAGAGTTATGGCTCAGTGGGGTGCATATTCCTGAATACACCGAAGGAACATGGACAAATCACACGCCTCGGCGAGAGCGCAAACTTCTGGTTCATAAAGCAGAGCTCAATAAGCTAATTGCAAAGCTCAAGGACTCAGGAACTACTCTGGTTCCACTGTCTCTTTACTTTAAAGACGGCAAGGCCAAGGTTGAGATTGCCGTTGCTCGCGGAAAGAAAGCCCACGATAAGCGTGAGGCGATTAAGGCGCGTGAGGCTGACCGCGAAGTTGCGCGCGTAGTTTCACGGGGATCATCAGGCAAGAGCGGTAAGGCCTCTAAGCGTTACGAGGATTAGTGTGTAACGCAGCGTGAGATTTACAGATTATGAAACTCTGCATTGTTGACCTACAATTTCACCACCGCCGCTTCGATACCTCAATTTTTGAGGCTATGTTGCGACGGCAAGCTGTAGTTGACAATTAAATAGAGGAAAAGAATTACGTTTCTTTTTCTCCAAAATGTTTCTCCTCTGATATGCAGAGTTCATCCAAGCCCGCAAGGCTTTTATGAATTCTTGCAGTTAGGGGCAATAAACAACTTGGGGGTGAACGGTCTCGACTTTGGATGTTGAGGCAGGGGAAGCGGGCCGAGGAAGCCGGAATGATCTCGTAAACCAATAATCCGTGCAAAAAATAACTGCTGACACTAATCAGCAAGCTTTCACACTCGCTGCATAAGCTAGTTTGAAGCCGTTAGCCCAGATGCCGCTCTCGGTCTGGAATCTAGCGTCGATAGAGGGCTTTTCATCACGTTGGTGTTGCGAACAGCGTGAGAGAACAGTTTCGCAAATGAGTCTGTCGAAGAGTTGTGTGGGAAAACTTCGGGACTGAGAAAGCGTTATTCACACTACGCCCGTAGAAGCCCTGTTTTTGCACTGAAGGACCCGGGTTCGATTCCCGGCACCTCCACAACGAGCGAGGCAATTGAAAGTGCTTGCATTTTCAAATAGCCGAGCGAGGCGCAGTGGTTGAGCGCCTTGGCGCAAAACCTCCACCAAAATTTGCGCATGCTCGCTGCTAACTACGTCGGGCATACTTCTCCCATGAAGCCAAGTCGCATGGAGGCATTTAGTGACGGCGTATTTGCCGTAGCCATCACCTTGCTAGTTTTCAACCTCAAAGTTCCAGAAGTATCGGCGGGCCATCTAAGTAACTCTTTGGGTGGCCAATGGCCCTCTTATGTAGCTTATGTGATTAGTTTCTTATCCATTGGAGTTTGTTGGGTTAACCATCATTCGATCTTGGATCGTGTAGCGATGGTTGACCGAAATTTACTGTTCACCAATCTTGGCTTACTTCTCGGAATCGTTTCAATTCCCTTTACGACCTCATTGGCAGCGACATGGTTTAACCAAGGGTCAAATGCAAAGTTAGCCGTAGGTATCTACTGCGCTAACTGGGTTTATGTTTCCGGTTTTTTTATGCTGACGATCCATCACCTCATGGACCATGAACATCTCTCATCGAGTGCAACCGGCACCACCCTCAAATCGTTGTGGAGAAAGGGCTACATCGGAGTCATTTCCTATCTCAGTGCAACTCTGTGTGCTTTGTTTTACCCAGTTGTAGCCTTCTCGATCTGTCTCATCCTTGCTGCCTATTATGTCTTTGGGGTCGCAGAAGAAGTGAGTAATAAGGATTAATCACGCTCAAAAAATAACGTATGAATTTCCGGCCCACCATATGGGTCACACTCAGCCGTAAGCTCTCGGCCTCTTCACTCGACGTGTAAAAGCTTCAACGTCCTCGACTGTGGTTATATCAAGTGAACCAAAGCGTTCAAAGATTCCGTGGAGGACCTCTACGGTCGCCCGCGCATCATCTAGCGCACGATGGTTGGGCGATGTCTGCGTTTGAAAATACTGCGACAGAGTTGATAATTTACAGTCAATCACATCATCTTTACTTAAAACAGAGCGTGCTAATCGAACGGTGTCAAAGACCTTATACCGCGGCCAGCGATAATTATTGTATGAGGCGGCGGCCTTTAAGAAACCTAAATCAAAGCTAGCGTTATGAGCAACAAGAATGTTCTCTGATGCCGGACCTAAGAACTCTAGAAAACTCGGCAGCAGATTTTCGATTAATGGCGAGCCTTGAATCATCGCATCGGATATTCCAGTCAAGTCAGTGATGTAGTCAGGTATGGAAGTTCCTGGATTTACTAGAGATTCAAACTCTCCAATTACTTTTCCGCCACATATTTTCACGGCGCCGATTTCAGTTATTCCTGCACCGATATGGGGCGAGCCCCCTGAAGTTTCTAGATCTAAGACTACAAAAACAGTCGTCAATAGCGGGCGACTGAGATCACCAATACTCGGCTGCCATGCCTCATCATCGCTGCCATCGAGATTCATGAGAGATAGCGTAGGCGAGGTGACCGACATGATGCATGGAGTGAACCCACCATTTTTTCTTGTTCCACTGACCGAATCGACTGGTCCAACTTATTAACCTTGTTACTGGTCCAACTCATTCACCTTGTTACTGGTCCAACTCATTAACCTTGTTACTGGCCCAACTCATTCATCTTGTTACTGGTCCAACTAATTAATCCTGGCCGGCAGGGCCATTCCCATCACTACCTTTAGATCGCCAGTTACGTCGCCACTTTAGAAGAGGACCTTGTTGTGCGGCTGTGTCTGAACCACCCTTGATGCCAAGTCTAGAAAGCAGAGGGGCTATAAGTCGTATATCCGGGAAATATTCTCGGCGTGAGGCTATGTAGCCCATAGTTATGCCAAAAAGGCCGATGAGATGAACTATAAGTGGAACTCCGGGAGCAAAGAAAAACATTATTCCAACCCACATAGAAGCGGCGACTATGAGGCCATGGAGTATTCGCCGAATAAAAGTTAAGAACATATTTGTAGTTCTAATCTTGGTTAAGCCGATTGCGACTGGACCACCCAGAATGACGGTCAGCAATAAGATTGCGACGAGATAAGCAAGACCTTCCATTAGAGCCCCTCCCATTCATCGCGAATCACAGAGTATAAAGCCATATCAATTTGAGACCCATCGTACCTGCGAGATTTCTTTCGCAGGATGCCTTCAAGGCTATACCCCGTTGAGGTTAATAACTTCTTAGACGCAGAGTTTTCTACATCGACTAGTGCCTCAATACGCTCAAAGCCCATGGTTTCAAAACCATAGTTAGTGAGCACTCGCGCAGCAGAAGTACCAACTCCCTTTCCGCGAACATCGGCGTTAATCCAATAACCAAGTTCAGCGGTTAAATCAGGTAGATCCATACTATGAAAAGAGATCACACCGGCAAACCTTGTATCGGCACCATTTCCATAATCAATTGCAAAAGCTAACTCTGTTTTTTCATTAAAAGATCGGGGTGATTTTTCGCGGACAAAGAACTCTGCGTGCGCCATTGTGTAATCGAAAGGCACGCGTGTGAATTTTGGAATTACGGGATCTTGGCAGCTTGAGAAAATATCGGGAATATCGCCTTCTGAGAGTGGACGAAGCGTTACTAACCCATACGTCAGTGTTGGAGTATGGGTAGGCCACCAAATCATTGCGAAAGTATGGCAGGAAAAACTTCCGCCTATCCGAGGGAAGGCTAAATGGTTTCGCTGATGGAGCGGGGAAGCTAAACGGTTTGGTTAATGGGGCGGGGAAGCTAAACGGTTTCGTTAATGGGGCGGGCTGGTACGAAATATTTTTTGCCAACGGGAGAGGTCCACTCGCACGATCCGTCGGGATTACTGACAAGCGCCCACCGTCCATGGGTTTTTAATCGATGGTGTCGTCGACAGAGAAGCCCTAGATTTTCAGGTTTAGTTTCCCCGCCTGTTTCCCAGCTCTGCGCATGATCAATATCGCTTCGAGTTGCGGGTTGGCGACAACCTGGGAATCGACACGTGCGATCTCGGGCTAGCAAGAAATCTACGAGCGCTTGCGGAGGTTCGTATTTTTCGCGACCGTAATCTAAAAGATTTCCAGTCTGAGGATCGGTAATAAATCTCTTCCATGTTGCATCCGATGCTAATTCGCGGGCAACAGATGCTGGAATTGCGCCATAGCCAGAGAGTTGACCAGGATTTTCTGCCAATCCAAGAAGGGTTGGAAGATCAATAGTTACATTTACCGTTACGGGACGACGGTGAGGGCGGGCATCATCGGCATGTGTTGCCAAGGCCGATGAGAGAATTGCAGTGAGAGCATCTGCACGCTTGTTATCGGCCGAAAGTAATGACCAAGTATCGGTGGCGCTCAGTTCACCATTCCCATTCCGTTTTTTCTCATCGATTTCATTCATCCTCAAAATGTATGCCTCAATAGATTTCATGACCGTTTGGGCATCTTGTGCCGGCAAGATTGCAACAACCGTAGCCATACCGTCGGTATCGTTGTAACAACTCACGCGTCGCGTTTCACGGGCGCGATCGACAACGGCTTCGAATTCGGTAGGGGCAAGTTGAGCAATTGTTGTTCGAACTTTGTTGGCAACTTGACCAGGAGTGTGAAACTCAGCATGCGCAAGCGCCTTTTCTTCAATTTGATATATTGCAAACTCACTAATTCCATCACGGATTGCTGCTGCACTTTCTTTGGCAATTACTGTGGCATGTGATGAGGAAATCTCTCCCATCGCCAATGCGGCACACGTATTAGGTAAATAATTAACCAATGTGCGAGCGACATCGATGCGCATCTGAGCGGTGCTACCCGATAAGCGCAATGCCGATGCAACTTCTTCACGTTCGGCCTCGTCGACTCCATCCCATGTGTTCTCCGCAGCTGAGGGGTCGTTGCCAGCAACTGCAACTATCGCCCGCTGCATAAGTGCTTGTAGCCAAGCGCTTTGACGCTCAAGGGCACTTAGATAATCAATGCGAGCACTGGGATTTAAGTCACCCGGATCGATTGCCACTAGTGCGCTCAATGTTTTAATTCCTGGGAATGCCGCTAGCAAGGAAACGACTCGGGCCGCAAGATTCTCCTCATTAGTGCCGAACTCATCGCCATTAGAGGCATCAGCACTGAGCAGTGTGTAACCCGCGTTGTGGACCTCAGCGATTGTCATAAGTAGGACTCTGGATTAAGCCGCTGACAATTATCAAAAGTTATTAACAGGCTTTGAGGCTTTTGGTATCGACGATGCAG
>JBAXFS010000077.1:0-5449 GCA_037139795.1 Actinomycetes bacterium
AGTAGCAAAGGCAGGCAAGGTAGCTGCACAAGCAACCACCGCTTTTCTTGCGTGGAGTAAGGTCTACCCTGCTGAAGTCGCCGCACTAAATGGCTAGCTAATTCAAGAGTGGTTGCGAATCGTCACGTTGGGGAGAGTCATTTCTCTTCACCATCATTCTAAACGGAACTACATCTCGTTTCTCAAGAACTATTTCTACATCTCTAGCCATGTCAATTGCCTTTGCGACCCTATTTACTTTTGCAAGACTTAGAGCTTCAGAAGTTCACGACTCGAATAAACTTGCTGAAATAGAAGTCCAGATCTACGGACAGGCAATCCATGGAATTATGCTAAGCCAAAGTAGGGCTAATTTTGTTGAACATGAGTACGGGAAAGGAAGTACTAGCTTTGTTAAAAAGTTTTTCGACAGAATCATTATTCTGCTCAACTCCCCGAGAGTTCCTAGTTACCCAATATGGATGAGCGTATTTATCAGTTTTTTCTTATTAGCTGGACTTTGCTTAATCCTAAATTTCGTGCAGCCATCACTCTTCTGAGTATCGGTACCTTTACTTCTTGGTCATCAACACCAAGTCGGAGATTGGCGAAAATTAAGCAACGACGCAATGGTGCGGTCTTAGCCTTGACTGCCCTATTGTCATTACTTATCACTGTAGTTACGGCCCCAAATGTGTCAGCGATGGGGCACCCTATCCAAGGCAGTGTATGCACCAAAGTAAGTGTGAAAGTTGTTAAAGATAGCGTTGTCCATATTTGCACGCGAGTAAATGGGAAATTGGTTTGGGTGCTTGCAGATAACCAGAATCACTCACCTGTAATTTCGACGAAATCTCTACACATTCAAACAGTTATTATCTACACGATTGGCAGTCACTCAAAATACAGTTGGAATGACATTACGATTGCCAACGCAGTCGATACAGTCGATTTTGCTACAGACTGGTGGAGTAAGGTCACGAACGATCGATTCAAATTCAACGTACCTATCGTTACAAAGCCTGCCGTAGTAAGCCACCCAACTTCTTGTAATCCCACACAAGCGGTGACTGAAGCAAAAAAGGCCTTAAAATTTAAGGCTCCTTCCGGTGAATACAGATTTATTGTCTTTGCAATGGATGCAAAATGCGGTCAAGGTGAAAGGGGAATTGCAGAACTTCCAGGTAAAAACATTCTTTTAATTCCGTTTGAAGATATGGGAAATTTCTTCTCCGACACACACGAAGAGTTCAATGCTACTGATCTTGCTTCTGTACTTACCCACGAAATCGGACACACTTTTGGACTAAATCATTCCACTTCTTATAATTGCAAATTAAAAGAATCAACAAATATTCTCACCGTCAATACGTCTTGCGATGTGGAACCTTATGGAGACCCTGAAGATTTTATGGGCCAGGCAGAAATATATACATGCCTGTCACCTGATGGGTTATTAAATGCCGACAACATCTCGGTAGCTCAAAGAGCAATTGGATTAGGAACTGTTCAGTCGATACCTATTACTGAATTAGGTACTTTTACGTTGCAAGATTTTGGGCCAGGTGTGACCAATACTCTTTTTACTATTAACACTGATTTAGGGGTTGCTTACCTCGAATTTCGATCTGCTTTCTCAAACGATTGCTTCAGGGCTTTATCCTGGTCAGATTCGCCCGCACTACCTTCTATTGAAATTCGGATGGTTGGAAATGATGCCGCTTGGCCACTCAAGCCAGGTTGGACTAACTCGCTTGGCATTGCTTTGTTGAAACGTACGGGGACGAAATTAAATTCACTTCCTAACGACCCGCATTTCGTTGCGGGAGATTTAGTGGTGATACCTGGTTCCCGAATCCTGCTCACTGTCGAAACTACTACGGCCTCATCAGCCACATTCACATTGAGTCGGTCTTAGGCGAAACCCGTACGAGCAAAACATCTAGGGTGGATTACGTCTCGAGGCACAACTTCGACTTTAGTAGGCTTCGAAAAATGCGACCCTCGTCCTTCCCTTGGAATTTGAGTCTGAGAATCGAAAAACAATCACGGCGGAGGATGAGGGATTTGAACCCTCGAGACTTTCGTCTACGCGTGTTCGAGACGCGCGCACTCGGCCACTATGCGAATCCTCCGCCAAAATACTATCGTGTTAAAGCTCTGTTATGACTGTTGGTTCATTGACCACAAAGTCCAGATATGAGTTCTGACTGTTCGTGGTTGCTTCAAAATCGTAGTGATTTGAAAAGCTATATCTTCAGAACGAAGGAAGCTAGCTAGAACTGGAGTTCCAGCAGTACGTCCTGCACCGATTGCGAATTCTGTTTCAGTTCCTGCAGGACATACAAGTGCTACGCGAACACCCTTCTCGCGAAGTTCGCGATCTAGTCCACCAGCTAAACCAACCTGTGCATGTTTTGTTCCTGCATAAATTGATTCATCGCCGCCGCCACGGAATCCTGCAACTGAAGAAACAATCACAATATCTCCAGCTTTCTTCTCCAACATCGCTGGTAGGCAAGCGCGGATGATATGAACAGTTCCTTCGTAGTTTGTGCGCATCATGCGATTTACTTCGTCGTCGCTGTAATCAAGAATTGATCCATACATACCGATACCGGCATTAGGAACAACAGCATCGATGGTTCCGAATTTATCGATTGCTGCTTTTGCAATTGCCTTGGAAACACTTGGCTCAGAGCAGTCACCGGCAACGTATGTAGCATTTGCTTCACCGAGTGAAGCAACAATTTCTTTTAAGCGTTCTTCGTTGCGAGCATTTAGTACAACTTTTGCACCTTGCTCCACGAGTTCTTTAGCGGTAGCAGCGCCCATTCCAGCGGTTGCTCCGGTAATTACGATTACTTGGTCTTTGAGGTCTCTTAGTTGATAGGTCATAGCTCATCTTATTGACCTCATTGATGACATTGCTAACAAATTAACCGCAAATAGCTCAACAGGCAGATTAATTCTTATCCTTAGTGTCATAGTTAGCAAAAGTCTTTTGAGTTACCAGGTCTAAAATTCGAATCCACTCTGCTTCTTCAAGTGGAGTTATTGCGATATCGTTAATAATCGAACCAAATGAATAGGCTTGAACAAAGACGCCTACTGCAAGGGGATTAAGTTCTAAGGGCACCCAACCAATTTCTTGACCGGCCGAGACGAATTCTGCAAACTTTTCATTAAGTCGATCTTGTGCCTGACCTAACTTCAACTTCATCCGCTCGCTTAGGGAAGCTTGGGCAACTGCCCACACTCTGAGGGTTCGATTCCTTGTATAAAGGGGTCCATGCGAGATGCGTCTGGCTGCTTGAACGCCCTCGGCCCATTCCTGCAATGTAGTTGCCTGCTCATTTGCCATAAAAAGTAGATCGATTGTGCGCTGTGTAAATTTCTCATATTCGATACATAGGGCCTGCTCAAGCAAGTCCGAAAAATCCTCAAAGTGGTGATACAGAGACCCAGTACTCACCCGAGCTTTAGCAAGCACTTGTTCGCTGGTGATAGATCCAGGGTTCAAGTTCTCGAGCATGGTCAAAACAGTGTCGAGTAATAACTGTTTAGTGGCATGGAATTGGACTGGTTTTTCGGTCTGCTCTGCCATTTTTACGCCTCCAGTTTTAACCCTTGGCACCACAGTACCTATTTCCTCTAGCTGGCCGAGTCTATGTGAGGAAATCTATGCATGCCTTAAATATTGCACACGTTTTGCCCAATCTAGATTTAGGCTCATTTCTTTCTCCAAAAACCCATTGATCTCCATGCGCGCATAAATTGCCTCACAAGTTCTCCGTAGAAGTCCAAACCAAGGCAGTAAATGGCAAATTATATCTTGACTAGGGAATAACTCTAGAATACTCTTCTAGAGTTATTCTCTAGAAATCCGTTCTATGCGTCCAAGGTTTAGCCCCAGTCAAAGGAGCCAAGTAATTGCTAAAGAAATCCTTATCCCAGTCCGTTTTAAGTAAACTCGGACAATCACGGACCTCAATGTCCTTTTTAACCTCCAAGCACGCTGTCGAATTACAGCAAAAATCGATTTTCACACTGGTTACCTTGCCGTCGGCAAGAGAACAAGGCCGATTCGCTAGTAAGAGTCTGCTTGGTTTAGTTGCAAGCCTGTCATTGATCCTTGGAGTTTTAGCTCCGTCTCCTAGTTTCGCCGCAGGCGCAGATGGAATTACGTGGACAACCCAGTCATCACCCGCCGATTACAGTTGGAATTCCATTGCCTATGGAAATGGACTCTTCGTCGCCGTGGGTACTAATTCAGTAACAGGATCACCCAATCGCGTCATGACAAGTCCAGATGGAATTACGTGGACTCCAAGAGCTTCAGCCGCCGCTAACTCATGGAGTTCGGTGACTTATGGGAATGGTCTCTTCGTCGCTGTGTCTAATGCCGGAGTCAGCGTCAGTAATCGCGTTATGACGAGTCCTGATGGAATTACATGGACTTCAAGAACGGCAGCATCCGATATCCAATGGAGTTCCGTGACGTATGGGAACAGCATCTTCGTCGCCGTGGGTATTAATTCAGCAACTACCCAAAACATAATGACTAGTCCAGATGGAATTACATGGACTTCAAGAACTTCAGCTTTCAGAGGTAATTTGACTTCCGTGAAATATGCTGGAGGTATCTTCGTCGTCGTGTCGTATACGGGCTATACAGGAACATACGATCGCGTTATGACGAGTCCGGATGGAATTACATGGACATTGAGAACTGCGGCCGCCGCTAATTCATGGAATTCCGTGGCATATGGGAATGGACTTTTCGTCGCCGTATCTAGTAGCGGTATTGGGAATCGTGTCATGACGAGCCCGGATGGTATTACCTGGACCCCTCGAATCTCTGCAGCAGATAATGGTTGGTCTTCAGTCACCTATGGGAATGGACTTTTCGTCGCTGTATCTAATACCGGTATTAGTAATCGTGTCATGACGAGCCCGGATGGTATTACCTGGACCCCTCAAGCATCGGCAGCAGATAACTTATGGACCTCCGTTACTTATGGGAATGGCCTCTTCGCCGCCGTGTCATTCGACGGAACAGGTGCTCGCGTCATGACCAATGGGTCAGCTCTAACACTAATCTCTACCCCTACCATCACCTCCATCTCTCCATCAACAGGAAGCACACTTGGTGGAACACCCATCACGATCACAGGAACCAACTTTTTAGCAGGTGCAACAGTGAGCGTCGGGGGAGCAGCATGCACCAGTGTTGTCGTGGTCTCTGCAACATCTATTACCTGCACTACTCCTGCAGGATCTGCTGGAGCTAAAGATGTTGTGGTCACAAACTCTGACACAGGTTCAATTACCTCAACGGGTGGATTTACCTACGTGACACCAATCTCGGTTCCAACAATCGGATCAATCTCACCTGTTAGTGGTTCAACAGCAGGTGGAACACCCATCACGATCACAGGAACCAACTTTTTAGCAGGTGCAACAGTGA
>JBAXFS010000078.1:0-5284 GCA_037139795.1 Actinomycetes bacterium
CCACATTTAAATTTTGGTAGGCCGATGGATGTATTGATTCTAAAGGGACCATCAAGAGTTTTAGATGCAATCGATGCACTAGCTAGTGGATCATACGCATAAGCCATGATTCTTTATCGTTGCTTTCCTTACAGCCCTACTGCAAAGAAAAATGAACCCGGGCATCCACTTTTCATACCAATGAATCGAGCAACGGGTCGGATAAATAATCCCGATATCTATTCTTCATCGTATTGGAGCGCACAGGCTGAGTGCGCAGTTGCCGAAACGTATGGAGGACTGATGGAGTGGAGTCCTGCAACATTTATTGGGACGCCTCAATTAAACGATAGTAACCAAGCGCTTGTTTCAGTAGAAATTCCAGATGCAATGGAAATACTTGATTTGGATGTGGCTCGTAATCTAGTGAAACTGAAGTTACGCCCATCGCGTGTTGTAACGCGAGATAATTCAGTCACACAGGCTTGGGCTAGAGAAATTTTTAAAGAAAAGAAATATGCAGGAGTTGCATGGTGGTCAATTTGGTGGCCTGAGTGGCAGTCCCTTGGACTGTGGAATTTACGAACGACAAAAGTTATGAAGGTAGAGAAATTGAATATTAACCATGATGCAGTTGTTTTAGCAGCAGATGTGTTAAACAAAAGAGTTGCTAAGAGTTAATCCCCGACTGACCACACACTAAGTTTTCCGCAGGAATTGTGCCCTTTGTTAAGTAACTATCGACTGCATCATCGACGCAGCCAGATCCCCGTCCGTAGCCCGTGTGGCCCTCACCCTGCATCGTGATTAAGTGTGAGCCGTTGATGTATTTGGCAAGGGCTTGAGCCCAGGCATACGGCGTCGCCGGATCTTGGGTAGTGCCAATAATTAGAATTGGCGTCGCCGTTTTTTGAATCTGAACGCTGTTTTGATCGGTTGTAATTTTTGTGTTGCCGGTTGCCTGATTGAGTAAGTTACAAGTGATGCCGCTATAGGCAACGTATGGGCCAAAGACTGGGGCGACCTTTGCGAATTTATCGGCGTTCGCGCGGATAGCTTCATTGCTTAGACTTTCATGCCAATCTAAACAATCGATAATAACGTTGGCATCGTTTTGATTATCGCTGTAGGTGCCATCTTTGTTCCGGCCGTTATATGCATCTGCTAACTTTGCAAATGTTGTTCCGTCGCCTCTTAGGGCTTGCGTGATTGCGGTGCGCAGTAGTGGCCAGCCCGCTGCATCATCATAGAGCGCTGATGCAGTGCCGGTCACAACTAGAGCTTCAGTAATAGTGCGCTTTGTTGTGCCATTAGTAATAGTTAGTGGGCTTGTTGAAACTTTTTTAAATAAATCAGTAAAAAACTTTGCAGTCGCATTCGCAGGTAGTGGACAGTTTTTCTGATGTGGGCAATCGGCAATAAAGTTTGCGAGCGCATGATCGAAGGCGGCGGCCTGCACCATTGATTGCTCTTCGATTGAAATTGATGGATCAATGGCGCCATCTAAAACAAATTTGCCAACATTGTTCGGGAACTGCTGGGCATATAGGGTTCCTAAATACGTTCCATATGAAAAACCTAGATAGTTAAGTTTCGAATCCCCTAAACCTTGGCGTAGTAGCTCCATGTCGTGGGCGGCATCGAAAGTTGAAAAGTGTTCAAGATTCTTAGTTTTAGCCACGCACTTATTGACGAAGCTTTGAGTATCGCTGATGGCTTTGGCATATTCTGCGGCGTTATCGGGCTTAGGGTCACTGGCAAAGAGAATGTCCTTTTCGGCCGCGTTTAGGCAGTTTATGGGCGTACTTGAGCCTATCCCGCGTGGATCAAAGCCCACGATGTCATAGCGCTCCAGGACGCTGGGATTGACGATGTACTGGGCGTTGAGGGCATATTCAACGCCACTGACCCCTGGGCCTCCAGGGTTAATAACGAGTGAGCCAAGTCGATTGTGCTGGCTGGCATCTCGGTAGCGAATTACTGCAATATTGAAAGTGCCAGCGGTTTTGTTGGTGTAATCGATCGGAACTTTTAACGTCGCGCATTGAAAATCTTTATGGCAGGTTTTCCAACTTAGCGTTGAGGAATCTTTTGTCGTTGGCTGAAATAGCTTTGTCGCACTTACCGCGCACCCAGAAAACATGAGTGTTGAGATAACAACGAGAGTGAGCAACTTAGATTTCAAAATCGCTTGGCCGCTTTCATGATTAACGAGCAAGGACGCACATGAGGGCTTCAACGGTTAGCAAAGGGGCGGCGTTATGTCCCAAGTTCGTGCGTGCATTCATGATGGCATTAATCTTATTAATAGTGGTGTGGGCCTTGGTATTTGCGGCATAGGTCGTAATTTGGTGTTCTAACTCTTGATTGATTAACCCATCGTTGGCACCGGCTTGCACCATCATGACGTCGCGATAGAACGTTGCAATATCTAAAAGCGCAGCATCAAGGCCATCGCGCACCATACGGGTGCTACGCGTCTTTTGCTCTTTCTCTAAATCTTTAATCGCTTTGCTTCCGCCCGTTGCCATGCCGCGACCAGTTGCGCCTTTGCCATAAGCCAGGGATAAATCATCGATCTCGATTTGGTTTCGCTCTTCGGCCGATTCATTAGCTTGACTAGTTGCGAGATCAACGAGAGTCTGAGCTGCAGCAAAGGCTGATGAGATTCCTTTTAATGTAAGCGGCAACTTCATAATCGTGGTTCGGGTATTGCGCACTGATTCGTTGTTAGCTAAATAACGTGCGCGGCCGATGTGGCCTTGGCTTACGCGGGCAGCAAAGTCGGCCATTTGCGGGCTTATTCCATCGCGATTTTGTAAGACCTGTGCAACTGCGGCTGTTGAAGGAGTGACAAGTTGTAAGTGGCGACAGCGGCTGCGAATAGTTGGCAACACATCGTGCAACGTTGGCGCACATAACAACCACACCGTGCGATTGCCGGGCTCTTCAATTGCTTTGAGCAAAGCATTCGCTGCCGACTCAGTTAAACGATCGGCATCTTCCATCACGACAACGCGCCAGCCACCCATCGAAGGGGCCCAAGCAACGCGGGCTAAGAGTTCGCGGACTTCATCAATTTTGATAGATAGACCCTCGGTGCGAATGACCTCTACATCGGGGTGAGCGCCGTTTAGTGCACATCGGCAGGCGTTACAGGTTCCACAGCCGTCGTTTGGGCAAACAAGGGCTTGAGCAAAGGCAATAGCCGCACTTGAGCGCCCAGATCCAGGTGGGCCAGTGAAAACCCAGGCGTGTGTCATCTCTTGGCTCTCTTCGCCTGAACGCGTAGCCGCCACGGCCCGCTTTAAGACTTCGACGATGTGCTCTTGTCCAACTAGGTCGTCATAAACGCTTGCGGTCGGGCTCATTTTTTAGCTGCGGTTTTCTTCTTTGGTTTTGCTTTGCTCACAGCCTTAGTTGCACTGGCGCTGGTTTTTTGCGCAGTTGTTCGGACTGCTTTATTCACTGCGCGAATTGGGCGAAGTAATAGGGCTCCCTTATCTTCGCGGGCATTTCGCTTCAGGGTTGATATCTCACTCACGCGGGCGATGACTGCGGTGTGGATGTCATCAATAGATTGCTTACCGTCGACGATGAAATATCGTTCAGGATCAAGTAGGGAAATCTGTAAAAACTCTTGACGCACGCGCTCGTGAAAATCAAGGGGCTGTGATTCAAGACGGTCTTTACTCTGCAAGCGGGCTAAGCCAATTTCAGCTGGAAGATCGATAATAATTGTCAGCGTTGGAAATAACGATTCGGTTGCCCACCGCGAAATACGTGCAACTTCGCCGGGCTCTAGAACACGCCCTGCACCTTGATATGCAATCGATGAATCAAAGTAGCGATCACTGATGACAACATCACCTGCAGCAAGAGCGGGGCGAATAACTGAAAAGACGTGGTGTGCACGATCGGCGGCATACAACAACGCCTCGGCGCGCGGACTAATCTCACCTGTTGAGTGCGAGAGCAAAATCTTTCGAATCTCAACTCCTAAATCTGTCCCGCCTGGTTCGCGCGATAAGACAACAGTCTCGCCCTCTTGCTCAAGCCAAGCTTTTAATAACTTAGATTGCGTTGATTTACCGATTCCTTCGCCGCCTTCAAAGGCGATAAAAATTCCCTTTGTCGGTGCACCAGTGATGCTTCCAAGTTCACCTTTGAGGGCGTTTGCAATATCTGACCAGAGTGAAACATTTGGGCGATCCTTCATCTGACGATAAGAAATCATTCCGATCAGTGCGGCAATAAAACCGGCGATAAGAATCGTTACCGATGCGCCGTTATAACTAACTTGTGTATTTCGAAACTTAAAAGTGTGGCGGCCAACTGCGGCGGCAATTAATGGTGCAATAGCCAGGACGCCAACTAAAACCACGCGGATCAAGCTTTGGACGAAAGCGAAAGTGCGACCACGCACATCATCTGCAACTTCCATGCCGAGCATTGTGAAACCAGTTACCCAGCAAACTCCACTAAATGCGCCGAGGGCGATTACGGTAAAGACGGCTAAAACAAGGTTGGGGATTGCAGCTAGGCCAACGAGGAAAAACCCAGCGACAGTTAAAGATGCGCCAAATAAGCGTCGCTTGGAAAACTGTCCGAAAACTTTAGGCCCCAGAGCGATGCCGCCGGCTAAACCAGTAAATACTGCGCCAAATAAAATACCGTAAGCGGCTTCACCTCCGCCTAAGTCACCAACAAAAGTTCGGGCTAAGCCAATAACTGCGCCAGCGGCGATGAAGGCACCGACCATTCCGACAACGAGCCCGCGAATAATCTTTGAGCCACTGACAGATTTCCAGCCTTCAACCAAAGATTTTAGAATTCCAATTTCGGCGGTGCGTTTAGATGCGGCGCCCTTTGGAATTTCGTGCAGATTAAAAATTGTGAAAGCGGCAAAAGCAAAACTCGCAGCATTCACATACAACGCCAAGTCAACTGCGCTTCCACTAAAGCCCGGAATTATTGCGACAAAGATGCTGGAAAAAAGTGAAAGTAGCGTGAAGAGTACGGCGGCAATTGGCGCAGTGCCGTAGGCGGCTAAGAGTGAGACTTGATTTGCTGACTCCAATTTTTCGCGGGGAACAAGATTTGGGACCGACGCCTCTTTAGCTGGTGACCAAAAGAGCGTCACGCACTCGACTAAAATAGTTGCCGTGTATAACCAGAAATAGTTATGCACGATTGGGATCGAAATATAAAGCGCGGTGCGCAAAATATCGCAGGTGACCATTAATTTTCGTCGATCAAAGCGATCAGCGATTACACCTGCAATTGGGCCTAAGAAAACCGCCGG
>JBAXFS010000079.1:0-5153 GCA_037139795.1 Actinomycetes bacterium
CCGTCAGTGTTGACGTTGCTAAGACCGGCGCACCAGTACCCACAATGATGTCCTGAGTCTGCAGCGTTGCAGGCGGTGTTCCAGTTGGAGCAGTGATTGTTGGTGCAGCACCGGCATTGGCCGTTACTGCAGGAAGTCCTGATGCTGCTGTTTCTGCCACTTTATTTTTTCCTCCACATGCAGTTAGGGATGTAATCGACAGCGCAATAATCGCTGCGATTGCTAATTTCTTATAGTGCGAGTTTGGATTCATGGGTGAAATCTATCAACAAACTACTTATATCCCGAGCAGGCCCCGCATTAATGTCGCTTCATTCGTTTGCTTCTCAATTTGTGCCTGAAAATCCTGCTGACCCACATATCCCTCACTCCAGTAATTATCTTCAAGAGCCTTGAGCCATATATGCGAGTTATGGAATACATCTAGTAAATGTATGAAATTCTTTGTTTCTGAATCGCTATAAAGTGGTGGCAAAAATATTCCATACCAATTGCCGTATACAACATCGACAAACTGAGCTCGCAAAGTCTTGGCCTTCAACCATTTAACTTTTTCGGGCGCTGCCACTCCGAGTACTCGTAGTTTGCCTGCATTAACCTGGGCTACAAAATCCCCACTTGTCGAAAGAGCAACATATGCCTTATCCGTGAGAGTTTTCGTGACTACATCGAATCCCGAGTTTTGTGGAAAGTAGTTCGCTCGTTTCGGATCAACTTGGATAGCGTTAAGGAGCTTCGCCATAAAGATATGGTCAACCCCGCCTGCTACTCCACCAATGAAAGTAATAGATTTGGGATCGACTCGCAAGTCCTCTACCAACTGATCAAGTTTTGTGTATTTAGAGTTAATTGGAACGGCGATAGCCTCATACTCTTGAACTAACTGCGCAACTGCCTTTGAGTCAGATAGTTTCAAAGTTGATTTAGATGAGATTAATCCATTAATTAAAGTTAGGCTTCCTATAAATGAGGTTGCCAAGCGATTTTTATATGATTGAAAGCTGGAGAGAGCTAAAGCACCGCCATTGCCTGTAAAATTCTTGGCGGAGTAATCCTTTATAAGCTCTTCAGACTTTAATGCTGATCCGATAGTCGTGGCGATTCGATCTGCACTGCGACTTGAAATAACTTCGGGGCTATCAGAGCTTCTAGAGATAATCGGCGCGATAATCTCAAAGATTTTTTGTGGGGTCAGCTTTGCATACCACCATAAAAGTTCACCTTTTGAACTGCCTAGCGTGGCCTTCATGCAAACCAAATCTGTTCCATCGATTCCCCGGCCCGGAGCGACTTTTCCCTCGCGCAAACACTGATCTCCAACGTGAGCAACAGTCGCCGCTTTAACCCCGGCAAATGTTGGTTCAACCATTAGTAGTGTCGAAAATGACACCACTAATGGAAAGACCCAGTGCTTACGCATTTTATGGGTTATTGACTACGCATGCTGTTCCGGCAACCGTGTCCTTAACGTTGTTATCTGCCAACCAGTTGCGCTGAATTAGATAATTCTTACCGTTAGCGGTGTAGTTGTACTTTGCAACTCCCACGGCTTTAGTGATGCCAAAAGTCCATGCGCACTTATCGGCATTCTCGGCGCCCCTGCTGTCATACCATGTTCGTAAATCAGCATCTGTTATCGATTCATCGATTTCATGTACCAAAATACTTGCGCTGGCGTCAAGTGGCACATCGGCATTGGGTGAAACGATTTGTGCCGAACAAGAATTAAAATACTTAGAGGTGAAATCTTGAATTGCAATATATGGAATGTTTTTAGCTCCTAATGTTCCATATGTGTGCCAACCACAATAAGCAGTTCCGAAGCCTGAAGAAAGTCTTGTATCAGCAGCTCCGATGTATACATAAATTGCTTTAGTGCCAACTGACGGTGCGCTAACTTTTGATGTACTCAACGCTAAGTTAATATATTTTGCTACATCAGAATCGCTGACAGGTACAACCCCACCACTTGATTTCGCAAGGGTCGCGAGCACAGTAGCGCTGGGGGTTGTTGGAGTGGACCATGAAAGTTTTGTCGTAACTACTGACTTGGTTGAGAAATACAGAGTATTTGTGTTAAAAATCTGATTCGCAATAGAAATGTCACCATCACCTCCTAGGCTTGTTATCAGGTTCCCTAGAAGTGAGTTCCAGGAAGCCTTCCGCGAATCGCTCCATGTTCCAACCCAAACTGGAATGATTTGCACTGGCCCTGAATAAAGACCACCAAATCCACCAGTATGAAAAATAATCGGCGAAGATGCAAGTGATCCAAATACTTTCGCCGTTCCTGTTGCCTTCCTGTCACCGTCTTGACCGGTTTTATTCATCTGTTGCCAAGCTAACTCTGCGTCAGCATCATCATTGCCGGTAGATGCATCTTGACCCTGGCTTTTGCCTCCACTTTGCGTTTCAGTCAGATTAGCAACGGGGTGACCATGTGATCGCACACTCGAACCTTTGAATTCCCCCGATGAGTTATTTGAATTAGATTTATTTCCCTCGTTGCTCTTGTTGCTCTCATCTGCACTGGCACCTGAAAAAGAAAGCAAACCAGAAACTAGGGCAAGCGCCCCTGCCACAGCCAGGATTTGTGATTTTTTCAACTTTTTCTCCCCATTTTCATTATTAGTTTCCGAGTTTGGACGTAGTTGCAAAGGTAAAACGAACGATTACTTGGTTTGTTTTGAGTACATTGCTAGAACTCAAAGTTGTGGCAGCTTTGACTAGCATTTCGTGATCACCTTTATCTAACTTCTGACTGAAAGCTAGAGCTCTTGAAATAGCCACCGCCGGGCTTTCCAATGCTGTTTCATACCCGCCGACATATTGCACGAAAACAATGTCGGCATCAGGTGAGAGTCCGTGGCTGACTTTGAATCGAGCAATATCTGATTGAATGTGGGAAAGTGAAAAACTTTCATACATCACATTCATGCTCTCATCAAAAACTTTTGAGTAAGAGTAATTAGGATCGGCGGAATTCGTATTCGCCGACGCACCTGTGCCAAGGAATTGAGGAACGAAGGAAATGGTTGCTAAGAAAACAACCATTAATGCAAGCATCAAGTCGGTATACATCCATCCGGCTTGGCCTGTTAAATCTTCCTCTACTGGGTCTGCGTAAGGCGCTCGCATCTTTAACGACCCCTATTCGCTTTTTTGATGAGTGATTGCAGAGATTTGATCTCATTTTCGGCGGCGAGTGAGTTTGTGCGAATTGATTGTGTTGATGCCGCTAATCCCTCATTTGCTAAATCAAGACCAAAAGTTGCACTAGTTACTGCATCACGTAATTCACGAGTAATAGAGCCATTAATGTCAGAAAGTGATGCCGAGAGCAGAGCGACCTGCTTCACCAACTTCTCTGACTCTCTCCCCACTCTGCTTCCAAACTCATTTATAACCGGCACATCCTCTTCTAGTGCCTGAACGACTCCATTGAGTTGTCTTGCCGTCTTAGAAAGAGTGGCCGTTGCAGAAAGTAAGGCCGAGACTGATGAGGCAATACCTTCCTTAATATTGGTCTTATCTATTTCACGCATTGAATATAGATACATCTTTAAAGCCAACGCGGCTTCCATGCGCTCTGTCTCGATGTGATTCATCTCAACTCTATTAATAGATGAACCCCGCGTGTTCAGATAGGTCGAAGCTAAGCTGAGTGCAATGACTCCTAAAATAATTACGAAGTCAAGGCTTGCAATATGTCCAATAGTCCAAAACTGGCCGAGTATGTCATAACCATTTTGCCAAAACTCTAGAAAATTTACGGTGGTGGCATTATTTGTCTCAACAAATTTCGCAAAAGCAACAGTCGCTTGACTTACTGCTTCCCAAGTTATTGCAACAGGAACGAAAACAATTACATTTCGAAGGCTTGCCGCCGACTTCGCCCAGGAAAATAACCGATTACCAAGTGTTGGATGCGGCCGCGGAAGATATTCAAAGGGATCCATCCCTGCCCAGATAGCTAAGTTCTCTTCTGATGCCAGATCCTGCAGCAAAGATTGGACAATGTGGTCAGACTCAACGCCATTGTTTTCAGCCCAATTAACAAGAGTTTGTGAGATCTCTTGATGCAACAGTTCAGGTGTTATGGATCCCATGATTACTTCACCAGCTTGAGTGCGCCAGTTTTACTCGCGATTTCAAGGGCAGTTGCCCCGATTGGGTCAAAAATTTCAATTTGATAATTCAAGTTTGGATAGGCTACATAGACATTTGTCGGGGTGTCTTTGCTGTAGTAAACGGCAGCTCCCTCGGTATTTATAAATGTCACACCGTTGCTTGTATTGCCAGCCGCTTGAGTACTAGTAAAGGCATCGGTAGTTGAATATGTTGCGATGACGACGTAGTTGGGTTTTGTATCTTCAATTCCCTGACCATTTGGTAAATAGCGAACATAGGCCTGGCCATCTGCAGGAACAGCCAAAGTGTATTTAGCATCCTTCACGGGACCTGCCCAATATACGTCAACGCCAAGCTGCTTCACAGCGGCTAATAATTCAGACTCTGTTAGTGCGACTTTGCCAGCAGTAACTTCAGTGAAAGTGCTTGTAACTGCTGAGGCAGCCGAAGTGTTACTTGTAACTGCATAAGTGATCCCAGAGGATATTAGTGCAGTAAACATCATAAGAAGTACTACTTTTAATGGAACCCTTTTCTTGTTTTCGGATTCATCAAGCATCTCACTTGCTTGTTTCGTGACAACAATTTTCTTCACAGCCGTTTTGCGCACCCGAGGAGTTACGCTCGAATCTTTTATGACAGTGGACTTTCTAATAGTGGGTTTCTTACGCACTATTGTCTCTTTACTTGTCATATTAGCTCCTTCATTGCTCATCATGGATTCAGCAACATCGTGTAATGCGTACCGTTTGAGCAGGTTGTTTTTGTAGTCAGAGTAATTTGGTTATTGCTGACACATACATTTTGTTCAATATACCCACTAGGAATTGAAGGTAATGTGAAAGTAAATTTGTAGTCATTATTTGTTTTCGCAACTGTTACTCCCGCGGTTCCTGAAGCAATTGAAGAGTTAACAGAAATTGTTGGAGCGATTCCAGTAGCTCCTGCCGAACCGGTATCACCTTTTGCTCCAGTTGCGCCTTGAGCACCGGCTGTTCCAGCTGCACCGGTTAGTCCTGTAT
>JBAXFS010000080.1:0-5148 GCA_037139795.1 Actinomycetes bacterium
AACCGAACGCGGCGGCACTGTCGTGGAAGCGTACGGTCGAATTCTTTCTTAGCAATGTGAGGTAAAGCTAGAGAACTTTCGAAAGGAAATTCTTGGTTCGATTGTGTTGTGGATTTGAAAGAATCTCCTCGGGATCTCCAGATTCAACAACGACGCCGGCGTCCATAAATACAAGAGAATCGGCAACCTCGCGGGCAAAGCCCATCTCATGGGTTACAACAATCATGGTCATACCTGATGCAGCCAAACTCTTCATGACATCTAGAACTTCACCTACTAATTCTGGATCTAGTGCCGAGGTGGGTTCATCAAAGAGCATTAACTTTGGTTGCATCGCTAATGAACGCGCAATTGCAACTCGTTGTTGTTGTCCGCCAGAAAGGTGGGCAGGGAAGTGCTCAAACTTATCGGCTAATCCAACGCGAGTAAGGAGTTCCTTACCCTCCTTTTCGGCTGTGGATCTATTTATTTTTTTCACATGCACTAAACCTGAAATTACATTATCGAGGGCGTTGAGGTGAGGGAAGAGATTAAACCTCTGAAAAACCATTCCAATACCTACGCGTTGGGCAGATGCCTCTAAAGGCTTGAGCTCGAATAGTCTGCCATTGTGCTCGCGATAGCCAATGAGTGCACCGTCGACCAGAAGACGTCCAGAGTTAATGCGCTCGAGGTGATTGATGCAGCGTAAGAAGGTTGATTTTCCTGAACCAGAGGGGCCGACAAGACACATTACTTCACCACGTTTTACCGTTAAAGAAATACCCTTTAGGACTTCATTGCTACCGAAAGATTTGTGAATATCGATGGCCTCAACCATTAACTCACTCATGAAGCCATCGCAATCATTGGACGGTGGCCACGTGCAAAACGTTTTTCAAGGAAGTATTGACCGACCATTAGGATGGTTGTAAAGAAGAGGTACCAAGTACAGGCTACTAATAGCAGTGGAATTGGGTTATACGTTTCATCTGAGATATCGCGGGTGCGCGCATAAAGGTCGGTTACGAGTGGCACGGCAGTAACCAGAGACGTGGTCTTGAGCATGGAAATGATTTCATTTCCACTCGGCGGAATAATAATGCGCATCGCTTGTGGAATTACGATATAGCGCATAGTTGTCCACCAACTCATGCCCAGTGATGCTGCCGCCTCTTCTTGTCCAGAATCAACGGCGAGCAATCCTGCTCGCACGATCTCGGCCATGTAAGCCGCTTCATTTAAGGACAGACCCACAACGGCGATCCAAAAGAGGGAGGTATTTTGTGAAAGCGCAATATGAACGCCCAAATAAAAGTGATGGTAATGCAGATCCGGGATACCAATGAAAATACTGTGATAAATGGTGGAAAGTAGTCCCCAAAAAACTAACTGAACATAAACCGGAGTCCCACGGAAAATCCAAATAAATACCCATGAAATGCTCTGGAAAATAGGATTGGGGGACCTTCGCATAACGGCGAAAGTAATGCCCAAAATAAAGGCAAAGAACATTGCAGAAACTGTGAGCTCTAAAGTAACTCCAGCGGATTTAATAACTCTGGAGTCAAATAGGTACTTTCCAAAGGCCTTCCAGTCATAGGCCGTTCGATGTGCCGCATCTATAACAAATGCAATGCCACTCAGGGCTAAGAAGAGTGCCACTGCGACCCGGTATGGGTGGCGCAGTGGCACTGCCTCGATGGAGTCTTTTTTAGGCTGTGGCACCGTTGATGCCAAATGTCTTAATCGCTCCAGCACTTACGCCCCACTTATTGAGAATTGCCATGTAAGTACCATCTTTATACATTGCAGTAAGTGCAAGACTGATTGCCTTTGCAAGAGTTGATCCCTTAGCTACCGCCATTCCATATGGAGCAGCGCCGTAGATTGCACCAGCTAATTGCATTTTGCCCTTGCTTTGGTGAACGGCATCTTCAGTTACAGGTGAATCTGCAGTGAGAGCATTTGCACGACCTAAAACAACTGCAGCATTTGCCTGATCTTGAGTGTCATAAGGAAGCATCTTGATAGCTTTCTTGCCAGCTTTAATGCAAGCCGCCGATTTAGCTTTTAAGTCGTCGACTTCAGTTGTTCCTGTTTGCACTGCAACAATCAAACCGCATGCAGCATCCGGATTAACCTTTTTTCCAGTTGGAGATGCCCACTGGATTCCAGCGGTGTAGTAATTAGCGAAATCAACTTGGGCTTCACGCTCTTTTGTATCCGTGAATGAAGAAAGACCAACATCGTACTTTCCGCCCTTAATCGCAGGGATGATGCTGTCGAAAGTTCCAATTACGTAGTTAACCTTTACGCCAAGTTTTAAAGCAACGGCGTTGAACAGATCAACATCCCAACCGATTGCCTTACCGTTGGCATCCTTATATTCATTGGGACGATAGGTGGCATCGATTCCTACATTGATGACCTTAGATTTCTTGATTGAGGCCGGAAGTTGCGCAGCTGAAGCTGAATCAACTGCGGCAAAAGAAGGCGATTGAGAGATTACGAGTGCAACGGCAACCGCCATCGCAACAACGGCGGATTTCTTAATAGTTTTCATACGGATAACTCTCCTTACGAATTGGTCTTCTTGGCCATGGGTGGTTAGAGAGTAAACCCTACCGAGATTTGGACCTAAAGACTTGCGGAGCAGACCCAATTTCAACTCCTGAGAGCTCAGAAGTTACGCTAAAACGACCTCCCAACCCTGGGAAGCTCCTTTTGGGGCTGCCTAGATTCGAATTGTGAGTAGACAGTGCCAAAGTTGCGGAATGCCTTTAAGAACTAAGAAAGCCGGTGATTATCGAGGGACTGAGGCCAATGGCGTCTGGAGCGAAAAATGGTGTTCACAATGTTATGAACGTGGCATGTTTCTAAATCCAGATTACAGGCTAGAGCAAATGATTAAGACAGTAGATAAGGAGCTCAAAGAGGGGGGTCGTCATGCACTATTTCGATGGTTGGCCAAGCAGGGGATTCCAAGTTTGGAACGATGGAAGAAAAATGATTAAAGTCTAAGGAAGTGAATGTGCAATCACAAAGCCCCGTGATTGCTCACGGGGCTTTGTGATTACTAAGAAATTAAGCTGTGACTGCTGGAACTGCCGAGATAGCTGAGATTTCAAACTCAAGTTTGATAACTTCAGAAATCAAGATTCCGCCAGTTTCTAGAACTGCGTTGTAGACAAGTCCGAAATCTTTGCGATTGATCTCTGCAACGCCCTCAAAACCAAAACGTGCATTTCCGTAAGGATCAGTTGCTGTACCAGAGTATTCGAACTCAATAGTGATTGCCTTAGTTACATCTTTGATTGTTAGGTTACCGTCAACGATGAACTTGTCAGCACCGGAATCTTTGCTTGATGTTGAAACGAAAGTTATCTTTGGGAAGTTCGCTGCATCAAAGAAATCAGCTGACTGTAGGTGGCCATCGCGGTCTGAGCTGCGAGTGTCGATTGAGGCAACGTTGATTTCAACGTTGATTGTTGCCGCTGAATCAGCAACAGTGGCTGAGCCCGTGAAATCATTAAATGAACCGCGGACCTTGGTGACCATTGCATGGCGGGCGCTAAAGCCGATACGGCTGTGTGAAGAATCGATAGTGAAATCGCCAGCTGGCAAAGTAGATAAAACAGACATTGATATTCCTTTAGTTGAGATGAATGGAGGCCGCGTTAGGCGGTAAAGGAACAGTAACAGAATATAGTTGAAATTTCAACTAAAATTATAAAGGGGAACCAGTGTGGCCTGAGTCACACGTTATGGCTTTAGGCGCTTAACGTGTGACTCGAAATAAATTAATCGGCAAAAGCATTGCAACTGCAAGTGGCAGTACATACCAAGGGTTTGCATGTGCATGATGGTGCAATAAATAGACCGCATCCATGGCTGCAAGCACAATTAACGTTCCAATCAAGTCATCTCCAATTAAGAAGTCATACCAAAAATAACCAAAGTCTTTAACAAGTTTGAGGAATCCGCGATCTTCCAAAACCGCTTCAGCATCGGCCTCATCGAAATCAACGACAGATATGGCCGGTTCGGATACCTTCAAAGAAGCCTTCTGTCGCTTCAAGACAAAAATTAAGAGTTGAGTTACTGCGATCATGAAAGCAATAATTGCAATGAGGGAGAGATCTCTATGAGGCCACTGGGCACCGGCTCCTTCAGCCCCCCAGAAAATTCCAAATGAGGTTAACATAATTCCAACTACGTATTTCATCGTATTTTCTGGAACACGGGCTAGAGGTTTGCGTAAAGTAAATCCGCCAACGGCAACTATTAAAACTGCAGCCAATGCCGCAATTGAAGCTAGACCAACTTGATGTTGGATTGTTCCAAAAGTTAAAACGATGAAAGCTACTTCTAAGCCTTCAAGGAGAACTCCTTTAAAGGACAATGTGAATGCATACCAATCAGCGACACCAAAACGCTTGCCAGCCTTTGCCGCTTTTGCCGCCGCAAGTTCCTCTTGAAAAATGAGATCTTCATCGTGCAGGGATTTGTATCCAGATGCTCTCAGTATGGCTTTTCGGATCCATTGCAAACCAAAAACTAGGAGCAGGCCACCAACGAAAAGCCGAAGTGAATTGATAGGAAGTGCGGAAATCGAATTACCAAAAACACCGATAATTACAATGAGGACACCGAGTCCACCGCCGGTACCAAGAAGAGCTGACTTCCAGTCACGAGCAGTGCCTGCAGCCAACACAATCGTTGTCGCTTCTACTGCCTCTACAGCGCACGCTAGAAATACGGCTATAAATAGGGCTAATCCACTCATGGATGGATTCTACTTACTTTAGTTGAAATTACTGGATCTCGCGTTCAAAAATCATCAGCGGAGTTCGCCATAGGGAGAGTGAAACAATCTCAACGCCGGCCTGAACATGAGCGTTACGAATTGATCGCCTTACAGCCGCCCGACTGAAGCGGAAAAGTAAAATTGCAGAAGGTATTTCGATGAGTAAAGCTGAGGCTAGTGCGATATTGAAATCAACCCCTTGGTTAGAGGTCACTACATCAAACCAGGAGTCAATTATTAAGAAAGTTGCTGAGACCATCGCTCCGGGAATTGCTATTTGGCGTCGCTTCCACATCGCCCAACCAGTTGTCATTAATGAGCTCAACATTGCTAAGTCAAATCCCACCCACGCTAAGTCC
>JBAXFS010000081.1:0-5027 GCA_037139795.1 Actinomycetes bacterium
TAGTAAGCGCCTTTACCTTTAAAGACCGCGCCAACGGTGGAGACGATAATCCAAAGATCGCGAGTAAAGCTCCAGTTGATTAGGTAGTTGAGGTCCAACGCCACACTTGTTTGCAAATCTAAATCAGAGCGCCCACTGATCTGCCACGGCCCGGTAATGCCAGGCTTAGCGATCAAGCGACGTTCGTAGATGGAGTTATAGACGCGTACTTCGCGGGCCAGGGCCGGGCGTGGTCCAACGACCGACATGGTGTTATTGATGACATTGAGGAATTGTGGAAGCTCATCGAGGGAGTATTTTCGCAAGAACTTCCCAACAGGGGTTATGCGAGGATCGTTATGGCTTTTGAAGAGCACGTGGCTCTTTCCGTGGACGTTTTCCACTTCATGTACGCGTGTATCGGCATCTTTAACCATGGTTCTAAACTTTAAGAAAGTAAAGGTCCGACCATTTAATCCGATCCGCTTACTCGCATAAAAAATTGGCCTGCCGCTGGTGATCAAAACCGCCAAGGCGATGAGTAGAAAGAGCGGACTTAAAATCAGCATGATGCTCAACGAGAAAACTAGGTCGAAACTTCTTTTAACTAAGCGCATGCCCAAGGTGATTTCAGATTTAGCGAAGGTAAGAAAGGGAATTCCCTCTTGGGGTGATGGGATTAGCCAATAGCCCAAGTTGCCAGAGTCCAATGGGATCCAGTTGACGTGAATATTGAGATCTTCGCAGTAGTGAATAAACTTCGAAAAGTTCTGGTCAGACTCCATTCCAGGCAGCAGCAATACTTCTGTAATCTCGTTGCGTTGCAAGATACGGTCAAACTCTTCTATCCACTCCAAGGTGATCTCATCGCAGAGCAGGCGTGATGCGATTGTAAATCCCAATGTACGATTTTTGATTAACCAATCTGTGTGCACCTCTAAATCGATCTTCTTTCGCCCAACAATCAGCATCTTGGATGTGATTTTCTTGCCTAGAACCAAAGGGCGGATGATTGCAAAGTAGATAACCAGTCGCACTAAAAATAGGAGTAGCAGGCCGGCGCCGAACATCACAAGAAATACACCGCGAGAGAAAGAGGCTTTTAAGATGAACGAGAGAAAACCGATAAAGAAAAAGTAAAAGAATGAGCGCTTCAAGAGTAGGCGCAAGTTAAAGACAACAAGAGTGGCATGGTTAAATCGATAAGTTCCTGATGCGACCAGGACTGCAATCCACCCCAAAACTATAAACATCAGGATATTCTTATAATCAATCTGAGCAACAACGGGACCCTCTGTAGTACCAAGTGGTGCCTCAGGAAATCTGACAATATAGGCGATTAATGCTGAAAGTATGATTGCAATAACATCGGGCACGAGTATCAATGCGATAATTGATGCCTTATAGGCGAGGAGATTCGAAGAAAGTACCTGCTTCCAACTCTTTTTCATAGTTATGCCTCCGCTCCTATTTTAGTCAGCGGTAATGAGAAAGTTAACCGTGTCCCATCTGGCTCAGAATGTATCTCCCACTTATCTGCAAATGTATCAAATAGTGTCGCGCCCAACCCTCTATGTTCACCGCTAATTAACTCTCCATCATTAGTGATTGAAATCTGGCAAATATCGCGCACAATCTCTCCTTCAATCTCTATGAACTTTGCCTTTCCATGTCTAATTGCGTTCACAATCGCCTCTTCAATTAACTGGGCTATCACTTCGCCATTGGGTGTGGTCACATCCAATTCATCAGGAAGCGAGTAAGTGATGGTCGATAAACCAGCCCAAGTCTGTGCAATTTCCTTTATTCGTTGAGAAGGAATTCTTGGTGGTGTTTTCGCATAGGGAACCTGCAATGTCTCCAATCGCTTTACCACCATAGTCGTTACCTGAGGTGAGAATAGTTGAAAGTCCGATTCAGCGGCCCTTAGTAATATTAATTTGCAGGCATGTAATTGGGCTTGGACTTCTGCATGTAAGTACTGAGCCAGATCTGCCTCTGACTTTGCAGCGCTACTTTGAAAGAGGAAATCAGTAACTTGCGAGTTGGATAGCAACCCTTCTAGATTATTCAGGGCTGCACTTCTAACTCTTTGATGTAAGAGCAAAATATTCCCGGCAATAAGAAAAGCATCATAGAGGAACATTGACAGAACTTGAACAGCCAACGGGTTAACATAATTACCCCAAGTCTCTGGTAATGCCAGTGCAAAAAATAGATTGATGACTGGATAAATAGAAACAGTGGCTAACCCAATGACAAAGAGGTTAAACCTCAGGAATCCATTCTCTGACGGCACTAATCTTCGACCAATAAAATAGATGCCAAAGATCATAGATGTAAAGAGAATTTCAGAAAGGATTCCAGCCCAAAAGCCATTTCTAACAACAGATCCAACAATTGAAAAGGGAAAAGTCAGCACTGTTATTGCAAAAACAGGAACTCGTGTTCTCGTCACTGAGTCACGTAGCATGTGACTAAAAGTGATTGTTGGCCAAATCAACTCACTCTGTGTCCAACGCTTAGAGCTTTGAGGCTTAATGTGTTTTTCTATAAGAGCATCGATTGAATCGATTTGCTGCTTCAAGCTATGTGGACCTTTTGCATCTGCAGATATAGTTGTTTTGAGGTTGCCAATTAAATCAATAATCTCGTCATACTTTAAAACTGGAGAGTTCTTGGTGTTAAGCTCACTAGAATTGTCAGTTTCATATATTGCTCGCCGTAGCAACTCCTGAAGCTTCATCTTGTATGTTGAACGAATTTGGAGAAAAATAGCGAGAATCTGCGCCCAATAGAAAACAGCTATTGCAGAGTTCAATACACGGATCGGCAAAGCAATCGGATCGTCTATGCCTAAGATCGGCGCAAGTAAACTAATGAGAGCTCCTCTGACGCCTCCCATGCAAACAATCATGAGAATTTGAATCGATTTTTCCGTTTTACCATTGGCATAAACAACAAAGGGAGCCATTCCTATGTGTGAGACAACTCCCACCAGTGCCCACTTGGCTAAGTCAACTGAAAAGGTAATTTGACTTGGAAGAAAGATGGTCGCAGTGATTAGTGAAATCGGTAAGGAGTACCAGTAGATACGCCAGGAAATAATTTTATTCGGTAGAAAGTTTGCAATATTTCCGATTTCGCGACTTATCTCATCATAGAAACGCTTAGGGGAGGGTTTTTGGCTTTGTGTCATAGTGGTTACTTTCCCAAAGAAGCAATCTCGGAGATCGCCTCATCCATTAGAGCATTAGTTTGGATGAGAAACGCTGTGGTGTCACTTATTGGAGTTTGCGTCCCTTGAGACTCTTTTGTGATCTGCAAAGCCATTATGACGCCTGAAATCTTGCCTTGGATTACTCCAAATTGTGTTGAAATGGAATGTTGGTGTAATCGTTCATGCGTTCGGGAGGCGGTTTCTAAACGGGCACGGAGCAATTGATTCTCATAGGTTAATGCTTCTCGGCGGCGGCTATTATCTGTTAGCAGGCTAGCAAAGACTGATGAGAAATAGATAGTGCTCAGTGTTTTTAGTCCAGCTGCAATGGGTGGGTTTGAATCTCGCAACGAAAACCCAAGTTGCAATTGAAACTTGGTTAAGAGGTAGAGCCACAAGAATGCCACCGAGTAAGTAAATCCATAGAGAACTCTTAAACGCAGACCTGTTATTCGTCGAGAAATGCGTGAACAGAGATAGAGAAGTGGCACGATTCCTATTAAGGAAACGATGGCAAAATTCAACCCGCTCAACCCATTACGTGGAATCTGTCCGGCAAGGGCACCGAAGGAAAAGATAATGGATGAGATCCTCACCGATATGGTTTTTGGAAAAATTCCCGTGAAGAAATTTATTCGAATATTGCTATATGGATGAGCTTCTTCCTGCTTCGGCTGCGGGGCAAGTAGTTTCTTGCGCTCCTCTTCAATCGATATCGCTAACCGCTCGCTGTGCTCACGCAAAACCTCGAGCTCATGAATATTTGCAGGGCCACTACCACTGGGCTTCAAAGTTGCCACTAACTGACGTAGCTGATGCGCCTGTGGGAGTAATGTCTTTCTGAGACCGTCCAGAACGCTTTTGCGCGCTTCAAGGCCGGCTTCATTTAAGTAGCTCTCATCTTGACCCAAGAACTCATTAAGCGATTCCAGCGCTGAATTTGCCGCTCGATCGAGCTCAATCTTTCCAGCAAAATAGGCAACAGTTAAGAGGCCACAACTTGTGAAAAGGAAGGTATTACTGATTCGATCCAAGAGAAAGAGCGGTAACCCGAGTACATAGTGGGCATAGAGCGATGCGGCCAACCCTCTGACAAGACCTGCGCTAACCCAAACAAAAAAACAGGCAGCAAGTGCTTGAGGTTTTGATCGTCGATTCTTGAGCAGTAAATCCTGAACTGTGAATAGGTAAAGGATTCCCACAAGCTCACCGGCAACTACCACTAACATTCGAGAAGCTGCATTGCCTAAAATTAATCGTGATTCGCGTTCAACGGCAAAGTTGGCACCCTCTGCAATAACCAATAGCGACGTTGGAAAAGATATAGCCCACCGCCCAGTCGTGGCTGCCTTGAAAGTTCGAAAGAAAGCTTTCAACGAATCGCTACTTTCCCGCTCTGCCACAAACGAACGGAAAGAACCCGCGGATTATAATCCTCATCGTTTTTCAATCCAAGCACGGCAAAAGTGCGTTGAACTAAAGTCTCCGTGGCACGCAACGATGTCCCACGTTTTTTCGCAATGGCAGAGTTAGTAAGGCCTTCGGCGATGAGTGCCAAAATCTCACCTTGGGACTGGCTAATAACTATTCGTCCGCCATCTTCTGCATAAGGCTGTGGTTCGGTGTTGGATTTGGTAATTGAATCCTGCACGGCACTTATCAACGTCGAAATTGATTTGAGTTCGGATTTAACTAAATACGTCACGTCGATCGGCAACTCCATTCCGCCAGGAACAGCTAAGTTAGGCGAGGAGTGAGAGGTCAAGATAACTTTGCCAACCCACGGATGATTAGAATCTAAGTAAGCCAACAAATCAGCCCCGGTGGG
>JBAXFS010000082.1:0-4955 GCA_037139795.1 Actinomycetes bacterium
ATTGCCAAGCACATATTGAGAATTACATCTCCGACGAGAGAGATAAGTACGATGCGAGGGCTGTAGGAAGTAAGGCCAATAAGAAGCACGACTGCATCGAGTCCTAGCTGCACATAGCCCGCTTTAATATTTAACCTCTCTTGAGCAAGTAATGCGACGACGTTAAAGCCACCTAATGAGGAGAAATGGCGGAAAATAACAATCATTCCGATACCTAGTAATACATTTGCAATAATTGTTGCTATGAACTTGTTCTGGACTTGAAGTGAAAAAATCTTGGGCATTTGGTTGGTCAAATAAGAAACAAATGCGACATTGAGCGTGCTGCGAAGAGTAAATCTCCAGCCTTTCTTCCACAGTGCAAGGAAAAAGAATGGGATTCCAATGAGCAAGTAAATAGTTCCGACTTGACCACCAGTGTTGTTGGCGACTAATAAGGCGAGCCCAGCGGCCCCACCAGTTAAGACCCCACTGGCATGCAATAAGGACAGACCAACAGAAAATAAAATAGAGCCAGAGAGAAGCCCGAACAGATCTTCAAATATCGAGTGTCGCGTACTCTTCTTATCTACAGTTTTCATGGTGTCCTAGTCAAAACCGTTTTACTAATACGTTCATGAATTCCACGACCATTCTCATCATAAGTCACGGCCGTTACAACTAGGCACAAGAAAATAGTTCGGATCAATGCCTGCATCGGTGAGATTGCGCTGCCGTCATTAAATCGAACGACCCGCAGGCCAAATATTTTCTGACCTAGTGAGGCGCCAGTCAAAGCCGTCAAAATCGCGACCTCTGCAAAAAACACACTCAAAATAATTGGTGAGCGGCTCGGAGCCATCTGCCCAATTCCTCCAGAGAAGGCGGCAACTATGGCGTAGCAGGCCAGCCAATCTAGGGTGATTGCCGCTAAGCGGCGTCCAAGTGTGACCTCTTTCATGGAGCCTAGCCTAGGGCTAAAAATATGTAACATGGCTGTAACAGTGCGGTTATGTCATTTTGACTCATCTGACTTACTCTTGCCATACGCGCAGGAGCTCAACGCCGAGAGATCTGCACCTGATACGCCTTTTGTATCACATGTGAATTGGGAGAAGCATGTTTAAGAATTCAGCAGAGATTTTTGCCTATATTAAAAAGGAAGACATCAAGTTAGTTGATGTTCGCTTTACCGATCTTCCTGGCATCCAGCACCACTTCAACGTTCCAGTTGAGTCATTTGATGAAGCCGTCTTCACTGATGGCTTAATGTTTGATGGTTCATCTATTCGTGGGTTCCAGTCAATTCACGAATCCGATATGAAGCTATTACCGGTACCAGAGTCGGCATATCTTGATCCTTACCGCAAAGAAAAAACACTCATTATTATCTTCTCAGTTCACAATCCAGGTGATGATTCACCGTACAGTCGTGATCCTCGTGGCGTTGTTGCTAAGGCCGTGGATTTCATGCGCGCACAAGGCATTGCCGATACTGCATTCTTTGCACCAGAGGCTGAGTTCTATGTATTTGATCGTGTGCGCTTTAAGACCGACATTAATACTGCCTACCACGAGATTGATTCTTATGAAGGTGCGTGGAACACCGGCATTAAAGAAGATGCCGACGGAACTCCTAACCGTGGTTACCGCACACGCATTAAGGGTGGATATTTCCCAGTATCACCAACTGATCAATTTGCCGATCTTCGCGATGAAATGGTTATGCAACTTGGCAAGGTTGGTTTACTTGTTGAACGTTCACACCACGAAGTTGGTACTGCAGGCCAGATGGAGATCAACTATCGCTTCACCGATATTTTGCATGCAGGCGATGACATCATGAAGTTTAAGTATGTTGTCCGCAATACCGCATGGCAGGGTGGAAAGACTGCAACGTTTATGCCAAAGCCACTCTTCGGAGATAACGGCTCAGGTATGCACGTGCACCAATCACTTTGGAAAGATGGCGTCCCATTATTCTTCGGAGATGGCTATGGCGACTTGTCAGAGATGGCCCGTCACTACATCGGTGGTCTTCTCAAGCACGCACCATCACTGCTCGCATTTACTAACCCAACCGTAAACTCATATCGCCGCTTAGTCCCAGGCTATGAAGCTCCAGTAAACCTTGTTTACTCAGCCCGTAACCGTTCGGCTTGTATCCGTATCCCAATTACTGGATCAAATCCGAAGGCAAAGCGCATTGAGTTCCGTTGCCCAGATCCATCATCGAATCCATATCTAGCCTTTGCTGCGATGTTGATGGCCGGCCTTGATGGAATCATCAATAAGATCGAACCACCTGCCCCAGTTGATAAAGATCTCTACGAATTAACTGGCGATGAGGCCGCAGCAATTGCGCAAGTTCCAGGTTCACTCGATGAGGTTCTCAACAACCTCGAGCGTGACCATGCCTTCTTACTCAAGGGTGGCGTATTCACCAAAGATCTAATCGACACATGGATTGATTTCAAGCGCAAGCAAGAAGTTGATTATGTTCGCTTGCGTCCACATCCAGCTGAGTTTGAACTCTACTTCGACATCTAAGAGTTTATTACGTAAAAACCCCGTCATCAATTGGCGGGGTTTTTGCATTGTCTACGAGTAGATTTATTGCGTGTTCCTTGACCTGCTTATAAGTATCTTTTTCTTTCTTGTCGGCTTGGAGATTAAGGCGGGTTTGAAAGATGCCCGCACTGCAATTGTTCCAATCGTTGCCGCCCTTGGCGGAATGATTGCACCTGCACTTATTTACCTCTCCCTTAACCCCGGTTCGCATGTGTGGGCCTCTGCCATGCCAACTGATATCGCGCTGGCCCTTGGGGTTTTATCGCTGCTGGGTAAGCGCGTGAATCCACATGTCCGGTTATTTTTGTTGACCTTAGCTATTGCCGATGATTTGTTTTCCCTCATCGTTCTAGCTGTTTTCTATGGGCAGGATCTAAATCCAGTCAAGACTCTGTCTACTTTGGTTGCCGCAGCCGTGGGATTTGTGCTTCCGCTTCGTAAGCACCAGTTGGATAAAGTGATTAAGGTTTTAACGCCAGTTGCTACATATTTTATTGTCCCAGTAATCGTAATTGTAAATATTCCACTTCATATGGAGCTCGGCAGCTTTGGGTCAAAGACAACGCTTTCGACTATTCTGGCTAGGTCAATCGGTAAAATCATTGGAATAACTCTCTTTGCTTGGCTCTGCATCAAATTAGGTGGGCAAACGAATATTTCGATGAAAGAGATTGCTGGAATTGCCACGCTTGCAGGCATGGGCTTAACCGTTGCTTTAGTAATCGCTGAGATAGTTGCGACTAATAACATGGAGTTAGATCAAGTGCGCCTTGGACTCTTTATCTCGGCAATTATCTCTGGCATTGCCGGCTACATCTGGCTTAAAAAGACTCCTGCTTCGCTATAGTTTTACTAGATAAGAGAACGTGTCCAAAAAAACCGATTGCTAAAGCAAAAATAACCCCAACATTTGCAAAGGCCCATGGACCTTGCTTTCCGCCTATTAGATTTAAGAAATAGCCTTGCCATGAGAGCCATGAAGCAAAGGTATTAGTGACAAAACCCCATCCAATAATTGTGCCAATTATCATCAGCGCCATCGATTTTCTATTCCAAGCGCCGTAGCGCCCAGTTTCATTAAATAGATCAACTTCAGAGTAAGCGGTTTTTCGCATCACAACATCGGCGACAAAAATAGCTGACCAAACCGCTACCGGGACGCCCAGGGTGATTAAAAAGCCTTGAAATGGGATGAAGAAATTATCGGCAAACCAAACGATATATATGGTGCCAACTAACATAATCACGGCGTCAATAGAGGCTGCAATGTGGCGCTTAACTGGAAGGCCTATAGAAACTAGCGTTAATCCCGATGAATAGAGATCGAGAATGGCGCCTCCCACTAAACCAAGAATGGCAACTAAGGCAAAGGGAATCAGAAACCACGTTGGCAGAAGCGAAGTCAGCGCACCGATCGGATCCATAGCAATTGAATCACTTAAGGCTTTACTACTGCCGGCAAGGGCAGATCCGTAAATGACTAAAACAATTGGAACAATAGAGGCGCCAATGACAGTCCATCCAACAACGCTCTTGCTCGAAACGATTCGAGGCAAATACCGTGAATAATCGGCGGCAGAATTAACCCACCCTAAACCAATTCCAGTGACTCCAAAGATCAGTGCGCCGATATAAGCTTGGTTGCTGCCATCTTTAATAGCATTTACTGCACTCCAATTAACATGGCTGAACGTAAGTGCAATATAAACGATAGTCATAAAAACTGTAATTAGAGTTAACCATTTTTGGATACGCATGATTGTAGAAAAGCCGAGCACTCCCCCAAATACTGTCAGGGACACTGCAATGAGAAATCCGATAATCAAGGCAACGTTGTGATTAATATGTCCAACGCGAGTGAATACAGTTCCAGTAGCAAGAGTTGCGAGTGAAACTAAAACCGTTTCCCAACCGACGAAGATCAGATAGGACAGAAATCCAGGAACAATATTTCCCTTAACGCCAAAGGCGGCGCGAGAGAGAATCATTGTGGGCGCATTAGATCTTTTACCTGCCAGAGAGCTAATGCCTACAACTAAAAAGGAGAGAACCGTTCCAATAATTGCCGCCCAGGTCGCCTGCTGAAATGAAACGCCAAAGCCCAGAAAAAAGGCGCCGTATGAGAGCGCAAGGAGTGAGACGTTTGCACCAGCCCACGGCCAAAAGAGTGAACGTGCCTTGCCAGATCGCTCTGATTCGGCGATGACATTGGGTCCGTTTAACTCTAAATCAAATATCGGCACTGGATAAGTCTACTTCTTGCGGCGCCTAAGAATGAGAATAACAATGCCAATGACGACCAAAGCTGCGAAGCCATTGACGAGTAAATTGCTACCGCTTTCTTCGGACACCCCGCTAGCCTTTTCGGAAGTTTCTTCGATACCGGCGCTAGTGAGAGTCGGAAC
>JBAXFS010000083.1:0-4783 GCA_037139795.1 Actinomycetes bacterium
GAGCCTGGCATGCGTATTCCAAATATGTTCGATGCTGCCATCGCAGGTCAATACCGTGGACTCTATGTTCAAGGTGAAGACATCGCACAATCTGATCCAAATACTTCTCACGTGCATGCCGCGCTGCGGGCAATGGATATGGTCATTGTTCAAGATTTATTCTTAAACGAGACAGCCAAGTTCGCCCATGTTTTCTTGCCCGGAACTTCTTTCTTAGAAAAAGATGGCACTTTTACAAACGCCGAGCGTCGCATCAACCGTGTACGCCCAGTTATGAAATCTAAAACAGGCAAGAGTGAGTTTGAAGTAACATGCGACCTATCAACGGCAATGGGCTATCCAATGTCCTATGAAAATGGCGCGGCCATCATGGATGAGATCGCTGCAACAACACCAACATTCTCAGGCATCTCTTTCGCTAAATTAGATAAACTCGGAAGCATCCAGTGGCCTTGTAATGAGGCTAACCCTGAAGGCACGCCGATGATGCACGTCGATAAGTTTGTACGCGGTGAAGGCCAATTTATGAAGACTCCCTATGTACCAACCGATGAAAAAGCCACGCGTAAGTTCCCGCTATTGCTTACAACAGGCCGCGTCCTGAGTCAGTACAACGTAGGTGCGCAAACACGACGCACAGCAAATAACGTGTGGCACAAGGAAGATATTTTAGATATCCACGAATCCGATGCCGAGTTGCGGGGAATTAAAGATGGTACGTGGGTTAAGTTATCCAGCCGAGTCGGGGAAACAATTATGAAGGCCCGCATCACCGATGAAGTTCCAGCTGGCGTTGCCTACACAACGTTTCACTTTCCTGAAAGTGGCGCAAACGTAATTACAACTGATTATTCGGATTGGGCTACAAACTGCCCTGAATATAAAGTCACCGCCGTAGAAATATCTCCAAGTCTTAAAGGTCCAGGGGAGATGGTTGAGACCCACATAGGCGGAGACCCACAGTTTGATTCGATAATTCGAATGGCAAATCAGATTGCCGCCAATGTTCCAGCTAGTAACGCTCCCGAAATTGCAGTCGCCCATCACATTGTCCAGTTCTGGACACCGGCAATGATTGAGCGTTTACGCAATGATGTGGACAAGGTTTTGCTTTCTCCAGCCGTGCTTAAAGCCATCGAAGTTTTGCTAGTTAGCCAATAACTCCATTACTTGTTTAGTTAAACCAGAATATCCAACGGTTAGAACTTCAAGTGGCAACCCAATCAGTGCTGCGGCATCAAGGGCTGCCTGCTCCAATTCAGGTGTGTGTTCCTGGGCTAACCAAATGACCCGCGAGTAGTTCTTAAAATAATCATCGCGAAGATGTGGATACTTATCTAAACCTAGTTCAACAATGACGCTGCGGTGGAAAGACTTAGCTAGAAAGTCCGTTAAGAAATAAGTTCCGGCATTTTCAGCCATTAAATTCTCGATCTCGGCCGCTCCAGCAAAGATGTCATAGCAATGATTGCCTACTAATCGCTTTACGCCGTGCCTTTCAATGACAATGTCAAGTGCGCCATATGTTCCGCAATCGGCATAGGCAACTGCGCACCTTTCATGCTTAGCTTTAATTTCAATCAAGAGAGCATCGACTTCGCCCGCAATCTTTTCAGGGCGATTATGAAGCAGTGGGGGCAAGGGATAGATAGTTAAATCTAGGGAATTTGCTGTGGCAATCTCTTGAATATGTGTGGCTATTGCACCGCAGGCCACGATGCCGATACTCATACGGGGAAAGATAGCCGATCGACGAACTTGTCGTTGAAATCGGCGCGATCAGAGAGTTCAATGTAATCAATCTCCTCTAGCAGAGCAGATGCACCATGGCGCTCTTGTGCCGAGAGCAACACCATTTTTGCGCCTTCGCCGGCGACGTTACCTGCTGACAAGATTCGCATAACTGAAAGTTTTGGAACAAGACCGATTTTAATTGCAGAGGCAGGGGAGAGGTAGGAACCAAATGAACCTGCGAGAAGTACTTGTTGGATTTCAGACTCGGCGACACCAAACTCTTCTAACAGTAAGGCCCAACCTGTAGCAATTGCCGCTTTAGCAAATTGTAGTTCGCGAACATCGCGCTGAGTCAGAAAAACACAGTCGGATAAATCCCCGACCTCTTTGCTCCATGTCAAAACAAATACTCGTTCGCCTTCACGCTCTAGTAAACGATCGGCCAAAGTTGGAGCAACTTGACGCGCAACTTCATCGGAGACAAAACGACCAGAGTGATCGAGCAGACCAACACCAACGAGGGAGGCGCAAGCGTCAACTAAACCTGAACCACATATTCCAATAGCTGGCGTGTCATCAATAGTTCCAATTATTAACTGACCGTCGGTAATTTTGATAGTTTCAATTGCACCTGATGCTGCCCGCACGCCACACTTAATACTCGCCGCTTCAAAGGCGGGACCTGCAGGTGCGGCCGTTGCCAAAATCTTTTCGCCATCGCCTAAAACAATTTCGCAGTTAGTACCAACATCGATAAATAGACGCAGACGTTTATCGCGATCCATTCCCGAAGCCAGAGCGCCAGCGATGATGTCTCCACCGACATAGGCACCCAGGGATGGCAAAATTACCGCCTTAGCGCGTGGATGAATTGCAATGCCAATATCTGCTGCATCAACATCTGGGAAATCGGCGGCCGCCATAATAAATGGTGCAACGCCAAGGGGTTCAGGATCGATGCCAAGGAGTAGTTGGTTCATTGTGGCGTTACCGGCGATTGCAATTTCATAGACATGCAGGGGATCGACACCGGCTTCGATGCAGACTTCTTGGGTCAATTGGTTAAGCGTCTCTTGAGCAAGGGAGGAAAGCTTTTCAAGGGCGGCAGGGTCAAGCATCGTCGCACTAATGCGAGTGATGACATCGGCACCAAAAGGCTGTTGTTTATTCAGGATTGACTTAACGGCTAATGGAGTTCCAGTATTGAGATCTAGAAGTGTTGCAACAACGGTAGTTGTACCTAAGTCATAAGCGATGCCATATCGAAAAGCCGTGGTGTCGCCAGGTTCAATGTCTATGAAAGCTTGATCAACAAAGACTGCCGTGACTTTAAAATTAGCTGCGCGAAGTACGCGGGGGATATTGCGCATTGCGGCAAGGGATGCGGTTCCTTCAATGTCATCGATTGCATCGAATAAACGAACGATATCGGTGCGCTGATCATGCAGTGTTGGCTCAACTAATTCTACGTAACGCTTTTGAACGGCTGGGCGCAAAATAACTTGGCGTCCAACGCCAACGGTTGCCGCCTTTGGGCGCGTGGTAAGTGGTGGAACATCAATTGAGATATCAGTGCTTGTGCGCACTAAACAGGCAAGCCGCCACCCTTGTTTAATCTCAGTTTCGGTAAATGCGCGAAAATCTAACTTTGATGGCTCAACATCGCCATCGGTAATCTTTACGCGGCACTTTTTGCAAGTTCCATAGCCACCACATGTCGAATCAATGGCTATGCCGTTCCAGGACGCGGCATCGAATGCGCTGACGCCAGTTGGAACGGTAATTGTTTTCTCGGCCGATACTGAACTATCTTTTTCTAGAATTCTAAAGGCGAGCTTGATTCGTCCGGTGCCATCGTGATGGGGCACAAGAGATGGATCGAGCTCTTTTTTAGTAATTTTTATGCACTTGCCTCTGGTGTTGCTGCGCTCTTCGCAGCCTCCATCGCTCTAAAGCGTGTTATCCAGTTTGATCCCCAAGGATCTAGACCAAGAAGGAGGTCGGCAGCGCGCACGGATTCAACGATGAGCGGAGTTCGCGCATCCATTACTGCAGAGGTCAAGCCATGAGACATTGCAGCAGGTAAGAATGCAGCGTTGAGTGCGTGGCGATAAGGAAGACCAAAAGAGATGTTAGATGCGCCAAGGGTCATGTTCAAGCCCCACTTTTCGCGTATCAAATAGATTGTCTCCAGCGTGATTTTTACGGCTTCTGGATCTGCGCCAACTGTCATAGCGAGTGGATCGATTACTAAATTCTCAAGACCAATTCCATGTTTTTCAACGGCGCGGACAATTTTTTCAGTGATGACCATGCGCTCGGCAGCAGTTGCCGGAATACCCGTCTCATCATTAGGTAGGGCAATAATCGCTGCTCCATGTTTTTTAATAAGGGGCAGAACTAAATCCATGCGCTCATCTTCGCCGGTAACGCTATTGACCAAGGCCTTACCTTGATATGTCTCAAGTCCAGCTTGTAAAGCCTCGATGATTGATGAATCGATACAGATTGGCATATCGGTAATCGATTGAATTAAAGTAATCGCTTTAGATAAAAGCGCAGGCTCATCCGTTAGTGGGACTCCCATATTTACATCTAGAACATTGGCGCCGCCCGCAATCTGATCGGCTACATCCTTTTCAATGGCTGATAAGTCACCGGCGCGAAGTTGCAGTTGAAACTTTTTGCGACCCGTAGGGTTAATGCGCTCACCAATGATGCAAAAGGGTTGATCATGGCCGATCGTTACCGTTTGTCCAGGTGAAGTAAGAACTGTATGCATTGCGTGCCCCTATCGTCTCGGTGTTCTACCTAAATCGTTCATAAAGGTATTCAGTGAATCATCGTGCCTAAAATCAGTTATATGCAGACCGCGAACTCCGGGGAGGGTGAGCGCGTGCTTTGCCAGCTCGAGCGTTAACTTATAGACCTCAACACTGGGGTCACTGGCCTTTTGCGCGCGGGCCAAAGTACTGGCCGGAACGTCGATGCCGGGAACCTTATCATTCATGAAGCCCAGACCTTTGGCACCTTTTATTAACACAATCGT
>JBAXFS010000084.1:0-4617 GCA_037139795.1 Actinomycetes bacterium
CTTTCGACGCCGGTTTTGGTAGTGCTTACTTAGCTCGTGTTGTTGGCGAAAAACGCGCGCGTGAAATTTGGTTCTTATGCGAACAGTACGACGCAGTAACGGCTGAACGCTGGGGCCTTGTCAACAAAATTGTCGAGCCCGACCAACTGATGAACGCATCAATGGAATGGGCGTTAAAGATTTGCGCACTATCGCCGACGGCACTTAAAGCTCTTAAGCATTCATTTAACGCCGACAGCGACCATATTGCTGGAATTGCAGCGCTCTCCTTCGATGTATTGGATTTATATACAAAAACACCTGAAGCGCAAGAAGGTGGGAAGGCATTTACCGAGAAGCGATTGCCAGACTTTAATCCATTTAGATAAAGCGAAGCGAAGTCAAAAGAAAAGCTGGTGTAGAGATTTCTCTACACCAGCTTTTCTCTTTTTACTTAAGTATTACTTAAGCTTCTTTACGCGTGTGTCCCAAGGAACAAACTTTCCAATAGTCGTCTTATCGAAGAAGACTGCCGGAGTTTGAATTGTCTTACTCCACTTTGACTTAGCCTCACCCTTAAGGATTGAAACTGTCAAAGTCGCCAATGAAACGCCAGATGCAACAGGATTGAAGTCCCATGATCCATTGATTTCGCCAGCTGTAATTGAGTTAACGGCTTCAGGCTGCATTTGAAGACCAATTACCTTGATCTTGCCAGCCTTGCCTGCAGCCTTGATTGATGAATAAGCACCAAGTGCCGTTGGATCGTTGTAAGCAACAATCGCATCGATATTTGGATACTTGATTAGCGCCTCATCAACAGCCTGACGACCACCTTCTGAATCATCAGATTTATTATCAACGCGACCTAGGTAAGTAAATGAAGCCTCTTTGCCGAGTTCTTCTTTGAACAACTTTGCATGCATTTCAAGGGCAGCAACTGGGAATCCAAGTCCAACATAGAGAACATTGCCACCTTGTGGCAATACTTTCTTGAGCCAGGCTACACGGGCAGTTGCAAGGCTTCGCTGAGGGAAACCATCTTGAACCTGAGCAAGTGATGGAACAGGCGGAGCTTTAACTGAATCATCAACACTGTAGTTCATTGTAATAACTTTAATACCGGCAGCAGCAGCCTTTGTCAGAACTGGCTTCATTCCATTTGAGTCAAGAGGATAAATAATCATCGCCTTAACTTTCTTTGAAATCATAGTTTCAACGTCTGAGATCTGCTTATTACCATCGAGTTGAGCGTCGATAGGCAACATTGTGTATCCAGCTTTGGTCAAAGTTGCCTGAGCAGCAAGACCGATAGCTTTCAAATACGTGTTAGCTTCGATTGGGTAGCTGAAGCCAACTAGGCCCTTTGAAGCAGCTGCATGTGAAGCGGTCGTTCCAGATGCAAGCAGAGCCGCAACTGTTAACAATGGAATAAATATTGCCTTCTTATTCTTTAGTGACATTACTTTCCTCTCCTCGTTTGCTTCGGCCCGAATACTGAATGCGTATTCGATCGAATAGAACTGCTGCTCCCAATAAGACGCCGGTAACTACCTGCTGCCAGTATGAGGAGACCCCCTGAATTGTCAGGGAATTAGATACGGTTTGTAGGAAAAGCAGGCCAATTACTGTGCCTGTGATACTTCCTACGCCACCGCTAAGGCGCGTTCCGCCGAGAAGAACTCCAGCGACAACTGTGAGTTCAAGTCCGGCTCCGATAGTTGGAGAGGCCGCTTGTAGGCGACCAACTTGCATGACGCCAGCTAAGGCTGCAAGAAGTGCTGAGATAAAATAAACGGTCATCTTTACTCGACTGGTAAAAATTCCAGCTAATTTCGAAGCAAATTCATTTCCACCAACGGCATAGACGTCACGACCAAAATATGTTGACTTAAGAACATAGATTGAAATAATCGATACGAAAATTACTACAAGAAAAGGTCCAGGAACTGGCCCAACATTTCCGTCACCCAAAGTATTTATCAGGGTGCCCGTATCGATGGTACGTGTTGTGCCATTGGTGACTAAGTAGGCAATCCCACGAAAAATTCCAAGTGAGCCAAGGGTTATAACAAAACTATTTAGACCCAATTTGCCGATAAGAAAACCATTAATTCCCCCAACAATTAGAGTTACTAAAGCAATTGTGAGAACTACTGCGGCCATTCTTGGCATATGTGTAATTAATCCTGAGAGCATGATTCCCGTGAACGCAAGTACGCTACCAACACTTAAGTCAATTCCGGCAGTCAAAATCGTAAAAGTCATTCCAATGCCAAGAATTATCGGAACTGCCGAGGAGCGGACAATGTTGCTTAAGTTAGAGCCAGAAAAAAAATCAGGTTGTAAAATTGCCATTGCGATGAGCAACATAATTTCAAGAACTAAAATTCCAAACCAAGCCGGCAGGGAACTCACCGTTGGTAGTTTCATTACACGTTTCATACTAGAACTCCCGTCGCAGCCGATACAACATCTGACTCTTTAATCGTGCTTCTATCTAAATCGGCAGTCAACCCGCCAGCATGCATAACAAGTACTCGATCCGAAATTTCAAAGATCTCAGTAATTTCCGATGAGACAACCAAGATTGCAAGTCCCTCACGTGCGAGACCTCTGAGAATCTCATAGATCTCAGCCTTTGCCCCAAGGTCGATACCTCGCGTGGCTTCATCGAGGATTAGTACTTTGGGGTTTGAAACTAAGCATCGGGCAATAACTACTTTCTGCTGATTACCGCCGGAGAGAGAGCTGATTGGCGCATCAAGATTCTTGACTTTGATGCTGAATTTCTCAATCCAACTGTTCACAATCTTTTCTTCCTTTTTGCGCGACCTATTTTTTGCGGGTCTGCCATGTACGGCAAGTAAAAGATTGTCCCGAACTGACATCTCGTGGATAGTTGACTTCAAGCGACGATCATCGGGAACCAATGCAATTCCTGAGTTCATTGTCGAGCGGGTGTTATGGCCAATTTTCTTTCCGTTAATTAATACATCACCCGAACGACGAGGGTGCGCGCCTACGATTGCCTCAACTAGCTCAGTTCGGCCCGCTCCAGCTAAGCCAGCTAAGCCAACGATTTCACCTTCGTGGATTTTAAATGAAATTGCCTCAAAGGCTCCAGCAAAATCCGATAAGTCTTTTACTTCCATAATAGTTTTTAGTGGCTCGTTCGATTTTACTTTTTTAGTGGCAACCGTTGGCTTATTTAGCACCATGCGATCGATTAACCAGTTCTCATCAACACCATTTCGTGTACTTGAATCAATGAATTTACTATCGCGCAGCACTGTAAATCGATCGCTAATGGTGAGCATCTCTGACATACGGTGAGAAATCATGACAATCGATACACCGTCGTCGCGGAGTTGACGAACTACATTAAATAACGCCTCGACCTCGGCCGGAGCTAGAGATGAAGTAGGTTCATCCAGCAGAAGTACTCGAGTTTGCGATGCCAAAGCACGTGCAATCTCAACTAGCTGCTGTTGATGTTGCGGCAGAGAAGAAACTTCGGCCCGAGGATTTACTGCAAGATTGAGCCGCTTTAGTACTTCTAGGGAGCGCTTATCGGTATCTTTCCAATCAATTCCAAAAGTACTGCGTGTTTGGTTATGGCCAAGGAAAACATTTTCTGCCACTCCTAGATGTGGAACCAGACTTAACTCTTGACTCACCATTGTTACGCCGTGGCTCATTGCCGCTCTAATATCTGCATACTCAACTGGTGATCCTGCAATTTCTATAGCACCTGCATCTGGCTTAAGGACTCCGGCTAATATTTTAAGGAGTGTTGATTTACCGGATCCGTTTTCGCCAGCAATTGTATGAACCTCGCCGGGATACAAAGTTAGGTCAACACCAGTAAGGGCATGTACCGCGTCGAAACGTTTACTTATGCCTTTCATTACTACTTGTGGTTGCATACTATGAATTTTTTCTTTCGTATTCAACGAGCTCAAGTTGGTTGCCCCATGGATCTAACACATAAATAATTCTCTGTCCAGCAGCTGGTCCCTCATTGATTTCAATTGGGCCGGCTAGGAAAGTGAGCGAAAAACTTCCGGCGATTGCTAAAACAGCATCTAAATCGCTAACTTTGAAAGCGATGTGGTGTCCACCTAAATCACTATTGCGTGGCGGCGAACTTGGACGCTCTGTTGGTCGGTCATATTGAAAAAGCTCAAGTCGGCTTCCATTGGCATATTCAAGCATTGCTAATGTAAAGCGCCCATCGGCAACATTTACATGGGCTAATGCCCAGTCTTTCCCGTCAACTAAATCAAAATCGCGCGCATCAAAAGGACCTAAGCGAAAAATCTCTTGTGCGCCTAACAACGTGCAATAAAATGCAACTGCGGAATCTAAATCTGGAACGGTAATGCCAACGTGATCCATTCCCTCTAGACCAGGAAGATTCCTAGTTACAAATGACATTAATTTCTCCCATTCAAAATTCCCATAAAAAGTGGGGCCGCCGCGATGGGCAATTATCACGTGCCTTTATGGCGTTCGTCAACGATATGACATGTCTTTTTTTAAGAGTTTGGCAAGGTTTTTTGCGAAAGGTAGCCCTCATTACAAAACGTGATAATTGGCTAGCTGGGCATGAAGCGTCCACCATTAACATCAAGG
>JBAXFS010000085.1:0-4497 GCA_037139795.1 Actinomycetes bacterium
CCTCTTTAACTTTTATGAGTCAGTAACCTTGTTCAATTGCCATCCATGTAGGTGAATTTCCTAATACCGCAAAACCTAAATCTTGATAGACGCCGTGAGCATCTCGAGTTTTTAGTAGCAACCTGAATTTGGGTACATGGTTGAAGTAATCGATGGCTGCCTTCGTAATAATATGGCCAACGCCTTTTCCCCGTGAATCTGGGTCAACGAAAACATCGCATAACCATCCAAATGTGCAGCCATCGGTAACCAATCGTCCAACCCCTAGGAAGCTTTTATCATCACCAATAACTGAAATCGGAATCGAATTTGCAAATGATCTTTTAATCAACTCAGGGTCACGGCCGAATGCCCAATAGGAGTCATTAGCAAGCCATTCGATAACTTTGGCAATATCTAAATCGCCTGGATCGTGGCTAACTCTCATGTTTTGTGAAATTACGTCAGACATTTCATTTAAAGATCTTCAATAAAGAACTAATCGGCTTACTTGCCTCTGAAGGGTGACGAAATTTCAGCCCAGCATTTACTTTGTAACTATTTCTGCGGCCAACACGAGTAATGGTTACATACCCAGCTCCTTCGAGATCAGCCAGCATGGCCTGCGCGCTTCGTTCGGTGATTCCTGCAATGGCGGCGATATCGCGAACGCGCGAGTCAGGGAAGCGGCTGAGATGAACAAGGATGTGCCCGTGATTGGAGAGGAAAGTCCACTCTCTAGTGGTTTTAGTTGATGGAGTCATGGGGTAACTATACCAGCAATTTGATACCTGAAATAGATTTCTGCTATATTCCTGCCACCATTGAAAGGGGTGTGTCGTGAGTTCAACTTCTGTAGCTATAACTAATCTGACGTCTGTCGCGGTATTGGTGTTTATTCTGGGCTTTATAGGGGCAAAGATTAAGAGCGATGTCCGAATCCCGGAGCCGATCTATCAAATGATCTCAATTTTCCTCCTCTTTGGGATAGGTCTAAAAGGTGGCCATGCGCTAAAAGCGACTAGTTTTGGGAGCTTTGCCAAGCCGGCACTCGCAACTCTTGCACTCGGAATTCTGATCCCGATTCTTGCTTATGCAACTCTGAAATTAGTTCGTAAAATTAGTGATCTTGATCGAGGCGCGATAGCTGCGCACTACGGTTCAACTTCCTTAGTAACCTTTTCTGCAGCTCTCCTCTTCTTAGAAAATAGTGGGATAAAGGTAGAGGGTTTTGCCACCGCGCTTCTAACAATTATGGAGATTCCTGGAATAGTCGTAGGCGTCTACTTGGGTTCTCGCCACCGCGACAAGAGCGTGCAATGGGGTAAAACTCTCCATGAGGTAATTACTGGAAAAACTATTCTGCTATTAGTTGGCGGGCTAGTTATCGGAGTAACCACAAGCCCTGCGGGTTACCTGAAAGTCGCACCGTTTTTCATTGATTTACAGTCCGGCTTCTTAACACTCTTCCTACTTCACCTCGGTTACCTGGCCGGAAGTAACTGGGGCGAAATTAGAAGAGTAGGGAAAATGGTTGGTGTATTCGCACTCATCTTTCCGATATTTGCTGGAAGCCTCGGTGCACTGGTCGGAACCAAAGTCGGGCTCTCAATCGGGGGAGCAACCATCCTCGGGGTCTTATGCGCTAGCGCTTCATACATAGCGGCGCCAGCGGCCGTTTCAATTGGCTTACCAGAAGCCAATGCTCCTCTTGCACTTATGGCTAGCATTGGAATTACATTTCCGTTTAATCTCCTTATTGGAATTCCGCTCTACTTGGAGATGGCTAAGAGGTTCTCTAACCTTTAGGGCGGTTCTTCCTATTAGTTTTTTAGAAGCCAGACACCTTGTGTCGCACTTATAGAATTAATTGTGAGAACCGTTCCAGAAGCTTCTTGACCGTACAGAGTCTTTGCCACGGAGTAACCTAGTTTGCCGATATCGATTTTCGCTGACATGGCGTTACGTGAAACTAAGATTAATAGCGATTCTTTTTTGGATTCTCTAAGGTAGGCAACGTAGTCATCTTCGACGGCCACCCAACGCAACCCTCCATGGATGAGAGCGTTTTGGGACTTACGAAGTGCAACTAATTTTTTGACTTCAGCGAGAAATTCCATATCCCACCCAGATCGATCATCCCAATTGATTGTTCGGCGTGCGTCTTCACCCCAGGCACCTTCGAGACCAATTTCATCTCCAGCGAATATTGAGGGAACACCGGGATACGTCAACATCATCGTCATTGCCGCAATGTGAGCTTTCCTATCTCCTAAGACCACGGTTCGGAAACGAGCAGTATCGTGAGAGTCTAAAAGCAGCATGCTCGCAGTTAAAGAACGCCATGGAATTGAAGCGTTGAACTCCTGAATAGATGCAACGAGCTGCTGGCCATTAATTTTCGGCATGGCAAATGGAAGGCCTTGGAAGCCGCCTGTTATTTCAGGATTCTTATTAATCCAATTCCAAAATGGACGCATAAAGCCTTGGTAATTCATCGCACCTTGCCAACCGAGGCCATTTAAATCTCCTGCTTTGAAATCGCCATTCTCGGCAACTAACCAGGTGTCCGGATTTACTTCCTGCATCGCATTGCGGATGCCATGCATAACTTCAGTGTGGAAATCATCGGCTCCCTGTACCCCTGTCATATTTCCAACGTCGATTCTCCAACCCGCCATCCCGTACTTAGGAGAGATCCACTTCCTTACTATGGAGTTTTTCGCTCCATACATCACTTGGCGTAGGGCACTTGAGGCGTAATTTAATTTGGGCAGAGACTCTAATCCGAACCACCCTACGTAGCCCCATTTGATTTTCTTATCCCAATAGAAAAATGAATGCTCCTTGGACTTTGGATTCTTCTTAGCCTTTGCTAACCAATCGTGCCCAACTCCACAATGGTTAGATGTTAAATCGCCCAGGATACGAATCTTTTTTGATTTAGCACTACTAATTAATGATTTGAAAGCCTTATCTCCTCCAAGAATTGGATCTATGTGATCAAAACTTGTGGCGTCATAGCGATGGTTAGACCTAGAAGGAAACATAGGAGTGAAATAAATGCCATTGGCTCCTACATCAACAACATGATCTAGGTGATCTTGCACCCCAGGAAGATCGCCTCCGTATAACTCTCTGCCTGTGTACTTGCTGCGACCGCGTGGCAGTTCATTCCAATCGCGTGGATAAGCCCAATCTGGAGTTATAGAGATTTTCCCTGAACGCGCAAAGCGGTCTGGAAATATTTGATAGAAAACCGAAGAGTGAATCCACTTTGGGTTAGCCGGGATTGCAACTATTTGAAAGTCATTGTTGCTATGGACATCATGGTCGGATAAACCAGAGGCGTTGAGCCACTCATATTTGCCATCCCCAATAAAGACGAATCGATATATCGTGTGAGTATTGTGAATTGTGATCGAGACTTGGTACCAGCTTTCAACTTTAAGCGTTTGAATTTTCTTTAATAGATAGGTGCGAGGTTCTCCATCTTCATAGGTTCGAACGTATGCTTCCTGAAACATATAGTCATTGGGTATTCGAACTTTTAAATTAACTTTCTCGCCGATTGTAGGGGCGATATTGCTAACGTAGAGCTCACTCCCATCATGGTGAGGGATGCTCAGAGATTGCATATTCTGCTTCATGGTCATTATCTTAGTAGAAGCGTAGTTTTGGGCCTTATAGGGCAACTCTTCTCTATTTACTCCGATAAACTTGCAGTATGAGCGAATTGCCTCCATGTCCGGAATGTAAGTCAGAGTATTCATATGAGATGGGCGCTTTGCTTGTTTGTCCTGAGTGTGCACATGAGTGGAATCCCACGGAAGAGGTAGTTGATACTGCGCGAGTAATTAAGGATTCCTCAGGAACTGTATTAACTGATGGCGATGATGTCACGATCGTTAAGGACATGAAGGTCAAGGGGAGTTCAAATACGCTTAAGGTCGGGACAAAAGTTCGTGGAATTCGGCTAGTTGATGGTCCCGGGGATCACGATATCGAGGCAAAAGTGGATGGATTTGGTCCGATGAATCTGAAGTCGAGCATTGTGAGAAAGGCGTAGGTCATGGAATTAGCTTTAGCAATTGAAAGTTATAGAGAAGCCACCGAAGAATTTATCTCTCTCGCTTCTCTATTAACCCAAACAGATTTAGACAAGGTAAAAGACGAGAGTTGGACTGCTAGACAAGTAATTCATCATGTTGCAGATAGTGAAGCGCAGTCTTATGCACGGTTGCGCCGGCTGATTGCCGAACCGGGCACTGAAATTCAGGGATATAACGAAGCTGCCTGGGGAGAGAACGAAACCTTGGGCTACGAAGTTCTACCAATTGAGATTTCGTTAAATGTTTTTCGAGCTGTTCGGGCATCGTCGTTGGAAATCTTGAAAAGACTCACCGTAGATCAACTGGAGAATGCAGGTACTCATAGCGAGAGCGGCGAGTACACAATCAAGACTTGGCTTGAAACTTATATTAGACATCCCTTGGACCATGCCGAACAGATTCGCTC
>JBAXFS010000086.1:0-4355 GCA_037139795.1 Actinomycetes bacterium
GTCGCCCTTTGCACCTTGCGTTCCCGTGCAACCACCGTCGGTACAACCTGCACCTGGAATTCCTTGTGGCCCCTGCGCACCTGCTGCACCGGGCTCGCCCTTTGCGCCTTGCGGACCGGCGGGTCCTAGTAATCCAGGTGTGCCATTGGTTCCATTAGTTCCCGGAGCACCAGTGTCGCCCTTTGCGCCTTGCGTTCCTGTGCAAACACCGTCGGTACAACCTGCACCTGGAATTCCTTGTGACCCCTGGGCACCAGTTGCACCGGTGTCACCTTTCAAACCTTGTGCACCTTGCGGACCGATTCCACCTCCCCCAGAACAATCTGAAGTGCAACTTGTACCCGGAACTCCTTGCGCTCCTTGCGGACCAGTATCACCTTTGGCGCCTTGCGCTCCATCTCGACCTGCCTGACCCTGAATACCTTGCGCACCCACTGGCCCTTGAATTCCCTGAAGACCTTGTGTGCCTTGAATTCCCTGAATTCCCTGTAGACCCTCTGGCCCTTGAGGTCCCGACATGCCCTCTTCTCCATTTGAGCCAATTAGGCCCTGCGCACCCTGAGAACCGTTTAAGCCTGGCGCACCCTGCGCACCGGATTTTCCGACAACATTCTTCACCGGCGCATTAATTACAATGATGTCTGATTTGAATTTTGTAGTTGACGATCCAGAAACTGGCCCAGCCACACCTGAGCTTGATTTACCTGAAGGGCCGATAGGACCTTTTGTTCCAGCCTTATCTGCCGCATAAACAACACTTACTGATACCAGGGCAAGGGCTACAGTAATTGTGAAAATTGAGAGGATGGGACCACTTCGCTGCATCGATGCCCGGCGCTTCAGAGCCAATGTCGTAATCCCCTTTCCTCGCCTTTGTGAGTCAATGGTGAGGGGTCAACTCTTCATTTCGAATTGATGAGTTGGGGTAAACATCCATTTAGGTTGGGAAAGACAACCAAAAACTCACCAATTTGTGAGTATTGGTGGCCTGGCATTAATTCAACTGGCATCCTTGCCAGATGAAGAATGTGCGCCTAATTCTCGTTGAAGATGACGCCTTCACGCGCGCAACCCTGGGGGATGCACTTGCTCATCAAGGTTTTGATGTACGGGCACGCGTCGGAACTGCAGGTGAAGCACTCGCCGCACAAAAAGATTTCGACCCTCAGGTAGCAGTTTTAGATTTAGATTTAGGAATTGGGCCGACAGGAATTGATGTAGCTGTGGCATTGCGAAGCAAGAATCCAAAGATAGGGATTGTCTTCTTAACAACATACAAAGATCCCCGATTGATCGAATCTAATCTGCCAAACCTTCCTGAGGGTGCAATCTATCTAAATAAAATGGAGATGAATTCAACATCATTGATTGCTATGCAAATTTCATTAGCAACGCTCAAACCACTCGCCAAGCGCTCACTTCCTTGGGCACGCAGTGGACCATTATCGGCTATGTCAACCGTTCAAATTGAAATCATGAAAGAGATTGCCGAAGGATTGAGTACCACGGAAATTGCTCGAACTCGTGGAGTGTCCGAACAGGCGATTGATAAATCGATTTCACGTATCTCAAAACATTTAGGCATTCCAAAATCCACTGACACTAATCAGCGAGTTCAGATTGTTCGTGCCTACTTTGCAAACAAGGGTCAAGGACTCTAAGTGAAGAGAACTTCCTGGGTTTCTTGGCGTATATATCTTTTAGCTATACCAATTGACATTATTGTGCTGGTACTAGCAGCGGATCACACTCTGACTGGTTTGAAAGATATCATTACCTGGACTTTGGTTGCATTAATTGCACATGCCGCGATTGCCCCTTTTATTCCTATAGCCATCAGCGCGTCAAAACACTTTAACAATTGGCGAGCAGATTTAATCACCTTGATTGTTCTCGGGGCAATACGAGGCGTTGCAATCACTGTCTGTATCAACATTTTCAACTTAGAACTAACTGTAAGCAATGCTTATAAAGTTTTTAACTCGGCCATCGCCCTTCCGCAGTGGTTCATGGTTCTTGCGATATTTATTGAATCAAGGAGGAGCTATCAACGCGAGTTTCAGAGTCTTTTCGCAAAAGCTATGCGCAAAGAGCAAGAGACTCATGAGCGCCAGAATCTTCTTCCTAAAGGCGAATCAAGCGCGGAAGAGCTAATAGCCCGTCTGCAGTTCATCACATCCAACCTAGCAAGTGATATACAAAACTTGCTGAATAGACCAGGCGTTTTGAGCGACTACAGCCTTGAGGCTGCCAGAATCCAAAATCTCATTGATGATGATTTACGACCAGCTAGTGCCGAACTATGGCAGGCAAATGCAGTTACGACACCTAAGGTTTCATTCGCGGCATTAGTACATATTTCATTATTGGAGCAAAGGTTGCGCGTGGTACCAGTTGTGCTCTTTTCGGTTCCATATCTTTTTGTGGGTCTCAATGGAACTTACAGTTTGCGAGTTGCAGTGATTCAATCTCTTTTCGTGTCTCTGTTTGATCTGCTGGTCTATGTTTTAGGTGAAACTCTTTTCCGCATAGAGGTTTTCTCACGTAGGAACGCCAACTTACTAATTCTTGTCGGTGGTTTCTTTTTACCCTTTCTCATTCAATTCTTCATTTTCCCTGAACGATTCTTCGGTAGCGATGTGCCTCTTACTAAATTTATCTACCAATTATTCTTGTCAACGACATACATTGCACTTTTACTAGCGTTCAATTCGTACAAGATAATTTCAGAGCAACGACGTGAGGTTATTGCTAGTCTCGAACGTCATCTTTCAGGTACAAAGTTCGCTCTGACTCTTGTCGCTGGAGGGACGGCGATACGAAATGCAGATATTGCTCAGTATCTCCACGGTGAGATTCAAGCTGGTTTAACCGCTAGTAGTTTGTTATTGCAGCAAGCGGCAAATTCAGGGGATTCAGAACTAGCCAATGAAGCTTTAGAGCGTGCAGCGAGTTTGCTAAATCAAGACCACACCAATATTGCCTATACCAGGATGGCTACTCCGGAAGTTAAGTTAGAGAAGATTATCTCGGGGTGGAAGGGAATTGCCGATATTTCAATCTTGCTTCCACCGGCGGCACAGTTGGATGAAGCCGTACTTCGAAACTCTGTTGCTCTGATCGAAGAAGCAATCGCGAACTCAATCAGGCATGCCCATGCAACTGAAATTAAGGTCTCTAGCGTGCTTAAAGATGACTTACTAATCATCAATATTATTTCAAATGGTGATTCAATGACAAAAGGCAAAGCCGGGCTTGGAACCAAGCTATTTAACGATTTAGCTAGCGAGTGGAGTTATTCCAATGAGAGTGGTCACAACCGACTAACTTTTATTCTTGTTAACCGCTTTTAAACTACTCAAGCTCTCCGATTAATTTGAATTCTCCATCGCCTAACTGTCCTTGTGCACGATACATCTCTAACTTGGCACGTGTATCGGCAATATCTAAGTTTCGCATGGTGAGTTGGCCGATGCGATCAACCGGACCAAAGGCGGCGTTCTCGGTGCGCTCCATCGATAACTTATCTGGGTGATAGCTAAGTGCCGGTCCCGTTGTATTTATAATTGAGTAATCATCACCCCGACGCATACGCACAGTAACAGAGCCAGTAACTGCCGATGCAACCCAGCGTTGGAGAGATTCGCGAAGCATCAGCGCCTGTGGATCTAACCATCGGCCTTCATAAAGCAAACGGCCAAGGCGACGTCCTTCTGCATGGTAATTAGCAATCGTGTCTTCGTTGTGAATTGCGCTAATAAGGCGTTCGTAGGCAATGAAGAGAAGCGCCATTCCTGGGGCTTCATAGATTCCACGGCTCTTAGCTTCAATAATTCGATTCTCGATTTGATCTGCCATTCCAAGACCATGGCGACCACCAATTGCGTTTGCCTCTTGCATAAGAGCAACAACATCACTGAAATCTTTTCCGTTGATTGCGACGGGACGACCTTGAACAAAGTTAATGGTTACATCTTCGCTATCGATTTTCACTGCTGGATCCCAAAAGCGCACGCCCATAATTGGCTGCACTAATTCAACGGAAGTATCTAAGTTCTCAAGGCTCTTGGCTTCGTGGGTTGCACCCAAGATATTGGCATCAGTTGAGTATGCCTTTTCAGTGCTATCGCGATATGGCAGGCCATTAGCGACTAGCCATTCTGACATTTCTTTACGTCCACCAAGTTCATTAACAAAATCGGCATCTAGCCAGGGCTTATAGATTCTCAAATTTGGATTAGCTAATAGGCCGTAACGATAGAAACGCTCAATGTCATTGCCCTTGTAGGTCGAGCCATCCCCCCAGATTTCAACAGAGTCTGCGTGCATTGCCCGCACCAACATTGTGCCGGTTA
>JBAXFS010000087.1:0-4274 GCA_037139795.1 Actinomycetes bacterium
AAAGAGTCTTTCTCGTTTTTATGGAGTTTCTTTAATTGGCGAGCAAAAGTTGATGTAAGTAGTAGTTCCATTACCCGAACTGGTAGCGGCCAGATGTAGCCTCGGCATCGCTTTTTAAGATTTCTTTAATCAGGACGAAAGAGAGATCAGGATTAGCCTCTGCAATTGCGGCAATTTTGAAGTAAAACTCAATCTGCTTTGGGATGGACCTATGTTCAATCGCGGCGATCCGCCCGGCCGCCTTCACCAGATCGTCTGAGAGCTTTACGTTTGTCGCCATGGTTAGAACCCCTTTGAATTCCTTGACTATATCAGAAAAGGTTCCTAAAAGTAACCTTTTGCACCTATCGTGCCAAACGAGCAAAGCCGTGATCTTCATAAATCCTCCTTTGTGGGCATGAGGCAATTAGACAATTGCAGACTGACAATTCTTATATTTAATCCACAACTGTCCGCGAGTACGCTTTAACTGTACGAAAACAGTGAGGAGCTCTCATGCCAATCGCCCAGTACGCATACACCGCACTCGATTGCCCGAACCCTTGGCGCCTTGCCAATTTCTATTCGCAGATCACCGACTGGCACGTGCAGCATTTCGAAGAGGGCGAGACGGAAGAAACCTGCGGCTGGCTAGAACTTCACGATTCTAAGGGCCGCACCATGATGGGCTTTCAAAAGATAGATAACTACATAGCCCCTACATGGCCAAACGGTGATGTTCCCCAACAAGTGCACATGGATTTTCATGCCCGCGATTTAGATAGTACTGAGGAGAAACTGCTTGCAATCGGTGCCCGCAAAGCAAACCACCAAATTCGACCAGATAGATTCCGAGTTTATTTAGATCCAATCGGACATCCTTTTTGTATCGTTCAAAGCGATGCTGATTAAGGGCTACCTTTTAGATTTTCCTAACTAGGAATCAATGTATTGGCGAAGATTTGCCAGGCTAGGGCCGACTTAGCAATCAGCGAGAGCGTGATGTACGTACGCTCGCCTCGGATGTAATCACTCCACTTTCCAACCTTTTTGTACTGCAACCATTGCACGAGAGCAAATGAGTTAAAGAATAGGAAGATCGTAAAGACAATGCCATATACAAATGCCGGGGCTGATGTATCGCTTCGGCCGCCAATAGAGAAGACATAAAAGGCAAGCACAATCCAAGGAACAATGCCTGCAATGCAACCGAATATAAATGGCAGCCAGCCACCAGAGCCTGGAGTCTCATATTTCTCTTGGAGCCAACCAAACAAAATCATCGATGCATTAACTCCGAAGATCGCAATTATCGCTGAAATATCGGCTACACCAGTCACTTGGGCTATTAAAACAATCATTACGGATGAGCTGATTGCATACTCAACCCAACGGAAGTAGTTGCGCTGTGCGGCAATACCTGCGCTATAGCGGCCAAAGAACTGCGGACTTGCAACAATGAAGTGCGCCAGTGATGAAAGCCCTAAGAAAATAGCCACCGTTAAACCGACAGGGGTATTAAATAGAACGACCGGGGGAGCAAAGGTTGTCCCAGGAGGACCTGCCATGTAGGTCGCAGTTATTGGTAGCGAGAACCCATTGCTTAACGCCAATACTGCAATCATCTGTGCAAGATGCAAAAATGCCGCTAATAGATTTGTCTTTCTAAGGCTTTGCGTAGTGATGGTTTTCCCCATAGGAAAAGGTTAGCGCGCGCTGTGCATCATGTCCTTTTGAATCTGCCTCAGAGAGAGTGGGAGCTAAATCCAATTGCCGACAAATCCTTCATTTCCCGCTACCTTTAACTATGAGCGTAAGGTTTCGTCGGCGATTGAAAATAGCACCGGGCATTAGTTTGAATTTTAATAAGAACTCTGTCGGTCTATCTCTCGGAGTCAGAGGCGCCCACTACACAATGAACTCCAATGGTCGGCGCACAATATCGGCGGGCATTCCTGGAACTGGGATCTCGAGTGTTCAAACAATTAGCGGAGGAACCCACGCGCGCCGAACTTATTCCAAAAGTGAACCCGCAGATTTTCCACAATCCGTACCTCCTAGCCCCGGATTATTCGCCGCCAAAATCGAACGCGCTTTATATGCCTATCTTATGGATATTTACGACGCCGATAGCACCGATACGCCACAGCAAGTTGTTGAAAAAGCTGCAGTTCTAAAGACAGAACACCCAGCCCTTGCTCCGGCCTTGGACTTAATCACTTTTGCTCATAGTTCAATCGATCCCGCATTCTCCGACAATGTTGAAGCATGGGGCAAGCAACTCTGGGATAACAGAGCAGCAGTGTTCAGTGACGCCCTTGTCGAGAAATATATGGTGGGAATCATTCCATCGACAGATATAACCCGCGGAATTGCTACACACGAAATCTATGACAAGCAGGTCCTTGGTTTTATTTGGTCAGAAGTTCTCCAGAGCAAAGAAAAATACGATGAGGCTCTAGCTGTTTTAGAGCAGATGGAGCCCGACCAGTTGGTTGCAATATCCATTGCCGATATCGAGCTCACTAATGGTAAATTCGATGAGGCCATTGAAACGACTGAAGATATTGAAAATGAAGATGATGCAACTGCGATGCTCTTGGTACTTCGGGGGATTGCCTTTCGCGAAAAGAAATTGCTCGATGCCTCCGCCGAATGTTTCAAGCGCGCCCTTTCACACAAAAGCCGCTCCGAGGGCGTCAGACATCGTGCCCATTTTGAGCGCGCAGAGACGTATTCGCGCATGGGCAAAAAGGCCATGGCGATTAAGGATCTAGAAAATATTTTGGTCGATGAGCCTGACTATCCAGAAGTTGAGGAAAAGCTCGCCAAACTTCAAAAATAGCTCCAAGCGTTGAGATTTAAGGATTACTGGTTGCGGCTACTAAGACTTTCTGTTCAACAAAAGTTGTGACTGTTTTTGAACTAACTAATTTGTAGCCTTTTGGGCAGGTCTTAGTTGAAACAGTTTTAATAGTCTTGCCTTTACTGCAGGAAGTTTGCACACTCTTTACCGCTTTATAAAGGGTTGTATAGGTAGGTGTCGGAGTAGGAACGGATATGTTTTGTTGGGTTGATGGAGTTGGTGTTGGTGTTGGTGAAGCTGGCGATAGTGCGGCTGGAGTTGGAGCCGGTGGCGTTGATCCTGCCGGTGGCGTTGATCCTGGCGGTGGCGCTCCACCACCTGGAGGTCCACCTGCTGGAGGTCCACCTGCTGGAGGTCCACCCATTCCCGGCATACCGCCGCCTGCTTTTATAAGGGCAGGGTTCGGAGTTCCGCCATAACAATTAATCGTAGATCTAGCGGATTTTTCAACGGTTAAAACATAATGATAAATGCCATTCGGAAACTCTGGAGTTGGACTAGTAATTCCATTGCACGAATCTAATTGACTAGAATTAATAACTTTTCCATTCATGTCGATGTTTCCATAAATTGGGAAACCGTCAAAGAGCACGCCTAATATATGTGAGGGCTGACCAACTTTGTCGATAACTTTAGTTACGCATGGAGGCATGGCGTGATAGTGATACATCCCGCCCATTCCTGGGTGCCCATTACAGGTATCTATGAAGCCCCAAAAAACCCCCGATGAATCAGTGAGTCCAACCGTTGATGCCATTGCAGGAGTTTTGCCATCACCTTCAAATGGATTAAAAAGTACTGCGCCATTTACTAGAATTCCAATAGCTCCTAGCGATGTCACCGTCGGTTCGGCAGCTTTGATTGGATTCAAAGAAATTGCATAGCTAAGTTTTTGGGCAGAGATCAAGCTGGCACCCGCGTCAAGGGTCACATCACTTGCACCTGTTGGAACTATAATTCCTTGATTTGGTTTGGAATATTTCTCTGATGACCAACTAGGAACTCCATCAGATGCAATAGTCATTGAGTCACCAGAAAAGGTAACTTTCACATTGCTAAACCACTGTGCATTGCCAAAGGCAGTCTGCATTGTTGAAACAGCTGCACTCGTTTGAGCAAGAGCGATAAAGATTCCAACAGCTGCCGGAACTAGCGCGAATCCAAGGAGAATTTTGTTGCGCAGTGACGCGCCCGTATCAATCTTTGGATTTTCCATGTACATCTCTCCCTGCATGAGAATCCGTAAGTCAGAAGTCTAGGGGGCTACCCTTCACATTAGAATGGTCTATAGATTGGCAGGCGTGTCTCAAATGGGCATATGTTGATCTAGATTTCTTAGTCAGTATGCGCCCTAGACCATCCTCGTATAGTCAGACTTGTACAATGATTCGTACAAGGTGCTATCCTCCTCTTGAAAAGGAGTCCACAT
>JBAXFS010000088.1:0-4229 GCA_037139795.1 Actinomycetes bacterium
ATGAAGGGCATTTACCTCAACATCGCGTACATAGCTCTCGTTCCAGTTGTCATCTCTTGGTTAGTAGCCATGGGTACGGTCGGAGACCATCGATATCGCATCCCGACCATGCCACTGAGCGTCTTTCTCCAAGTAATGGGCTATTTCGCGCTGCGCCATAAGGCGAAAACCCGCTCATTTGCCGTGGCTTTGGAGCCAAGTGCCAAGTCACGCTAACCTACGGCTCTGACGAATACATACAGGTAAGGAGGTCGCACTATGGGTCGCGGCCGATCAAAAGCAAAGCAGACAAAAGTTGCACGCGATTTAAAGTACAACGCGCAAGATATGGACTTGGATCGACTTACGAAAGAGCTCCATGGTGAAGTCGATACGTCGAATAATAAAGATGACGACGATCCCTTTGCTGAGGGCAATTACATCCCACGTGCGTGAGACCAACTCCGTACGTCGCCTCTCTTCGTATCTACGAACCTCTTTCAGCTTTTGAGCCCGCAGATCGTTTGCGTTGGCAAGCGATTGACTTAAACTCAGAAAGTTTTGTGCTTGAAGAAGAGTTAGCACTTCGTCGATTAGTTTTTCCAGAGCCACCATCGGGCCGACCAGATGGTGTTCATATTCTTGAAGTTGATGGAGAACGTTACGTATCGCCATGGGCGACAGCGACAAGGTGTTGGGCGGCCCTAGATAATTTTAAAGATTCACTGCCAAGCACCGTTGTTCCTTTTTTTGTAACTCCTGCAATTGAAGAAGTAATTACTGCGGGCGTCGATTTACTTGAAGATAAAGTGCCGCACATTCTCACCGAAACGTGGGTTATTCCTCCACGTTGGTTTTTATTGTTTGAACCGCAAGAGCGCAAACGCGGCCAAGATGCCTATGGATTATTTACCATCGCACGCACAACAATTGCGCACGCAAAAGAGCGCGCACAATCGGCACACGAAACCGTAGTTAGCGCCTTTGGTGAAGGTCCGGTCGAACAAGATTTAGAGAATTTGCTCGCTTGGCTTGAAATGTTTCACCCAAAATCTTTCGTCGAACTCGATTACGGCGGCCTTGCTACGTATTTAGATAAATCACTTCGTGACAATGGCGAAGAGGGACTTTCAGACGATACTTCTATTGAAGATGTACTGCATTCCTTATCTGGCCTTGCTGCCGCTAATGGGATGATTGCCGGTCAAGGTTACGAGCGCTTGATGTCGCGTTGGCGTCATGTTCAAGCGCTGGAATCGGCAAATTAAAGGGATTTTAACTATTGCTTTACGCTCCTGAAATCGCAATACTTCACCACAATACGCAGCAATTTGGACACGATGTATTAAGGGGCAAAGCTTTGACCACGAATCGCCCCCCTGCTCCCGAGGTGCTTTTAACGCCTAAAGAGGTCGCCCAACGTTTTCATGTAAATCCTAAGACCGTCACTCGCTGGGCTAAGGCGGGCAAGCTGACTGCGATCCGTACGCTCGGTGGTCACCGCCGATATCGCGAATCAGAAGTTTTAGAGCGTTTGCGCGAGTATAAAGAGAGTACGAACTAAAGATAGGATTGGCTCATGGCCGATGATAAGAAACCCGCAGATGATGCCCGCGCAAAGTTTTTAGAGGCGCTGGAGAAGAAGAAGCATAAGAACACATCTCTTCCCGGTGGCGGAACTGCATCTGGTCCAAAAGTTGGCGGTGCCCAAGCAGGCGGCGCACCCGCTCCACGTTTTCAACGTAAGTCAGGTCCTTCAGGCTCTGCTGGCTAAGTGTCCGATCAACTCTTAATTGAAATTCGAGTTCGTCCAAATTCTTCTCGCAATAAAGTTGGTGGAACTGTTGGCGAGCCACCACGGTTAGTTGTTGCAGTTCAAGCACCGGCCGTCGATGGCAAAGCAAATCAAGCGGTAATAAAAGAGTTAGCTAAAGCCTTTGATATACGCGCTCGCGATTTCACAATCGTCTTTGGCGAGCTAGGGCGCGACAAGAGATTACTAGTCAACGGAGATATTGCAGCCTTGAGAGAAAAATATGAAGAGTTACAGCAGACCGCGACGCTTCAACAAAGGCTCGATCTTTGAATCGCGGCCTCTAAAGTTTCTAAACATCTGCATCGAATCAATTGATCCACCTCGGCCCAGCAAAGTATCCCTAAAGTGCTCGCCGTTCTTACGTAGCAGGCCACCGTTTTCCTTAAACCAATCAACAGTATCGGCATCTAAAACCTCTGACCAGATATAGCCGTAGTAGCCCGCCGAGTAACCCCCATCAAAGATATGTGAGAAGTAAGTCGAGCGATAACGCGTAGGAACTGGTGCAAAATCTAAACCGTAATCGGCAAGAGCTTTAGCTTCAAAAGCTTCGACATCATCAATCTTTTCGGCCTCTTCACTTGTCAATGAGTGCCACGCTAGATCTAGAACTGCGGCAGCCAAATAACTTGTCGTTGAAAAGCCTTCATTGAAAGTCGATGCCGCATTCAAACTATCTATCCACTCTTGTGGCATGGGCTCGCCGGTTTCATAATGGCGCGCATAGTTATTGAGCACTTCTGGCCACATAATCCACATCTCATTTACTTGCGATGGGAATTCAACAAAGTCACGTTGAACTGCAGTACCTGACACACGTGGATATTTAACTTGGGACAACATTCCATGGAGCGCATGGCCGAATTCGTGGAATAGAGTTGTTGTGAAATCAAGAGTTAATAACGCTGGTTGGCCAGCCGGTGGTTTAGGAATATTAAGGTTATTGACTACAACTGGAAGTTGAGTGAGTAAGAAGTTCTGCTTGACCAGCGAATTCATCCATGCGCCACCGCGCTTTGAATCGCGAGTAAAGAAATCACCTATGAAAAGTGCAAGCGGAGTTCCATCTTCATTACTAACCTCAAATGCTCTGGCCTCCGGGTGGTAAGTAACTAAATCAGGGCGCTCTTTAAATGTGATTCCAAAGAGTTTGTTAGCTGCGAAAAAAACGCCATCATGTAAGACACGCTCGAGTTCAAAGTATGGTTGCATCTTTGCCGTATCGATGTTGTATTTTTCTAAGCGAACTTTCTCGGTGAAAAAGCCCCAATCCCAACTCTCAATTGCAACACCCGCTGATTTTTCAAGATCTGCAGCCTCTAACTTGGCATTTCGCAGCGCAGCGGGGGCAATCTTTTTGAGCATCGCATGGATATTGGCCGGATTTTTAGCCGTTTGTATCGATGTGATGTGCTCTGCGTGGGAGTTAACTCCAAATAACTGCGCGCGTTCTGCCCGTAGCTTTACCATCTCCAACAACGTAGCTTTGTTGTCGTTAGCGTTGCCCTGATTACCTTTTTGTAGCGAACGTTGCATGATGCGTTGGCGAAGTGTGCGGTTAGTAAGTGAATCCAATAAGGGGTTACCAGTGAAGTTCACTTGCGAAAGCAACCACTTTCCTTCAAGGCCGCGATCCCGAGCAGCTGTTGCAGCCGCGGTAATCTCGTTGGCCGTTAAACCATCGAGCTCCTCAACTGAATCGACAATCACTGCCAAATCATTCGTATCGGATAAGAGATTCTTGGAAAAAGTAGTTGCAAGTTTTGAGAGTGCGCCATTGAGTTCGGTCAATCGGGTCCGTTGAGCATCGGTTAAGTGGGCGCCAGCTTGAATGAGATCTTTGTAATAACGCTCTAATAGCCAACTGTCTTCACTATTCAAGTTAAGTAATTCGCGGGCATCGAATAGCGATTTTATGCGGGCAAAAAACTTAGGATTGAGCATGATGGCGTCGTGATGCGCTGAGAGTTTAGGCGCAATCTCTGCGCGCATTGCTTCGAGGGCATCATTGGTGTCACTTGATGTTCGATTAAAGAAGACCATTGAAACGCGTTCTAAAATCTTGCCACTCTTCTCGAGAGCAACGATTGTATTTTCAAAAGTTGCCTCCCCTGGAGAATCGAGGATTGCTTGAACCTCGGCTAACTGCCTTTCCATGCCAGCATAAAAAGCCGGCAAGTAATGCTCTTCTCGAATCTGTGAGAAAGGTGGGAGTTCAAATTCAAGAACGCTGCGATCGGCAAATGGGTTGTTAGTTAGCTCGGTCATAACCAGAGCCTACATATAAGTAATTATTAGTGCAGTACGCTTAACGTATGTCACTTACACGACGCGATGTTTTTAAGGCTGCAGCGGTTGTTAGTGCTGGTGTTTTAGAGCTAGGTCAGACTCCTTTGGCAGAAGCCGCGACAACAGATATTAGCCACGGCTCTCG
>JBAXFS010000089.1:0-4063 GCA_037139795.1 Actinomycetes bacterium
GGCCGTGTGGGCTGCGAGCCCTTTACCGAGTCCATGATTCAGCCATCCTCAGTCGATGTGCGTCTGGATAAATTCTTCCGAGTCTTTGAAAACCATAAGTACAGCGTCATTGATCCATCGATCGAGCAGTCAGAGTTGACCCGCGAGGTCATTACCGAGGGCGATGAGCCTTTCATCTTGCACCCAGGCGAGTTTGTTTTGGCCAGCACATACGAAGTCATCACATTGCCTGATGACATTGCCGGGCGCCTAGAAGGAAAATCCTCTCTCGGCCGCCTTGGCTTACTCACGCACTCAACTGCCGGCTTTATCGATCCAGGTTTTAGCGGTCACATCACGCTCGAGCTCTCAAATGTCGCAAATCTTCCCGTTAAATTATTTCCCGGCATGAAAATCGGCCAACTCTGCCTCATACGTCTTTCTTCCCCTGCCGAACACCCATACGGCAGTGAAAAGTATGGCTCCAGATATCAAGGCCAACGCGGGCCAACGGCCAGCCGCTCGTTTATAAATTTTCATAAGTCAAAAATAGATTAACCCCGCGGGAATCAACTGCGCCAAAAAGCGGTTTAATTAACTATGAAAACAATTATCATCGTTGGCGTTATCGCCCTCATCCTCGTCTTTTTTATCGCACAGTACAACCGCCTAATTCGCCTGAATATCTCAGTGAATGAAGCTTGGGCACAGATTGAAGTTCAGTTAAAGCGTCGTGCCGATTTAATTCCTAACTTAGTTGAAACCGTCAAAGGATATGCCAAGCACGAACAGGGAACTTTCGAGGCAGTCGTCGCAGCGCGCGCGAAGGCAACGAGCGCCTCTACTGTCGCAGATGTTGCCGCTGCCGACGGAATGTTGACGCAAGCATTGCGCGGGTTGCTAGCTGTCGCTGAGGCTTATCCAGACTTGAAAGCCTCGACTAACTTTCTATCTTTGCAAGAAGAGTTATCAACTACTGAAAATAGAGTCGCCTTTAGTCGCCAGTTTTATAACGACAACGTGCGCTCGCTAAACACTGCAGTAAAGACGTTTCCAACTAACTTTTTTGCCGGCTTTGCTAAAGTCACAGAGCGCGAATTCTATGTAGTCGATGATCCACAAGATCGCAATGCACCAAAAGTTACTTTTTAATCTCAATGAATTTTAGAAAGTTACAGGCTGCAAATCAGCGTAAAACAGTTGGCTTACTCATGGGAATGGGTCTGCTCGTAGGGCTCGTTGTTTTTGCCGCCCTTACTTATTTCGGAAAGACAACTGTAGGAATTGTTCCAATCGCAGTTGGCATTGCGCTGGTCTCTGTCTGGGGTTCGTACTATGGCTCGGACAAGTTAGTCATTACGATGACTGGCGCTAAGTTAATTCAAGAGTCTGATAATCCAAAACTATTTAATTTAATTCATGAAGTAACGATTTCATCTGGTCTTCCTATGCCGAAAGTGGCAATTGTTACTGATACCGCACCAAACGCCTTTGCAACTGGGCGAAATCCAGAGCACGCTTTGATCGCATTCACCACTGGAATTTTAGAGGTCATGGATCGCGACCAATTGCAAGGAGTGATTGCGCACGAGATGGCACATGTTGCCAATCGAGATACTTTAGTTTCTGCCGTTGCAGCGACAACTGCTGGAGCAATTGCAATTTTGAGCGATATTTTGACGCGGATGATGTGGTTCGGCGGTGGACGCGACCGCGACCGCGACAACAATGGCAACCCCATTGCACTAATCTTTTCGTTGCTGATTCTAGTTTTGGCACCGCTTGCTGCCGTGTTATTAAAGTCAGCTATTTCGCGCAAACGTGAATCACTCGCCGATGCAACGGCCGTTGATTTCACACGCAACCCAGCAGGGCTACGCAGCGCACTTGAAGTTCTAGAAGCTGATTCAACGGTTGTGCGGCAAAAATCTACTGCCGTTGCTCACATTTGGATCGAATCCCCATTAGATGGAAAATCAGTCTCGAAGTTATTTTCTACGCATCCACCAATTGCCGAACGCATCGCGACCCTTAAAGCAATGGAGTCTTTAAACTAAGCTTGGGCGTTAGGGAAGAAGAGGGTGAAGGCTGCACCTTGTCCAGGTTTTGAAATGACTCCAACCTTTCCGCCATGCGCTTTCATCACTGCATCAACGATAGATAAACCAAGACCGCTGCCTTCATTGCTATTTCTCTGACGTGAAGGATCGGCACGGAAGAAACGTTCGAAAATTTTCTTCTGATCGGCCTCACTCAATCCAGGGCCATTATCGGCAACAGTTATATACGCCCCATCGCTCTCTTCGCGAGCAGAGATCGTTATCGCGGATCCCTCGGGCGTATGAATGCGCGCATTAGCTAGCAAATTCGTAATTACTTGATAGATGCGATCTGAGTCTCCGAGTGTGTAGAGCTCACTAGGCATTTCGACCGCAATGGGATGTGATGGGCCCGCAGCAGCAGCTGATGCCACAGCCTCTTCAATCAAACGGACAAGATTTACCGGTCGTGACTCCATCTGCCTAGATTGATCCAGGCGGGCAAGTAGTAACAAATCTTCAACTAAAGCACCCATACGTATGGACTCTTTTTCAATACGACCTAGGAGTTCTTTTGTCTTCTCACCTTCAGGAACTGCGCCTTGGCGATGCAGTTCGGCAAAGCCACGGATGGCAGTTAAAGGTGTACGCAATTCATGGCTGGCATCGGCAACGAAGCGGCGTAATTTATCTTCACTCTCGCTGCGAACGGCAAAAGACTCTTCAATACGACCAAGCATCGCATTCAGAGACGTACTTAAGCGACCAACTTCAGTTCCAGGTTCAAAATTATCTAGGCGTGCGGAGAGATCTCCAGCTGCGATTTTTTCGGCAGTGGCTTCTACATCTTCGAGGGGCTTCATACTTAGTTTAATTACTTGACGTGCCGCAAAACCAATAAGCAATAGAATTATTAAACCAATAATTGAGAATACTCGGCCAATGCGATGAGTCGTTTTATTAAATTCATTGAGTGATTGGGCAACCACCACCGATCCCACTCCAGAGGGAAGCACGCGCGTTACAACTCGAAAATCTGCTCCAGGTGCGGCGATAGTAAAAGGTCTATCTCCAAAGGTTGCGACTTGGCTGGGCAATAACCCCTTGATGTAATCGGCAATTCTGCTGGCACCTAAGTCCCCTCCAATGCCACCAACTAGAATGCCTTGCGCATCTAAAACGCTGACAGAGATGGATGTTGGGACGCGATTGAGAGGTGTCATTCGAGCGCTTGAGGCAGGCGAAGTTTCGCTACTCTCTCCCGTGTTTGGACTGCTATCTGCATCTTTGGCGATACCAGCCGAATTTACTCGGTTAGCTGTTCCACCAATAACACTATTTAGTTGATCATCGACCTGGCTAATTAAATAATTTCGAAGTAAAAACTGTGATGTGACACCGGCACCAACAAAACCGAAAGCAGAAAGAATGAGTACGCCAATCGTTAAACGGTTACGTAAGGACCAGTTTCGAAGTGGCGATTTCATTGTTTACTTAGGCGGCATTCGCAAGCGATAGCCGACACCGCGAACGGTGTGAATGAGAGGTGGGTCAAAAGAATCCACTTTCTTTCGAAGGTATGAAATGTAAGTCTCTACAATTCCAGCATCCCCACGAAAGTCGTACTGCCATACATGATCCAAAATTTGTGACTTTGAAACAACACGGTCGGCATTGATAATTAAGTAGCGCAGCAATGCAAACTCGGTTGGCGACAAATCAAGAATGTTGCCAGCTCGACGAACTTCATGTGTTGCTTCATCTAATTCAAGATCGGCAAAGCGCATTCTTTCATCATCAATTTCAATCTCAGTTACACCGGTGCGACGAAGCAGTGCACGCAAGCGAGCGACTAACTCTTCAAGAGAGAATGGCTTTGTCATGTAATCATCGCCACCAAGAGTTAAGCCCTTGACTTTATCTTCCATTCCATCTTTGGCTGTTAAGAAAAGCACGCCGGTATTTACGCCCTCGTTACGAATTGCTTTACAGACTTCAAAGCCATCAAGATCGGGCAACATGACATCTAAAACCATTGCATGTGG
>JBAXFS010000090.1:0-4048 GCA_037139795.1 Actinomycetes bacterium
AATGCGACAAATGATGCCGTTGTGGTACCCGGAGTTAAACTCATAACTGCTGATAGATCGACTACCCCTACTTTGGTTTTGGATCAAGGCGCACTGATAGCTTGTGCGAACAACAAGAGCGGTGTGGTTCGACTTCTCTCAAAAGGCAAGTGCGATCCCAATAGCGAGAAAACTATTGCCTGGTCAATTGCAGGAGCCACAGGAGCAACCGGAAATTCTGGCACGAGTGCCGGCAAAATTTACTATTTAGATCCGACTACCACATCCGACATTTCGGGATACAGGTTAGCCACATCGGCGCCAGCAGATACCGTTGAGTTTTCCGTTTCTTATCCACTGCCGGATCCTACAAATGGTTTGGTAGCTGCATTTGTTACTCCAAAAAATGATCCCAACACCTACCTTTTGCCACCAGGTGTAGCCCGCCGTAACTTTTGGATAAGCACGGGTGATGCCGACAATTTAGTGCAGTTAAGAGTTGAGTTATATAAACGTTCGAGCGCTGGTGTTGAGACACTACTTCGTTCTGGTAAGTCACCAGTAGTTGGCTCAGTGCAACCCGTTTTGCTCAGTTGGGATTATCCAGATACAACAGGTTATCTTTTATCCCCAACAGATCGAATAGTCTTCAAGTTATATGCCTTTCGAAAAGGCGGGGAAGCTTCTTTCCCTCTCGTTTTCTACTTCAATGATCATGTGCATGCCAGCAATATTCAAACTACGATCTCTGGCGGCACCAAGGGAGACAAGGGCGATACGGGTGCAACTGGTGCAACGGGTGCAACGGGTGCAACAGGTGCAACGGGTGCAACAGGTGCAACGGGTGCAACGGGTCCTCAGGGTCCTTCAGGATGATTAGCCATTAGGTGAATTAATCTCACCTGCAATATCTGAGAAAGCCCATAAATCGATCTCATCTAAATCGAGAATGCGGATTCCATGAACTTTCAAAGTATCTGATATCTGAGCACGATGCTCAGTGGCGTGATGAATCGATTGCGAAATAATCGTCGATCGTGAACGTTCAATTGGTAGCCCCTGCCGCATATATATATCAATGGAGTCAGGTTTATGCGACTGCACCCGCAAAATTTCATCGGCTTTGCTGCAGTACTTTTGCAAATCGGCAAGCGGGATAACCATCTCTTGATTTAAGTTCTCATAAACCCACTCTCCAGAGATGCGTTGTGCGTATCCCCCAGCGGCTAGAACTATGTGATTCGTTAACTCTTGTATCGACCAATCATCCTCTGTTAACTTGAGTTGCCAGTCGGCCTCGCTCAGCTCTTCTAACTTGGCCAAAACGAATTGATTAGCCCAGGCCATGTGCAAAAGAAGTTTTTCTTGATTAAGCATTATTAACTCCTAACTTTGGTTTCTCAATTATAAACATTGCGCCCCAATAAACGGTAAAAGCTACAAAAATTCCGCCATAAATATCTATAAGAAAATGTTGATGTAAAAAGACAGTTGCCGGCAAAATCAGGGTGAACCAGAACATGAGCGACCAGGAAATTCTGGGTGCAACATGTCGAAGGCGCCACAATGAAATTATCGAAATGACCGACCATGTCACATGATTAGAAGGAAAACCATTGAGGGGTTGATCGTTGCCGTACACAACATGGATCAGAATCCAGTCGAAGGGTGAATGACCGCTTACTGGCGTTCTTGGAACTTGCGTTTGGAAGAAACCATAGGCGACATCGAGTGCGCATTGGCCGGCGATGATGGCGATTCCATTAGTAAGAAAGGCCTTATAGCCACCTATTTTTAAGGACAAAAACGGGACTACAACTGCGGCTAGGAGATGAAAGCTTAAGTAAGGAATTACGAAAATAGAGATGATTGGGATCTTCGCATCTAACCAACCTCGCATAATGAGCGGTTCATATGAGTATGTTGCTTTGTTGAAAATCTCATAGGAGAGAAACGCGAGGATAATGCCAATGAAAACGGCCCAGATTTTAATTTTCTCATTACGTGTTAGCCGCTTTGTCATGCCCAACTTTAACCGCATGAGTGGCATCTCTCGCCGTACTGGTCAGTTGGTTTTTCCTCGGATTTAGAATTACTCGGTGAACGCATCTCTTCGACCTCTGCCACAAGTAATTCAAGGCGGAATGGGCATCGCAGTCTCTTCATGGGCGATGGCTCAAGCCGTCTCGCGTTCCGGAGGCCTCGGTGTCGTCTCAGGCACGGCAATAGATACGGTTATCGCTAGGCGACTACAGGATGGCGATATCGATGGCTCGATTAGGCGAGCTTTGAAAGCCTTCCCAGATCAGGCGTTTGTCGCTGAGGCGCTGTCCAGATTCTTTATCGAAGGTGGCAAGAAATCCGACGTTCCATATTTGCTGTTACCAAAATTTAATTTACATCCTGGCGAATTCGCCTCAAAGTTTTTGGTTGCTGCAAACTTTGTCGAAGTCTGGTTAGCAAAGCAGGGACATGATGGCTTGATTGGTATTAATTTTCTGGAGAAAGTTCAAATGGCAACACCGGCCTCTATTTATGGTGCCATGCTCGCCGGCGTCGATTATGTTTTGATGGGGGCTGGAATTCCCAGTGAAATCCCCCGCGTGATTCGTGAACTATCGCGACATGAAGAAAGTAGGGTTTCAATAGATGTTGAGAATGCATCAATTAAATATTACCTTTCCTTTGACCCTGCTCTCATTAGTGGCGGCGCAGCGACTGTAATTACGCGGCCACAATTCCTAGCCATTATCTCGTCGCACGCACTAGCCGCCTATTTAAACCGTGACGAGGAGGTTCGACCCGATGGCTTTGTTGTTGAAGGTCCTTCGGCCGGTGGACACAACGCGCCACCGCGTGGAAATACTCCCGTTGGCCAGGATGGACAGTCCCAGTTTTCGCCTAAGGACGATGCAGATATCGCCAAAGTTAAAGCTACTGGTCTCCCCTTTTGGTTAGCTGGAGGGTATTCAACGCCCGCAAAACTACAAGAGGCGATCGCCGCTGGGGCAGTTGGCGTACAAGTTGGATCGATATTTGCTTTAAGTTTTGAATCTGGAATTACCCAGGCCCTGCGTTCGCAAATTCTTGAGAAGATCGCCAGTAAAACTTTGAATATCGTTACCGACCCTTATGGCTCCCCCACATCGTTCCCATTTAAATATGCCGAACTAGAGGAGACGATATCCGATAGTGATGAGTTCAGCTCTCGTGTAAAGCTGTGCGATCTCGGTTATCTGCGAAGCGTTATTGAAAAACCCAATCATCAGATTGCTTATCGCTGCTCTGGCGAGCCTGACAAAACATTTCTTTTTAAAGGCGGCGTTGAAGGCGCAAACAAAAGTAAGAAGTGCTTATGCAACGCACTTCTGGCCAATATTGGAATGCCCCAAGTTCGTGCTACCGGTTATGAAGAGCACCCTTTAGTCACGCTTGGTTCAGATCTTGTCGGTGAGGAGGCATTGCTTGCGTTGTATCCCAATGGTTGGAGCGCGGCGCAAGCCTGTGAATTCTTAACGTCGTAATTTAACTAAATCACGAAAAGCGTATTGAACTACTTGCTCCAAATTGCGGTGAGAGTTACGTTAGCTGGTCCCACCTTGTATTGCCCGCCGGCAAGGTAAGTTGTAGTGCCATTACTCCAACCTAAGAAGCTAGCTCCAGCTCTACTTAATCCTGCCGATGATGCAAGTTTGAAAGTCTGACCTTCTACAACAGGCGCCTGCGATTGTGGATCGAGTTCGCTGAGTATTGTTTTTTGTTTTTCGTAATTTGCGCAGCCTCAAGAAAACAGGGTCCGATAACCCTTCGAGTCTTGCTCGAATACTCATGAGTAAAACTTATGAATCAAACCTCACGTAAATCTCACTATGTAGTGTCAGCCAGTACACGGTGAGCGCAAAGCCTTGATGGGTTAGTACTCTTAAAATCGAGAAAGTAAATAAATAATTTTTACATTAGTGCAAATTCTGACGTGAAATGACGCAGAGATGCAGGCTCTTTTACGATTTTAAAGCCGCGAAGTTTGGAAGCGTTTTTATGGACCTCGGCGCAGACTTCAATGACGTAA
>JBAXFS010000091.1:0-3985 GCA_037139795.1 Actinomycetes bacterium
GCGAGTTTGATGCACCCAGTAATCGTGCATTAGCAATCAATTTCCTGTCAGCTTCCCGAGTGCCCGTAAAGGCATTAAAGAAGACTGGAAAGAAGACTAGAACAAATGCCAGTGCAATCTTGGAAGTAGAGCCAAGGCCCCAAATAACGGTAAAGATGGAGCCTAGAACTACGCGAGGAATCGAGTTTGCAATCTTTATGTAAGGAGCAAAAACTTCAGCGAGAATTCGATTGCGCCCAAGCAAAATCCCGAAAATAATTCCAAGAATTACACCTATGAGAAACCCATATGTCGCTTCCATTAAAGTGACATATGAGTTATACCAAAGTGAACCTGCCGCAGTACCGTTATGAATCCAAACCATTAATTGATGCCATACGCCGGTTGGCTGACCAAAAAAGAATGAATCCATAATTTTGTGATCGGTCAGAAATTGCCAACTAAATAGGAGAAAGACAGCTAATGAAACTTGAAGAATCTTAATCCTAATTACTCTCATCCGAGCCTTACGCTTTAATTGCTCCTCAGATGCGAAATCTGGATTACCGAGTGTCTGTTCAATACTCATAATTAGATCACCAACTCCTTTACTTAGAAGCAATCAATTGACGTTGGTAGGCCACATCGACCTCTTCTCGTAAGACTTCCCAAATCTCTTGGTAAATCTTGATGAATTCTGGACTAAAGCGGATATCGCGCGCTTTACGCGGACGTGGAAGATCAATTTTGAAATTTGCTTTAATGCTGCCGGGACCTGCCGTCATAACTAGCACTCGATCAGAAAGCGCGATTGCTTCTTCCAGATCATGCGTAACAAACATAACTGTGGATCCGGTCTGGTCCCAGAGCTGCATTAGCTCTTCAGTCATAATCGCCCGGGTTTGTACATCGAGTGCCGAAAATGGCTCATCCAAAAGTAATAATCGTGGTTCATTAATGAGTGACTGTGCCAAAGCAACGCGTTTGCGCATTCCACCAGAAAGTTGATGTGGAAAATGTTTTTCAAAACCAGTTAATCCAACTTTAGCAATCCACTTTTGAACCAGTGCCTTAACTTCCTGATCCGGTAATCCACGAAAACGTGGCCCTGCCGCTACATTATTTGCAACGCTCATCCAGGGAAATGTTGCATCATGTTGAAAAACAAAACCTGTTGAAGTATCAATATCTTTTACTTGCACTTGATCAACTTGAACTGTTCCAAGACTTGGGAATTCAAGACCGGCAACAAGTGTCAGTGCAGTTGATTTTCCACAGCCTGTCGGACCGACTAGTGAAACAAACTCACCTGGCTTAATTTCGAAATCTAACTCCTTGATTGCTTGGTACCAATCACCTTTAGGTGTTCGAAATCGTTTGGAAACATTTGAGAATTTAACGTGCACTCCTGTGGTCATAATGTGAGCCTAAGTCCACAAAGTAGGCAACTTGAGCTTTATAACGAGGTTGTTACGCTAAAACTCGTTTAAAAACTTTTGCTCGTTTTGCTCGCTTCCTCAATACCCTGACAGGGTAGATAAATGGAGGCACACTTAGCCCATGACAACCGCACGGGCACGCTTATTGCGGTTTTCCATGAATCGAGTTTTGATTGTAGTGGTTGCAGCTTTGCTCGGATTAGTTATGACTTTCAACGTTGCACATCGTGCTCAAAATCAGGAATATCTAACTCGCGCCCTTACGCTTGCAAAATCAATATCAGTCATGCCGGATGTAATCGAACTGATTCAAAGTGGAGACACCGATCATCAACTGCCTCCACTTGCTCTTCTAATTGCCAAGCGAACTGGCGCCTCGTACATAGTCTTTACCGACAAAGATGGCGTTCGGTTAAGTCATCCAAATCCAGCGTTAATCGGTAAAAAGGTAGAGGATGCTCAAGCAACACTTGCTGGTGCATCAACGACTTCATTTCATCCAGGTTCACTTGGATTATCAGCTAATGGTAGAACTCCAGTCTTTAATAGCGAGGGAAAAGTCATAGGCATGGTTTCGGCCGGTTTTCTTACGAATACTTTTGCTAACGAAGTCAGCTCGCTGCGAAACTCTTTCATATATCTAGGTTTTGGAATTATTTTTCTTGGCTTCATCATCGCAGAAATACTTGCGCGTAAATTGAGAAACAGGCGTATTGAGAATGAGTTAGAAGAGACAAAGATTAAATACCAAGAGCGTGATGCGATGCTTCACGCCATTAAAGAGGGAGTTATAACTCTTACGAATGATCGAAAAATAATTCTTATAAATGATGAAGCAATGCGTTTGTTAGATCTCAATAAGTCCGTGGTTGGGCAGGCGATTGATGCCGTGGTTCCGCAGGGTCGTTTATTGGATCTGCTTGAAGGTGAGACCCCTCAAGGCGATGATGAAATTGTTTTGAATGAAAATTTTTCACTTCGTATTAACACCAGGCCTGTAAGGCAACTTGGCAGAAATATCGGTTCAGTTATTACTCTTCGAGATCGCACTGAGCACATAGGTTTATTGCGTGAATTAGATAGTGTTACCAATCTGACCAATGCCCTTCGCGCCCAGCAGCATGAATATGCCAATCGAATCCATACGATTACAGGTTTAGTCGAACTCGGCCGCGTAGATGAGGCAAAAGAGTATCTAGGTGAAATATCTACGGTAGATGCTGACTTGGCAGAAAAGCTCAACGATAAAATTGCCAATCAAACCGTTACCGCACTTCTCTTAGCCAAAGTTGCAATTGCACGCGAAAAAGGCGTTCAGTTGGTGATTGATCCTAAGTCTTCATTAGATGACATCAGCCTGGACGTTAACGCCCAAATCACAGTCATCGGAAACCTCATCGACAACGCTTTAGATTCAGCTGCGGGCAAAGCAGGTGCTTTAGTTTCACTTACGATCGAAGCAAGTCATAGCAAAACTAAAATCATCACTGTTCGTGACAATGGCAGCGGACTACCTGAACCTCGCCCAGATATTGTCTTCGAAGATGGTTTTTCTACAAAAATGGTTGGGAAGTCATCGCACCGCGGGCTTGGCCTAGCAATTGTTTCACGGCTGGTAAAACAGGCAGGCGGAAGTATTACTTGCTATAACAATCAAGGGGCGGTTTTCGTCGTAGATATTCCGGTCAAAATATGATCCGAACTCTAATTATTGAAGATGATTTTCGTGTAGCAGAGATTAACTCTGCGTACATTCAAATGGTCGATGGCTATGAGGTAATTGGCGTAGCTCCAACGGCCGCTCTTGGCTATCAATTGGTCATTGACGAAGAACCCGACCTGGTTTTATTGGATCTTTATCTGCCTGATGAACATGGACTTGAACTTTTCGCCAGATTGCAGCAATTGCCACGAGGAACAAAGCCGGACGTATTTGTAATAACAGCTGCTCGCGACTCGCAGAACCTTAAAGATGCGATACAACTCGGGGCCGCGGCTTACATAGTTAAGCCTTTTAACGGCCAAGAGCTCATAGAAAGGTTGCGAAAGTATAAGAGCGCTCACGCACGACTAAATGTTGAAGGCGAAATCTCACAGGCCGAAGTGGATGCAACAGTTGCACTCATGCGGGGCGGCAAAGTGGAAGTTGATGTCGAAAGGATTTCAAGTAATCCGACCACCGCATTAATTATTAAATGCCTACAAGCAAATGCTGAGCCAATGAATGCAAGTGAAATTGCTAGTGAGCTCGGAATTAGTCGAGCTACAGCGCAACGCTACTTGTCGCAAATGGCCGACCGACAAATCGTTGTTTTAGAGCTCCAATATGGAACTGCAGGTCGGCCAATAAATAAATATCGCCTCGTCTAATTACTCACGAGAAGCTTTGCGAATTGAGTGTGTACTAGAGCTCAACAAAACTGCCAAAGCAATGAAAACTGCCCCAGCGCCAAAAATCCCCGAAATTACCCCTGCGAATGCCGGCAAAAGGAATTGTCCTAATCTGTTTCCACCCAATCGAATGCTTACTGCAAAAGAACGTTCATCATCACGACTAATCCGCGAAA
>JBAXFS010000092.1:0-3883 GCA_037139795.1 Actinomycetes bacterium
AAACACATTGCCTCTAAACATGGAGGCGAAGTAAAAATTTGGAGCGTTGAAAATGTTGGGAGCACTTTCTCTCTCCGACTACCCGTCTATGCACCACCTTTGGAGAGCGCAGAATGACAAAAATACTAATCGTAGAAGATGAAAGCTCCTTCTCTGAGGCTCTGGCTTATCTGCTCGGTAAAGAGGGATTTGAGGTGAGCGTGGCTGAAGATGGTCGCGCAGCTTTGAATACTTTTGCAAAAGAGGGAGCCGATTTAATTCTTCTTGACCTCATGATTCCGGAGATTTCAGGGGTAGATGTCTGCCGTACGATTCGCACAACCTCTCAAGTTCCGATAATTATGTTGACAGCTAAAGATGCCGAAATCGATAAGGTCGTTGGCCTAGAACTCGGCGCCGATGATTATGTAACAAAGCCATACTCATCCCGTGAACTAATCGCTCGAATCAAAGCCGTACTTCGTCGTGGGATATCCGATGCTGAATTAAATGGTGATTTAGAGGTTATCTCAGTTGGACCAATCAGATTAGATACCGCCCGTCATCAGGCATCGGTTAATGGAAATCCAATTGCGCTTCCATTAAAAGAGTTTGAACTACTTGAATTCCTCATGCGCAACTCTGGTCGCGTCTTGACCCGATCCCAATTAATCGATCGTGTATGGGGTGGAGATTATTTTGGCGATACAAAGACCCTCGATGTGCATATTAAGAGGCTTAGATCAAAGATTGAAGTTGATTCGGCTAACCCCTCATTGATTCAAACTATTCGTGGGCTAGGTTACAAGTTAGAGAGTTAAGTCTGAGCGCCACCACTCTCTGAAGATTCTAAGAGTGCTTTTTATCTGCTCCAAATCTTCTTTTCATCTTATGATAAAAACATGACTTCTCTAGAAAATATCCGGGATATGGTAACGGATCCGAAATATACCTATCGGCAACGAGTAGCGGGCCTTGCTAATTTGGCTGAAAATCTTCTCGACCCGCCGGCAGTTCGCAAGCAATGCAGTGATGCACTCTCTAATCGAATCATCTGCGATATGTATGAGGGCAACGCACCATACCGGCCTCGCTACTTACTTCCAGACTATAAAAAGGTCTTAGTAAATGGCTCTGCATTTCTTGAGCTTCCACCAGCCAAAGATTTAGATGACGCCTTGGCATTTCTTCTAATTATGTACTCGGCCACTCCTTCTATCACCGGATATCCAGTCTACTTTGGTGATTTGGACACGCTGCTACTGCCTTATATCGAAGGCGTAATCGATGAGGATCTGTATGCCAAGTTAAAGCGCTTCTGGATTTCTTTAGATCGAATGTTCCCCGATGCATTTGCCCATACCAATTTAAGTCCGGTGTATAACCGAGTCTCGAAGATGATCTTTAAGTTAGAGCGTGAATTACTCCAAGTTGTTCCTAATATCTCGCTCAAAGTTGATCCTGTTCTCACAAGTGATGAGTACATATTGGATGCCGTAAAGACAGTCTTTGCCTGCGGCAAACCGCATTTTATTAATGATGTGATGATGCAATCTGATTTGGGTCCAGAGTATGCCGCAGTTAGTTGCTATAACTCACTTAAAATTGGCGGCGGTTCGCATACTTTGGTCCGTATTAATCTGAAGGCAACGGCTGAAGCCGGTGACGGCGGAGTTGAAGCCTTCTTTGAAACCACGCTCCCCTATTACTTAGATTTAACAGCTGAGCTGATGGAGTCTCGTATCATCTATCTAGTCGAGGAGTCACATTTCTTCGAATCTAGCTGGTTAGTCGCTGAGGGCCTATTAGATATAGATAAGTTTTCGGCCATGTTTGGATTATTCGGCCTTGCAGAAGCGGTTAATATTTTAATGGCGCGTGAAGGTATCGAGGGTATATACGGACACAGTCCGGCCGCCGACGACTTGGGCTATCGAATTACATCTTTTATTGCAGCATGGGTTGCCGAACGAAAAATGCCTTACTGCAAGGGAAATGACGGACATGCCTTCTTGCATTCTCAGTCTGGCATCGATTTAGATATCGGTGTTACAGCAGGGACCCGAATTCCTATTGGCACAGAGCCTCCACTTATTGCCCACCTTAAAACGGTAGCCCGCCACCATCATCTCTTTCAATCAGGTATCAGCGATGTCCTCTCATTCGACGATACAGCAGTAAAAAATCCACAAGCAGTTGTCGATGTAATTCGAGGGGCATTTAAGAGTGGAATGCGCGATTTTACTTTTAACTTAGATAGCAACGACTTTATTCGCATTACTGGTTATTTAGTTCGTAAATCCGATCTTGCTAAATTACCAAGTGCGCGCCATAGCAGTACCTATCTAGGTGCAGGATCAGTTGCCGATTCGCACGTCGATCAACGTTTAGTGAAAAGGGTGACGAGTGCTGAAAGCTCACCAAGCACAGGTAGCTAGCCTGATACCTTTTTCCTGGGTCGATGGCCCGGGAAATCGCTTTGTTTTATTTTTGCAGGGTTGTAACTTCAACTGTTTAGCCTGCCATAATCCACAGACGATTCCGCTTCACACTCCACGGGCAAATGAAATGAGCGTCCCTGAAGTCTTAGAGGAGATTCGTGCATCAATGCCCTATATCTCAGGCATTACGGTTTCAGGTGGTGAAGCAACAGTGCAACATCAATTTGTAGCCGAACTCTTTAAAGAGATGAAGAAGCGCCCTGAGTTTTCATCCCTTACAACTTTTATTGATAGCAATGGAAATGCATCTAAAGAGGTCTGGGATTTGCTTGCCCCTTATACCGATGGTGTCATGCTTGATTTGAAGGCTCTCGATGATGCCAGCCATATTGCCTTAACGGGAAGCTCTAATGCAACCGTCTTAGAGTCGATTAAATACCTTGACTCAATAGGTAAGTTATATGAAGTGCGATTGCTTCTTGTACCGGGTCATAATGATTCAGATGATGAGTTAATAAAGACAGCTGTATGGCTCAAAGGCGTCAATCCTGATATGAAAATCAAGATCAACGCCTTTAAAACCCATGGGGTACGAGCTACTGCTCGCGATTGGCCGGAAGTCAGTGATGCAGATTTACTCCGTTACCACTCACGCCTGGATTAGCTCCAAATATTATCCCCGCGTAAGACCGCATCTGATCCACCATCGATATAAATCGTCTGCCCCGTTGTATGTGTATTTTCCATACTAGTAAGCCAGATTAAGAGATATGCGACTTGGCGCGGATGCAAGTAATAATTGAGCGGCATCGGCACCATAGTGTCGATGGCTGCGCGGGCTTCGGCCGATGCAATCATGTCGGCAACCATCGGAGTCTCGACGATTCCAGGACCAACGGCGTTAAGCGGGATACCTGCACCCGCCCATTCTGGCTTAATTGATTCACGGCGAATCCAGCGGCCCAATGCTCGCTTTGTAGATGCATAAATCAAGGATGCCTCAGCATCGCCCTTATCAACCAATCCCTGTGCAATCGCAACTGCTTTACTTTCATCAAGTGCCAACATCGCTTCGACTAACTCTGGTGAGTTTGGCATCAACGATGCCATCGAGGACGTAATCGCCACTCTCGGCGAGGAGCTTTTAGTTAACGCTGGCAATATTTCAGTTAGATAATCGGTAACACCAAAGAAGTTAACAGATACAGTCTTTGCGATTGGATGCGCCAATCCTGCACATGCAATTACCGCATCGATTGTTCCCCCGCAAAGCTCGATTGATTTTGCCGCAGCGTCTAAGCGACCCTCCTTGGTACTTAAATCCGCATTTATATCGGCGCCTTTAATATCTACGCCAAAAACGATTGCGCGTCGCTCTTTTAATAAGGCAAGCGTTGATGCGCCAATACCTGAAGCGGCACCGGTCACAATATACTTTCTGGTCATTTCAAACCTCCTTTAAC
>JBAXFS010000093.1:0-3697 GCA_037139795.1 Actinomycetes bacterium
GGCGGGAATGGCCATGGTTTTTTTCGAACCATTTTAAGGCGAGTTCGTTCATTGTCGATGCCATCTAAAAGATCGAGCATTACTTGGGCCCCAAAGCGCGTAGATCCGACACCTAAACCCGTATAGCCCATCACATATGCCACGCGACCGCGGTAGGCCTTGCCCCAAAATGGCGAGAAGCGAGAGCAGGTATCAATTGCGCCGCCCCAACCGTGTGTAAATTTAATTCCCCTTAGCTGCGGGAAAGTCTCTAAGAAGGCCTGTGCAAGATGGGCATATGTCTCTGCATCAGACTCGTACTCTTGGCGAACTTTTCCGCGGAAGTTATAAATTGCATCATAACCACCCCACAAAATCTCATTGTCTTTAGTCATTCGATAATAATGGAACTGATTTCCCGCATCGGATAACCCTTCGCGCTCTTTCCAGCCAATTGAGTCGAGCTGTTCTGGCGTGAGTGGTTCGGTTACTAGTTGGAAATCATAAACAGGAACTACATATTTGTGAGCCCTGCGAACGAGGGATTTAAATACATTTGTTGCTAACGCCACTTTTTGCGCATACACACTTCCATACGGTGTATGAACGATCATTCCGTTGTTTGTGCGCTCTAACCATTCAACATGAGTATTTTCAAAAATCTTTACGCCAAGTGAAATGCAGGCTCGTTCTAATCCCCATACCAAACGTGCGGGATCAACCATCGCTGTGCCATCTGGATCCCACAGCGCGCCTTTATAGAGTGGAGATTTAATGCGTGCCTGTATTTGATCCTTAGTTAAGAGTTCAACGTTGTCACCAAATGAGTTACGCAGTTCGGCCTCTTCAACCATTGACGCCATCTGCCACTCTTCAAGTGCAACTCGGAGTTCGCCATTCCATTCAAAGTCACATTGGATTCCATATTTCATGATTGTTGCTTCTATGCCATCTAAATTTTCACGGCCCATGCGCTCTATCGTTGCCATCTCATCTTTAAATCGGCTATAGCCATTCATAAATCCGTGGGTGAGCGAGTAACTACAAAAACCACCGTTACGCCCTGAAGCCCCCGCGCCGGTTTCGCGCTGCTCAAGCACAATGACTTCGCGTTCGGGATTTTGCTCTTTAGCTATTAATGCCGTCCATAAACCTGTGTAACCGGCTCCCACTATGCATAAATCCGTGGTGACATCACCAATTAATGTTGGATGTGGCAAAGGTTCAAGGGGATCTTCATCAAGCCAGTACAGCTGTGGCTGCATTTGAGAAAGATGTTTGAGAATAGAGGGATCGATGGATGCCATCGTGCTATCCGGCCGAAACCGGAATCACCCCTTCAATCACAACTATAAGTTGGCCCGGGTCCTCCGGAGTCCTACCCCACAACGCAGATTTTCTTTAACAATCTGTAGTTCGCTACGGCTACGAGACGTACTTTAGCGTGCTTTCCGTCGATTTACGAGTTGCCCCGCCAGCACGATAGTCAGCGCCAAAATAAACATACTCGAGCCAATCACGTTTGCTTGGGCGGGAATACCACGGGCCGATGCAATATAGACAAACTTTGGAAAAGTCGTCAAAGTTCCTGAATTGAAATTCGTGATGATGAAATCATCGAATGAGAGTGAAAAAGCCAATAGGGCCGCACCAAAAATACCGGGTGCTACCAATGGCAACGTTACACGGCGGAAAGTTTCCATCTCGTCGGCATATAAATCCATTGCCGCCTCTTCGAGTTTGGGGTCCAAACTGGCAATTCGTGCCTTAACGGTTACGACCACAAAGGAGATACAGAACATCACGTGCGCAATCACTGTTGGCCAGAAACCTGGATTGATTCCAAGATTTAAAAACATGGCAAGAAGTGAGGCGCCTAAAACAATTTCAGGGGTGGCCATTGGCAAGAAGATTAGTAAATTAACGGTTGAGCGGCCACGAAAGCGGTGACGGCCTAAAGCAAAAGCAATCATCGTTCCTAAAATCGTAGCGATTGTGGTTGCTAGAAAACCGATCTTTAGTGAATTACCTAAAGCCGAACAGACCTCAGGGGCGCCACATGGATTCTGCCAGTTTTTAAAAGTAAAACCCCGCCACGTTAAATTGCTCTTACCGGCGTCGTTAAAAGAAAATGCCATGGTGTAAGCAATTGGAATGAAAAGGTAGACGAAAGCTAAAAAAGCATATATTTTGATTAGATTCTTAGAAAACCAGCGACGAATCATACGAGTTCCTCTGTTCCGGAACGGCGCACATAGACGGCAACTAAAACCAATATCGCCGCCATTAAGAGAAAGGAAAGTGCAGCAGCCGTTGGGTAATCAACAATTTCGAAGAAACGTGACTCAATAACATTTCCAATCATCTTTGTTCTCGGATTACCGAGCAAAGTCGCATTGATGTAGTCACCGGCTGCTGGAATAAAGGTCAATAAAGTACCGGCGACAACTCCTGGCATCGAAAGCGGAAAAGTTACTTTACGAAAAGTAGTTATTGCATTGGCATATAAATCTCCAGCCGCCTCCAGTACGCGCGGGTCTATGCGCTCCAAACTGGCATAGAGCGGCAGGGTCATAAATGGTAAAAAGTTATAAGTCATACCTGTAACCACGGCAAAGGCACTTGCAGTTAAGCCAGCTTGCGGACTTAGGATGTGAAGAAATCTCAATACCGTAACTACCGGTCCTTGATCTCCCAAAATCTGTTTCCACGCAATAGTTCTGAGCAAGAAAGATGTAAAGAAGGGAGCAACGACTAGAACGAGCAGTAAGTTCTTCCACTTTCCCGATTTAAATGCGATGGCGTAAGCCAAGGGATAGGAGATTGCTAAAGCAATAACGGTGGCTATAAGAGCGTAAATAATCGAGCGAATGAACTGCTCTTTTGCTCCAGAGATAGCGTCAAAATAGTTTGCGAATCTAAAGCTCTGAACATAGGCACCAATTTCACCACTGGCTGCTGGTGTTTGCGTACTAGTGCTAGCTAAATTAATGAGTGGATAAACAAAAAATAGAAAAAGCCACGCTAGACCTGGAATTAAAAGTAGGTATGGGGTGCTAGGGCGTTTTATGCCACGAGCAATACTTGATCTCTTAGTAACTGCAGCGATAAATGCCATTTATAACTCTTCTGGATTTACTGATGTACCAGCATCTACATCTGCCGTTCCATCAAGGGCAAAAGTGAACTCTGGCTTCCATGAAAGTTGTACTGTGTCACCTTTCTGCAAGTGTGAAGCGCCACCATCGTTTTGTTCAAAGACTGTCAGCTCTTGGCCCCAGGGCATTTCAATAATGAACTGCGTACTCACGCCGACGAAAGAGATATCACTAATTCGACCGCCGCCTAAGGTATTGGCTTCGCTGTGTTCAATCGAAATCTTTTCTGGACGAATACCGATGAGAACACTCTTATCGGAATTTTCAGCGGCGAAGTTGCGTCCGGCAGGCACAATGATTCGGTTGCCGTGAACTGAGACTTGCAAATCACTTCCGCTGACACCCTCAATTTTGCCTTTAACAAGGTTGGATTGGCCAAGAAAGTTAGCGACAAAAACCGTCTTTGGAGATTCATAGAGCTCTACCGGAGAGCCCATTTGTTCAATTCTTCCCTCATTCATCACGGCAATCGTGTCGGCCATGGTCATGGCTTCTTCTTGATCGTGAGTGACGTGAACGAAAGTTAAGCCGACTTCAGTCTGAATCCATTTCAATTCAAT
>JBAXFS010000094.1:0-3501 GCA_037139795.1 Actinomycetes bacterium
CGGGAAGTGTCTCACCGGGCACTGGAGGGTAATCTGCTGCTTGAGTGAGTGGAATTGCCAGCGCCATACAGGAAATAGTCAACGCTAAAGTCAATTTCCTTTTATTCATCGATTGTCTCCTCATTGCTGGATTACCTACACTCATCAATAATGGATAGTTTTGTTGTTCGCACTAAAGGTTGGTCGACATAGGTTATAGCACCCGTGCCTCCGGTGAATGTGGCTGTAATAGTTTCACTTTGCCTCGGTGAGAGATCTACGTCCGCGACTAATAATTGTCGACCTCGCTCAGTTCCAACTCCACCAGCAGGGCCAAAGATACTCGACCGTTTGGCGTTCAGCAATTTCGAAGAAGTCGGTCCGTAAATAAATACCAAGAAGCGGTGTTGTCCGGTAATCATTGCAACAGGCTTCGTTGTGTCGGCTCTAGTTAAAACATAAGAAGGTAGAGACGCGCCATCTTTAAGAGTGTTTTTTACTGTTACCGTCACTTGGGTAATGGCCGTTGGCGAGCAAGCCTTCGACTCAATCGCAACTGTTTTATCTAGGTAATAATCGAGTTTGCTAGCATCGACATTCTGAATGACAACTCGGTATTCATTATTTGGTGTTATTTCCATGTATCCACCAAGTCTGGTCGTACTTAACGCCTTTTCCGCCACTTTGTCAGTTGAGTAAATCAATATTCTATTCTCAAGAAAACCATCTCTGATAGCACGCGCCATGGTTACTTTAGAGAAATCTGAAGAAGTAATTTTTGCGAAAGTTGCGTTCATGATGTCGACCAGATACTGCTTGCGAGCGTTATTGTCTTTGGCAAATCGCTGATAAGCCTCAGACAGAGTTTTGTAGACAACATTATCGGCAGTGATTTTCTCACCACTTGCCAAATCGATTGGCCCAGTTGATTTAAGAATATGGCTAAGCGCTGTTGGATCTATTGCAATGACTCCATCTAACTTTTGACCGCTTTGCAAGCGCCACAGCTCCATCCAAATCTGTGCACCATAAGGAAAATGGGGGGATAAGTTGGAGTTCTGCCAGATTGCTGGATCGCTTCGGTAGAGTTTTTTATATTCTTCTGGCATTGGAATCGGGATCTCTTCTAGAGATTCTAGAATTGCGTTCGTGCCGGTCTGCAGCACTTTTAACTTTCCATGATCAAATTCAATGATGGCAAATGCTCCTAATATGCCGCCCGTACCACGGGCCTCAGCGGAATTTTGGAAGGCAACGAGATACTTTTTAGGGCCACCGATTCCAGCAAGAATAGGTCCAGCATTAACTAAAGCTTTAAGTTCAACCTTTATCGGCTCAAAGTTAAAACCTAATAACGAGATATTCTGTTTAATTATCGGAACGTTTAGATCACCAAAAATGTTTTCCATATCGTTAGTTAACTTTCTCTGCAGTGAGGCCATTTCTACTTCAGGTGCGCCACTGTGAACTGCATTCATATATGTCTTAGCATGCGAAATTGCGGGCACAACATGCGTTAACAACAGTATCGAATATGCACAAAGCGCTACGAGGAAAGAGGTTAGAAGAATCTTCCATGGTCGATCCACGATTGCACGAAGAAATCGCATTATCAACTCGAAATCACAGAAAACTCGTCTGCGTGGAAACTAGCTAGGTAGGAATCCGGCAAGCGGCGCATCCGCGAGTGACGCGGCGCTGTAAGAAGCACAACCGGCATTTGATTTGAATACAAGGAGATAAATTCACGCCACAGAGGATCAATGAAGTATTTCTCTGGCATATCGATTTGGCGGTTGTGCGAAAGTATTTGGCTTTCATCGGCCAAAAGCCGCGGAGATGTGAAGAGATTGTCAACGTCGTAAGTAATTCGACCCAGATCCTGATCGAACGCCTCATCTATCACCGGCGCACGCAAGTCGACATCGATCAATATCGCACCGCGCAGCTTTCGCTCGAATTGAGCATGAGCAAGGGCTACGCCTAAATCTGAAATCCCGTGAGGGATGACAGCAAGGACTGGAAACTGGTGTGAAACCTGCTTTCTATTTAGAACTGCACGCAATGTAAGTGCTGCAACTTTTCCAAGTTCACGCCGCAGTTGATCAGGTGAATACCCATCCGGATCACTTGGAATGAAATCTTTATCGCTGAGAATCTCTTCAAAGCTAATGAGGTCGCCGGTATAACCGAGAGAACGGATCGAATCGCACTGCGGTTGCTCCGCGCAGATGACTAAATCAGCGTTTAGAATGTTATCTCGATCGCTATTGATATCTGTCGAATGTTTCTTGCTAATTGGTGCAGCCCAATCATGGGCAACGTGATTGACGTTAGTCATAATCGATGTACCCTGAATCGCTTTTACGCCGGAAGATGAAATGTGATCATGCGGAAAATTACGTTCAAGTACAGCCTGGGCAAAGGGTGAGCGCGCCTGGTTCATTGTGCAGACAACCATGATTCGCATGAGTTAAGGTTACTGTGTGAAAAGGAGCATCAGTCAACGTGGCAAACGCTCGATGTTCGTTTTTCTACTTATCACTTATCTGATTGCCCTCATCACCTTCGTTTTCTTCCCACGGCCCATTTTGGTCGACGGATCGCCGTCAGAGATAGCGAATTTTCTTCATGAGCATGCAGGAGTCTTTTATAAAATCCTTTATGCAGATGCCAGAGTTATTGCGATTGCTAACTTCTTTATGCTCACACCGTTTGTATTAGTTATTAGATACGCTGTACCAACTTTTCAAAAGCGTAAGATCTTCTTTCTCGGAATCTCTATCTCACTCGTCATTGAGCTCACGCAGATTCTTATTCCAGGGCGTGTTCCTGATTTTGCAGACCTAGTTTCTAATACCGTGAGTGTGATTATCGGGCTTTTGCTTATTCGGTTTTTACAAAAAAAGCCTTAACACCCACATCTTTGGGCAGCGTGCAAGTTCGGTATATGCAGGGATTTTCTCTCCCGTACCTCGCTATTGCCACACAAATACCTAGAATTGAGCGTGTTCTGAGGGGTCACCTAATCTCACCCCCGAGCCGAACTTGAGGAGGCCGTATGGAGTTAATCCAATACTGGCGCCTGATTGTTCACAACAGAATTCTGATCACTTGCTCAGTAATTCTTGGGCTCATCGTTTCAATGGCAATCACCTTTGCAACGACACCGACCTATCAATCATCGGCCGAACTCTTTGTTTCAACTCCTGCATCGGCGTTAGATATTTCTGCGATGCAACAGGGTTCAAGTTTTTCCCAACAACGTGTTAAGTCATATGCTCAAATAATTAATTCTCCGCTGACTCTTGTGCCTGTGATTAAAGCGCTGAAGTTGAAGATCTCACCGACTGATTTGGCTAAACAAATCACCGCATCGGCGCCGTTAGATACCGTCTTGATTGCATTAACTGTTACAGATACGAACCCAGATCGTGCCGCTGCAATCGCTAACGCCGTTGCCAATCAATTCGGCACAACAGTTGGAGAACTCGAGCTCCATGGCATCGGGGTTGATTCACC
>JBAXFS010000095.1:0-3335 GCA_037139795.1 Actinomycetes bacterium
GGGAAAACCACAGACAAATCCGCCCTTTAGATGTATAAGCCCCCGGTTGGACAGGTTCGGGGTGAGCGCGTTACTCTTCAACCTCACACAAAACACTTACGGTCAGGGCATATAGCGGCTGAGACCTAATAGTTGTGTGTTCCCGCTTTATTGTCTGGAAGGACATCTCTTGGCCGCGACTAAAAAATCATCAGTAGCTCCACGCCGAATCTCTTTCGCAAAGATCCGCGAACCTCTCGAAGTTCCTAACTTATTAGCGTTGCAAGTTGAAAGCGTTGACTGGTTATTGGGTAACGACGCTTGGCGTTCACGCATTGCAGCAGTCGATTCTATGAATCGTGGCGAAATCCCAACAACTTCAGGTCTTGAAGAAATCTTTGAAGAGATTTCACCGATCGAAGATTTCCAGGGAACTATGAGCCTTACTTTCCGCGATCACCGATTTGAGCCACCTAAGTACTCAATCGATGATTGCAAAGAGCGCGACATGACGTACTCACAGCCATTATTCGTAACTGCTGAGTTTACTAACAACATCACTGGTGAAATTAAGTCACAGACAGTATTTATGGGTGACTTCCCAGTTATGACAGCTCGCGGAACTTTTGTTATTAACGGTACAGAGCGCGTAGTTGTTTCTCAGATTGTTCGCTCACCTGGCGTTTACTTTGAAAAGATTATTGAAAAAACTTCCGACAAAGATGTATTTACTTCAAAGGTTATTCCAAGCCGCGGTGCTTGGCTTGAGTTTGAAGTTGATAAGAAGGATCTTGTTGGCGTTCGCATCGACCGTAAGCGTAAGCAATCAGTAACTGTCTTCCTAAAGGCACTTGGTTGGAGCGAAGAGCAGATTCGTGAAGAATTTGGTGAGTTCGCATCAATGATGGCAACACTTGAAAAAGATACAGTTCATACGCAAGATGAAGCTCTGTTAGATATTTATCGCAAGCTACGTCCAGGCGAGCCTCCGACTAAGGAAGCTGCTCAGAACTTAATTGAAAACCTTTACTTCAACCCTAAGCGTTATGACTTGGCTAAGGTCGGTCGCTTTAAGGTTAACAAGAAGCTTGGTTTAGATCTTGAGCTAAAGGCTTCACTACTAACTATCTCTGACATTGTTGCGACACTTCGCTACTTAGTACTTCTTCACCGTGGCGATCTATTGATGGATTACGGCCGTGAAGTTCGCGTAGAGAAGGACGATATCGATCACTTCGGTAACCGTCGTCTGCGCACCGTCGGTGAGCTCATTCAGAACCAGGTTCGCATCGGTCTCTCACGTATGGAGCGCGTAGTTCGCGAACGTATGACAACGCAAGATGTCGAGGCAATTACACCTCAGACATTGATCAACATTCGTCCAGTAGTTGCATCGATTAAGGAGTTCTTCGGAACTTCTCAGTTGTCACAGTTCATGGATCAAACAAACCCACTATCTGGTTTAACTCACAAGCGCCGTCTTTCAGCGCTCGGACCTGGTGGTCTCTCACGTGATCGCGCGGGCTTTGAAGTTCGTGACGTTCACCCTTCTCACTACGGCCGCATGTGTCCAATTGAAACTCCTGAAGGACCAAACATTGGTCTTATCGGTTCACTTGCAACATATGGTCGCGTAACTGCATTTGGTTTTATCGAGACTCCTTACCGTAAGGTTTCAAAGGGTCGCGTAACTGATCAAGTTGATTACTTAACTGCCGATGAAGAAGATGAACACATCATCGCGCAGGCTAATGCTCCATTAACTGATGACAATCACTTTGCAGAAGCGCGCGTACTTGTACGTCGTCGTGGTGGCGAAGTTGAATACATCCCAGCTGATGAAGTTGATTACATGGATGTTTCACCGCGCCAAATGGTTTCTGTTGCTACTGCAATGATTCCATTCCTTGAGCACGATGATGCTAACCGTGCGTTGATGGGCTCTAACATGATGCGCCAGTCAGTCCCACTTATGCGTGCAGAAGCACCATTGATTGGTACTGGCATGGAGTTTCGTGCAGCCGTTGATGCAGGCGATGTCGTCGTTGCTACTAAGGCCGGCGTTGTTACTGAAGTATCTGCCGAAGAAGTAAAAGTTATGGCCGATGATTCAACGTATCAAACATATTCACTTCATAAGTTCACACGCTCTAACCAAGGAACGTCGTACAACCAGAAGGTTGTTGTCGCCGAAGGTCAGCGTCTAGAAGTTGGCTCAGTAATCGCCGATGGTCCTTGCACCGAAATGGGTGAAATGGCACTTGGTAAGAACTTGCTCGTGGCATTTATGTCGTGGGAAGGCCACAACTACGAAGATGCGATTATCTTGTCGCAGCGTTTGGTTCAAGACGATGTCTTGACATCAATTCACATTGAAGAGTACGAAGTAGATGCTCGCGACACCAAGCTTGGTGCCGAAGAGATCACTCGCGATATTCCTAACGTTTCAGAGGAAGTTCTAGCCGATCTAGATGAGCGCGGAATTATCCGTGTTGGCGCCGATGTTGTACCTGGCGATATCTTGGTTGGAAAGGTAACGCCAAAGGGCGAAACCGAACTAACTCCAGAAGAGCGTTTACTGCGCGCAATCTTTGGTGAGAAGGCTCGCGAAGTTCGCGATACATCACTCAAGGTTCCACACGGTGAGTCTGGAAAAGTTATCGGCGTAAAGATCTTCGAATCAGAAGAGGGTTTCGAGCTTGCAGCTGGCGTTAACCAATTAGTTCGCGTCTACGTTGCACAAAAGCGCAAGATTCAAGATGGTGACAAGCTTGCTGGTCGCCACGGTAACAAGGGTGTTATTTCTAAGATTCTTCCAGTTGAAGATATGCCATTCCTAGAAGATGGAACTCCAGTAGATGTTGTTCTTAACCCACTTGGTGTACCTGGACGTATGAACGTCGGTCAGGTTCTTGAAATGCACTTAGGTTGGGTAGCAAAGACTGGCTGGGATCTCTCTGGTGTCGATGAAGCATGGCAGAAGCACATGCGCGCAATCGGTGCTGAAAAGGGAGAGCCCGGAACTAAGTTTGCAACGCCAGTATTCGATGGCGCACTTGAAGATGAGATCTCAGGTCTTCTCTCAAGCACATTGCCTAACCGCGATGGAAATCAATTAATCGGCCGATCTGGAAAGGCTAAGTTATTTGATGGCCGTTCAGGTGAGCCTTACCCAACACCAATTTCAGTTGGATACATGTACATCTTGAAGCTTCACCACTTAGTGGACGACAAGATTCACGCACGTTCAACCGGTCCATACTCAATGATCACGCAACAGCCACTGGGTGGAAAAGCGCAGTTTGGTGGTCAGCGATTTGGTGAAATGGAAGTGTGGGCACTTGAAGCTTATGGTG
>JBAXFS010000096.1:0-3310 GCA_037139795.1 Actinomycetes bacterium
ATTTGCTATTGGTTTCGCTGGGGCTTTTACAACGTGGTCAACTTTTATGCTCGATGTTTTCTTGGCCTACGAACTACGTCGATATAAAGAAGCTGCGTCTAACTTAATCCTCTCTTTAGGCTTTGGGATACTTGCCGCTTGGCTGGGATTGTCTCTAGCTGGCTAAAGAGTGAATCAAAAAGTATTGACAGAGCAAAATCATAGATTTACCATTTTCTAATGCGAGCTCGGCAAAAGACCTTAGCTGTAACTGTAATCTCCCTCGCGCTCATGAGTTTTACCCAGCCAAGTTTTTCAGCTGCACCTAAAGCCGGCGCTACATGCACTAAGGCTGGAGTAACAGCTACTGCGAACGGATTAAAATTCACATGTGTAAAGAGTGGAAAAAAGTTTGTTTGGAATAAAGGGGTCAAAGTTATAACCGCCACACCAACTGCAACACCAACATCGACTCCGACCGCAACACCAACGGCTACGCCAACACCAAAACCATCGGAAACGAGCACTGGTCAGATACAACCAAATGGAAAGTGCACGGTAGAAGGCGCCAAAGAGCCACTTAATGGCGGCCAAATGATCTGCCAAAACGGAACATGGCAACCATTTAATGCTGGTGCGGCAGGTGGAACAACAGGTGGTTCAACATCAACAACATCTGCACCAGCTACCACGGTATGGGGATATCTATCGTCAATAACAAGCGGAAACGGATTGGGGAACATTTCTGATGCATCACTTGTCCAAGAGCCAGGCGGAAAGATTCGGATGTACTTTAAAAATGGAAACGACAGTGATGCGCGGTTAACTGGTTTTGATAACTACATCCATTCAGCCGTCTCTACCGATAGCGGTCTTACCTGGACAGTTGAATCGGGAGTTCGAATGGCAGTTACCTCGCCAGTGGAAGTTCTCTCTAAAGCCGGCGGCGGTTATCAAGCATGGGGATGGGCTCATGCACCAGGCGGCGATTCAATGTATTACGCCGAATCAACCGATGGTTTAACTTTTACTCAAATTGCTGTCAGCGGGTTAGATATATCAACATGCAAAACAACGGCCGGAACAAATATCGGTCCATTGGGAGATCCTGCAATTGTTCACTTACCCGATGGAACTTGGTTGTTACATGCCCAAGGTTATGGAGTTGGGAACACCGGTCCTGAATTTGCCCGCTGGGCGTGCGTTGCAACCTCATCCGATGGCAAGACTTGGACTGCCGCCCAAGCGCGTTCATATGGTGGAACAACTGATGTGACGACAAATCCAAATATCTATCTCAATAAAGATGGAAAAGTTGAATGGGATTGGCCTACATCACTTGGGATTATGGCAAAGATTGGTGACGGAACAACATATGGGGCAGCGGCACAATATATAAAAGCCGGTGACCCCGATCGTTTAGATCTAGCCAATGGCACCGAACTTATGGCTTTTGGAGGCTTCGATAGTCGCACGGGTGGAGTTATTTTTATTGCGAAGAAATACACGAACTCATACACAATTACTCGAGATAGAGGAAACCCTCCAGATCCACTTGGTCCAGATGTAAACACGGTATGGACCGTCGCGGGATCTTCCCAGAGCCAGATTAACGTCTTTAATTTCTGCCTCAATAAAAGCGTTAAAGATATAACGGGTGCGACCGTTACCTATGAAACTACCGGAGCCACAGTAAAAGTTACAGCCCGCGATCCCAACAGCAAACACAACTGCTTTGGAGTATTAGTTGGTACCGAAAAAATTATTGGCTAACGAAGAGAGGCCATCCACGCTTCGATTTCATCTGGATGACGCGGCATATTTTCGCTTAAATTAAAACAGCCATCCTCAGTTACTAAAATATCATCTTCGATACGAATTCCGATTCCTCGATATTCGGGCGCAAAGAGCTCGTCATCGGGTTGGATATATAAACCTGGCTCAACCGTTAAGACCATTCCAGCTTCCAATTTCGCTTCCGTGTACTGGTCTTTGCGTGCTTGCGCGCAATCATGAACATCTAATCCCAACATATGACTGACTCCATGCAAAGTCCAACGCTTATGAAGACCAAATTCTGGACGCATTGATTCTTCAGCGCTAATCGTTAAGACACCCATATCAACCAGACCTTGGGCTAAAACAGTGTGACAGGCCTTGTTAATTTCAAGGAAATCAACACCTGGACGGATGGCTGCGAATCCCGCTTTCTGCGCTTCATAAACCAACATATAAAGAACGCGTTGGGCTGGAGAGAATTTTCCACTAACAGGCAAAGTGCGAGTGATGTCTGCGGTGTAATAAGAATCTAACTCAACACCGGCATCGAGTAATAACAGTTCACCGTTTTTAACTGCGCCATCGTTGCGGGTCCAGTGCAATATGCAGGCATGGGAACCGGCGGCCGAAATAGTGTCATAGCCGAGCTCGTTACCTTCAATTCGTGCACGCCCATAAAAAGCTGCTTCTACTACGCGCTCACCACGTGGTGTTACAACGGCGGCAGGCAACGCACGGATTGCATCGTTAAATCCGCGATGTGTGACATCGACAGATTTTTGTAACTCATTGATTTCATACTCGTCTTTAATGAGGCGAGCAACTGAGACAAAGTTTTCTAACTCGCCACCGCGGGGATTTTTCTTAATAATTGAATCAACAAGGGCATCAAAACCGCTCAAGGCAACGGCAGGCGTTCCATCCTTAAGAAGTGATTTAAGATCTTCAACTTTACGTACTTCAATACCAAAACGAAGTGATGCCTCATCGGTTGTATACCGACGTCCTACCCACAGTTCGCCATATTTGCGATCATTGTAAAAAGCACTGGTATCGCGCGTTGATCGGGGTTGAATATACAAAATCGAATCATGCCCATCGCCATTTGGCTCCATAACGAGAACGGCATCCGATGTAACTTCTTCGCCTTGAACGCCGGTGTAGTAGACGAAAGCGCTATGGGGACGGAAACGGTAATCAGTGTCATTGCTACGAACTTTGGAGTTTCCGCTAGGGATCACAATGCGGAGACCAGTAAATGCTTCGGAGAGTTTGCCTCGACGAGCAGAACAGAAGGGAATCACTGCATCCTGTGTGATTCCATCCAGAGGTGAAGGCGCCCAGCCTGTTTTCATAAATTCGGCATAGATATCTGAGGGCGGCACGTCATATACGCGACGGCTTTCTACGGGCAAATTAGCTGATTCCATAGGGCAAGCCTACAAGGCTCGAGAATTGGTAGCCATCCCAGCACACGCTAAACTCGCACCTGTACAAGGAGACGTCGCATAGCCCGGTCGAGTGCGCCTCACTGCTAACGAGGTAAGGTGTT
>JBAXFS010000097.1:0-3229 GCA_037139795.1 Actinomycetes bacterium
AATTCACACGCGGGCTACTATCCAGGCGCAAAAGCGATGGTGCTCAAACTAATCTTTGATCCAAAGACCGGCGAGATACTCGGCGCACAAGGAATTGGCACAGAAGGCGTTGATAAGCGCATAGATGTAATTGCAACTGCCATGCGCGGCGGAATTACTGCACCAGAACTTGCAGATCTTGAGCTTGCCTATGCACCACCATTTGGTTCAGCTAAAGATCCAGTTAATATGTTGGGCTACATTGCCGAGAATGTAATATCTGGCTTAGTTGAAACGGCGCAATGGAACGAGATTGACGGTTTCGCCTCGCGTGGTTTCGAACTAATCGATGTTAGAAGCGCGGGGGAGTTTGCACGGGGCCATATCCCTGGAGCAATCAATATTTCAGTCGATGAAATCCGCGAGCGTAAATCTGAGATTACAAGCAAGAATCTCCTTGTTAACTGCCAGGTAGGCCAACGTGGCCACACCGCAGCACTTTTGTTAAAGGAACTGGGTTTTAATGCAGTAAATCTCGATGGCGGATATCTCACCTGGAGTAACTCGCCGGCAGCTCTTCATGATCCATTACTAGTTTCACTATAAACAACCAAGAAAAGGAAATAGAAATATGTGCAGCAGAACTTCATGTCGTAAGTGCGGGAAACCAACATGGTCAGGATGTGGCAATCACGTCGAAATCGCACTGAAGGGCGTTGCAAAGAAGGATAGATGCCAAGGACACCAAAATGATCCGGTAGAGCCCGGCTTCTTCAGCAAAATGTTTGGTAAAAACAAATAATTCGCAAAGCACGAATTTTGGTAGCCGCGCAGTTTTCACTGTTGGGGCTCCTGTTCCTGAAGCCAAATGCACCAGTCCTGGCGTCACCTTCTTGGGCATCTGGCTTAGCTTTTTTCCTAGAAATTTGCGCCTCCGTAATCTTGCTCTTTGCCTGGTATGCACTTCGAGCTTCCCTTCAAATTTCGCCGATTCCCAAAGAAGGTGCAGCACTTGTTACCAGGGGTATTTACAGATTTATGCGCCACCCTATGTACATAGGCGTACTTTTATTTGGAATAAGCTTTGTCCTAACGAACATCAATTTGGCTTCAATCCTTATTTGGATGGCACTGCTTTTCACACTAATATATAAAGCACGTTTTGAGGATTTGCTGTTATTGAGCAAGCATTCTTATGCAGCTGAGTATCAATCAAAAACTGTTGGGCTACTCGGGAAAAGAAAGAGGTCTAAATAAATGGCGACAGTTAATATTAATGAGACTGAGTTCGAGAAGTTGATTCTCGAAAAGGGCACGGTTCTGGTTGATTTTTGGGCCGCTTGGTGTGGTCCTTGTCGATCATTTGCACCGGTTTATGAGGCAACGTCAGAGAAGTATCCAGATTTAACTTTTGCCAAAGTTGACACAGAAGCCGAACAATCATTGGCAGCAGCTGCAGGTATTACATCAATCCCGACCTTGATGGTCTTTCGTGACGGGATTCTTTTATTTAGCCAACCAGGAGCACTTCCAGGCCCCGCTCTTGAGGAGATTATCGGCAAAGTGGCAGAGCTCGATATGGATGATGTGCGCAAGCAAATCGCAGATCAAGAGTTAACAACATCGAAAAAGGATGAAACCGCTTAATTTAAGCCTGCTTCAGCGCACTGATTTCGCCATATCCACTGCCAAAGGTAGAATAACCGCGTGCGGCCGACTCATTGGCCTCAGTAATACCCAAATCGTTGGATAGAGGCAAGGCCTTCTAGAGGGCTTATCTCCTAAGGAAAGTAGTTTTCGTGGCCAAGACCCAAGCACACCTAAAAGACCTGCCAGTAAAAAAGCGCGAGAACCTTCGTAACGTCGCGATCATCGCGCACGTTGACCACGGTAAAACAACTCTCGTTGATGCGATGTTGTGGCAGTCCGGTGCATTTGCAGCTTATAAGAAACAGGGCGAAGGCCAAGAGCGCATGATGGATTCAATGGATCTAGAGCGCGAAAAGGGAATTACGATTCTTGCTAAGAACACCGCAGTTAAGCGCGGCGACACGATCGTTAACATTATTGATACTCCAGGCCACGCCGACTTCGGTGGCGAAGTAGAGCGCGGACTAGAAATGGTCGATGGCGTTATCTTGCTAGTGGATGCATCAGAAGGTCCATTGCCACAGACACGTTTCGTTTTGCGCAAAGCGCTAGAGAAGAACCTTCCAGTTATTCTTCTTATTAATAAGGTAGATCGTTCTGACTCACGTATCGCTGAAGTTGTCGATGAGACCTACGAACTATTTTTAGATCTAGATGCCAATGAATCACAGATTGAATTTCCAGTTGTCTATGCATGCGCAAAAGCCGGCCGTGCATCATTGACACGACCAGCCGATGGCGGAATGCCAGAAGAAGAAAACCTCGATGTTTTATTCGACACCATCTTTTCTGCAATTCCAGCTCCCGAGTATCACGAAGGTGCGCCATTACAAGCACACGTAACTAACCTTGACTCATCACCATTCCTTGGTCGCTTAGCACTATGTCGCGTACGCGAAGGTGTAATTAAAAAAGGTCAAAACGTCACATGGATTAAGACCGACGGCACAATGGAGCGCGTAAAGATTTCAGAGTTATTAATTACTGAAGCCCTTGAGCGCGTACCAACACTTGAGGCTCATCCAGGCGACATCATCGCCGTAGCTGGAATTGAAACAATTACGCTTGGCGAAACTCTGGCCGATAACGAAGACCCACATGCATTGCCATTGATTATCGTTGATGAACCATCAATTTCGATGACTATTGGTATCAATACATCGCCTCTTGCAGGCAAGAGTGGAAAACTCCTTACTGCACGCCAAGTTAAGGGCCGCCTAGATGCTGAGCTCGTTGGTAACGTTTCATTGCGCGTATTAAATACCGAGCGTCCAGATACGTGGGAAGTTCAGGGTCGCGGAGAGCTTCAGTTGGCCGTTCTAGTTGAAATCATGAAACGCGAAGGCTTTGAATTAACTGTAGGTAAGCCACAGGTTGTTATTAAGAAGATTGATGGCAAAGTACATGAGCCAATGGAGCGCTTAACAATTGATGCACCTGAAGAATATCTCGGCGTGCTTACTCAGTTGATGGCACTTCGCAAGGGCCGCATGGAACAAATGGTTAACCACGGCACTGGCTGGATCCGCCTTGATTACCGTGTTCCATCTCGTGGACTTATTGGTTTCCGTACTGAGTTCTTAACTGAAACTCGCGGAAC
>JBAXFS010000098.1:0-3209 GCA_037139795.1 Actinomycetes bacterium
GTTTTAACTGGTGAATTCTCAAGGAGTACCCATTCCTCATCACTAAATAATCGAGAACGGATAAGAAATCTCTTTCCCTCTGGTGATTCAAGGGAGAATCCACCACCACGGCCAACAACAACATCGATTGTTAAATGTGTGTGCTTCCAATATTCAAACTGCGAGGCCGACATCCACACTTGAATTGGCTCTGTAATATCTTTGATAAAAAATTCACCGATTAATACATCAGAACCACCAACACGAAATTCACCTTTTAAATAACACATGGGCGATGATCCATCACAGCATCCACCTGATTGATGAAACATCAGTGGACCATTTATTTTAGTTAACTTTAGTAATAGCTCTGCCGCCTCGGGTGTGTAATCAACGCGAGACGGCAGAGACATTAGTACTCCTTAAAAGAAACCGAGCTTGTTTGGTGAGTATGAAACTAGCAGGTTCTTTGTTTGTTGGTAGTGATCGAGCATCATCTTATGGTTCTCACGGCCAATGCCAGAGGCTTTGTAACCACCGAATGCGGCGCCTGCTGGGTATGCGTGATAACAGTTGGTCCAAACACGACCGGCCTGGATTGCTCGGCCCGCGCGGTATGCAGTGTTCATATCGCGAGTCCACACTCCAGCACCTAGACCGTACAAGCTGTCATTGGCGATTTCCATGGCGTTATCGAAACCATCAAACTTTGTAACCGAAACTACTGGTCCAAAAATCTCCTCTTGGAAGATGCGCATCTTGTTATGGCCTTCAAAGATTGTTGGCATAACGTAGTAGCCACCGGAAAGTTCTCCGCCCAAATCTGCGCGCTCTCCACCGGTAATTACCTTTGCGCCCTCTTTCTTACCAATATCTAAGTAAGAGAGAATCTTTTCTAATTGATCGGTGCTGGCTTGTGCGCCAATCATTGTTGAGAGATCGAGAGGGTGTCCCTGTTTAATTGCATTAGTGCGGGCAGTGACATCTCCTAAGAACTTGTCATACATCTTGGTATCAATGAGTCCGCGTGAAGGACATGTACAAACTTCGCCTTGGTTAACGGCAAACATTGTGAAGCCTTCGAGTGCCTTGTCGTAGAAGGCATCATCTTCGGCGGCAACATCGGCAAAGAAGATATTTGGGCTCTTGCCACCGAGTTCAAGAGTAACCGGGATGATGTTCTCTGATGCATACTGCATGATGAGGCGTCCAGTGGAAGTTTCACCAGTAAATGCGATCTTTGCAATACGTGGAGATGATGCAAGTGGCTTTCCGGCCTCGACACCAAAACCATTAACGATATTGACAACACCATCTGGCAATAGATCTTTAATGATGTCCATTAAAAATAGAATTGAAACTGGTGTCTGCTCGGCTGGCTTTAGGACGACGCAGTTACCTGCAGCAAGGGCTGGAGCTAACTTCCAAACGGCCATCAAGATTGGGAAGTTCCACGGAATAATCTGTCCAACTACGCCAAGGGGTTCGTGGAAGTGATATGCAACTGTGTCTTCATCTAGCTCACCAGCTGATCCTTCTTGCGCACGAATGGCTGCAGCAAAGTATCTGAAGTGATCGATGGCTAGTGGGATATCAACGTAGAGCGCTTCGCGAATTGGTTTTCCGTTTTCCCATGTTTCGGCAACGGCGATAGCTTCGACATTTGCCTCCATGCGATCGGCGATCTTGTTCAAAATGATCGCGCGAGCAGTTGCAGATGTCTTACCCCACGCGGGAGCGGCTGCATGGGCGGCATCTAACGCCTTATCGATATCTTTAGCATTTCCACGGGCGACGTCACAGAAAACTTTTCCAGTTACAGGAGTGACATTTTCGAAGTACTGACCTGAATCAGGCGATTCATACTTGCCATTAATCCAATGGTCATACCGAGGTAAATATGTAACTTTGCTTCCGGGTTGCCCGGGAGCGACGAAATCAGTCATTTCTACTCCAATTTCATATGCGCATTGGCGCGCGTATGGTTGGATTGAAAGTAGACCCCGAGTGAGAACCTGACAAGAGGTAAGTGAGACCTACCTCTCTAACTCATCGTGAATAAAGGGTTACGCCATTGCTTTCTTAAGGTTTTCATCGATAGAGGCCAAGAAATCCTGCGTTGTCTGCCAAGGGGCATCCTTAGAGATCAAAAGTGAGAGATCTTTCGTCATCTTGCCCTGCTCGACGGTCTCGATGCAGACGCGCTCAAGAGTGTCGCAGAATGCAGCGAGCTCTGGATTGTTATCTAATTTTGCACGGTGGGCCAAGCCACGGGTCCACGCAAAGATTGATGCAATTGGATTTGTTGATGTTGCATTTCCCTTTTGGTGCTCGCGGTAGTGACGAGTCACGGTGCCGTGAGCGGCTTCAGATTCAACAATCTTTCCATCTGGTGTCATAAGTACTGATGTCATTAATCCCAGTGATCCGTAGCCCTGTGCAACGGTGTCGGATTGAACATCGCCGTCATAGTTCTTACATGCCCAAACATATCCACCCTCCATGCGAAGTGACATGGCAACCATGTCATCGATTAAGCGGTGCTCATACCAAATTCCAGCGGCATCAAAGGCAGTTTTAAACTCTGCTTGGAAAATCTCTTCGAAGATATCTTTAAAGCGCCCATCGTAAGCTTTCAAAATTGTGTTCTTAGTTGATAGGTAAACCGGGAACTTACGGTTAAGCCCATAGTTAAGGGAGGCGCGTGCAAAGTCGCGGATTGATTCATCCATGTTGTACATACCCATTGCAATACCTGATGATGGAAAATCAAAGACGTTATATTCGATTGGCTTTGATCCATCTTCTGGAACAAAGGTCATCGTTAACTTACCCGCACTTGGAACTAGGAAATCTGTTGCTTTGTACTGATCACCAAAAGCGTGACGGCCAATAACAATCGGCTTAGTCCAGTGCGGTACCAAGCGTGGAACATTGCTGATGATAATTGGCTCGCGGAAAATCACGCCGCCAAGGATGTTGCGAACGGTTCCATTAGGCGATTTCCACATCTTTTTTAGGCCAAATTCCTCAACGCGGGCCTCATCTGGCGTGATTGTTGCGCACTTGATGCCCACGCCATGCTTTTGGATTGCATGCGCTGAATCAATGGTTACCTGATCATCGGTTGCGTCGCGGTTTTCCATGCCAAGGTCGTAGTAATCAAGCTTTACATCAAGGTAAGGAAGGATCAATGACTCCTTAATGAACTGCCAGATGATGCGCGTCAT
>JBAXFS010000099.1:0-3180 GCA_037139795.1 Actinomycetes bacterium
GTGCGTTCAAGAGTGAAGGAAGTTGAGCACCAGACGCGCCCTTGATTAACGCTCGGGAATATACGCGGGCTTTTGTCCGCCTCGCCTAAAGACCATTTGAATTAAATGCAGATTTCGAGCACGAAAACCGGCGGCCGATGCCAACAGGTAGTAATTCCACATGCGAACAAATTTCAGATCGTAGCGTGGTATTTCTTCCCAGCGAAGATTTATGTTCTCATACCAAGCCATGAGGGTTTTGTCGTAATCTAAACCGAAGTTATGTAGGTCCTCGATAATAAACTTTTTCTCACAGGCAACGCCAATCTGCGCAACCGATGGAAGAACGCCACCCGGAAAGATGTACTTGTCGAAGAATGCATCGGTCGAATCCTTTGAGTAAGTCGATGAAATCGTGTGATGGAGCATGATGCCATCGGCTTTGAGCAACTGGTGGCACGTTGCAAAAAAAGTACCAAGATTTTTAGGTCCGACATGCTCCATCATTCCGACTGAGACAACACGATCGAACTGCCCTGATAGCTCCCGATAGTCCTTTTGCATAAAGGTGATATCTAGGCCGCTAGACATTTCGCGCGCCAGACTTATCTGTTCATCGGCGGGGGATATGCCGTATCCAGTAACGCCATAATTTTTAACAGCGTGACGGAGCAATCCACCCCAACCGCTACCAATATCTAGAAGAGTCATTCCGGGTTCTAATTTTAATTTGCGACAAATGAGATCAAATTTATTTATCTGGGCCTGATTTAGATTCGACGCATCTTTCCAATATCCGCAGCTATATGCCATCTCCGGATCAAGCATGCGTATGTAGAGCTCATTTCCGCGGTTGTAATGGTGCTTGGCATTCTTAGCGGCTTTGGTCTTTGTCTGATGATTTAAAACTCGTGAACGCAAATGATGCAACACAACAGTTGCCGATGGTCGAAGCAGGAGATTGGCATCGATACTTAAAAGGCGCGTAAGCATCTGATCAATATTCGGGCAGTCCCACCAGCCCTCGATATAAGCCTCACCGAGCCCCAGTTGATGTTGCGCCACAACCCTGTCCCAGAGTCGCTCATCATGGACCTGCATACTCCAGGGCTCGGTGGAGTTTATTGGAATACCAGCCTTCTCAAGAATTGATAGGCAGAACTCTTTATTATTCATAGTCCATTTCTCTTATGTGAGTTATCTAAATTATGAATTACCAAATCCAAAATAAGAAGACTGAGCCAGCCCCCCATTCACTATGCGGGGAGTTTGCGATTACTGGCGACTATTGCAATGTCAGACACACGGAGTAGTTTGCAGACATGTTTGAAATATTCCTTATGACAGTTCTGATCTTCCTTTTCCTCAACCGTAAAAAACGGGCCAGAAAACCCAAAGGCTTAGATGCCGAACTCAAGGAGCTCATTGATAGCTCCAACTACTCAACTGGCATAGGCCTTGAAATCAAAGGTTTGTTATTGGATGTCATCAACGATGAGAAAAACGATGCCGAAAAATTCTCCGATGCCCGCCTGGCCCAAGCCCAACGGATTTTAGATCGTGCCGGCCCCGGGGCCTTCTATTGGATGGCCGACATAGCCGCGCAGTTCGCATTTTTGGCCGCTGCCCAAATCAATGGCATCCCAACCAATGTCAACGTCGAACTAGGCCAGTCAGCCACTCCTGAAGATATTGTCCGCGTCGTCGTTAGACCCTAGCCAGAATTGGGTGGCGCAAAACTTTGAGTGTTCTCTCAGCATATTTCTGACTCAAACTCAGGGGCAAGGAGTACTTTTATTTTGCAGCCACAGCGGTTGCCTAGTGGCAAGAATTGAGGAAGCTCGAAATGAATTGGACAGATAATCCGGATGGTTTTGGACGCATGCACGACTCTGGTTACGGGATTGTGATGATGTTCCTAGCAATTTTATTCTTCGTAGCCCTTGCTTGGCTCGTAATTAGAGTTGCCGGACATTCACGAACAACCAATGAAGTATCTGTACCTAAAAGCCACAACCCATCGGCGTTAGAAATAATAGATATGCGTTTGGCTAAAGGTGAAATGTCCAAAGATGACTACATCGTTGCGCGCGAGTTGTTAGAAAAAAGACCCTAAATGCGCAGTAGACAGCCATTTCTAAAATATGATGGCCTAATATTGTGACCATGGAAAATCAAGATGGACAAATAAATGGACTCAACCTGCATTTAGATCTAAAGGATGTTGGGGGAGTGTGGGCAAATTTTGCAGCGATTAAACACAGCGATTATGAATTCACTATCGACTTTGCACGACTGGATTTCACGCCAGAGGGCGCAAACGGTGTTGTTGTATCGCGAGTAAATATTTCACCCCTGTTCGTTCTTCAATTAATCGAAGCACTTGAGACTAATTGGGCCGAATACTCCAAAAAAGCTATGCCACCTGAAGTTAGAAATAACGAGGCCTAGGGGAAACTCCTGTTCCAAATGTAATTCCGATGTTATAGCGGGGTTACCTATGCCGAATTACTTAACACATACATCTACCATGGCTTGAGAATCTAAATTTATTTTCTTTGGCCTATATAAGGCGGTAGAGATGTTTAAAAGAGTTCTGGGAATTAGTGGAATTGCTATTCTTACTCTTGCTATAGCAGTCGGAGTCAATATGTGGAGAGCATCCGGGGATGTTATCGGGGGTGCTGACAATTCAACATCTACTGTGAAAGTTGTTGAAGTTAGTACTTATCCCACCCAATTGGGCGAGTGTTATTCAAAGTTGCCTTCCATCCAAGGCTTATCGACGGTGATAGCTACCTCGTGCACCGACGTTCACCATTGGCAGATAGTCTCAATCGGGACATTGGCTCTAGACACTTTTGATGCTGCAAAAACACAAGAGGGCGCCAATCAAATCTGCACTAAAGCAGTGAATGCGATTGTTAAAGCCTTCTCGAAAAAGCAAGTCACCGAATATCAGAATGCCAGTTACACAGGTTTGGCGCCTTCGGCAACTTCTTGGGATCGTGGCGGGCGCACTGTGGACTGTTTATTGGGCAGCCCCACTCAGACTTACACAGACTCGGTGCTAAAATAATTGGGGAATGCCATCTCGCTTCCTGCATGGATCAGTGAGTGAACAGGCGCCATCAACTATTTTCTCTTGAGGCTTCGATAAAAGTTTTCATGTGGTCCTAGCAAAAGTAATTTCAAAGAGTC
>JBAXFS010000100.1:0-3144 GCA_037139795.1 Actinomycetes bacterium
CCCCAGATTTCAACAGAGTCTGCGTGCATTGCCCGCACCAACATTGTGCCGGTTACTGCGCGGCCCAATGGGGTCGTGTTGAAGTATTGCTTGAGACCGCTGCGAATATGGAAAGCTCCGCAGGCAATTGCGGCAAGCCCTTCTTCGACTAACGCGCTCTTGCAATCAACAAGACGTGCAATTTCTGCTCCATACTCTTTAGCGCGATCTGGAACTGAATCGATATCAGGTTCGTCGTATTGACCAAGATCTGCCGTGTATGTGCATGGAATCGCACCTTTTGCACGCATCCAGGCAACGGCCACTGAAGTATCTAGCCCGCCCGAAAAGGCAATGCCTACTCTTTGGCCAACTGGAAGTGATGCTAGGACTTTCGACATGCGTGGAGTCTAACCGATGAAGAGAGTTGGAAGTTTCTTCTCAAGGACCGGCGTGATGCCCCATTGCGCACATATCTCTCGATATCTCGCAATATCAATGGATTCAGGGGATGCGTCAGTCTTAACTGCGCGAATCATGAGATTGCGCGGCGTATGTTCACCGCCAATAAATTCAATGACTTCAACTCGATACCCGGCTATGCGCAAAATCTGGGCTCTCAGCGAATCGGTTAATAAATCGCCTAACCGCTCCTTCATTAAACCAAACTTAGTCAGTGCAGCCCATGGTTCAGGGCTTACATCCATCTGTCGTTGAATATCGTGGTGACAGCATGGCGCAATTAACAAAAGCTTGGCACCACCCTTAACTGCCCAAGCGATTGCATCATCGGTCGCCGTATCGCACGCATGTAACGCAATTGCGACATCGGCCTGTTGCGTCGTAGCCGTCGCAATCTCTTCGGCTAGAAAATTAATAGTTGATGTAACTCCAAGTTTTTCTGCAATTGCATTATTTCGATCTCTTGATGCCGTACGCACATCGATTCCGGTTACCATCACGGGCATACCAATCGAGCGAAGATACTGATGTGCGGCAAAAGTTAAATATGCGTGTCCACATCCAAGATCTACAATTGACAACGGCCTGTCTTTACTTGGTTTATGAATCTGACCCGCCTCGATCGCAGTATTTAGTGCCGGTACCAAAAGACGCAAGAACTCCTCGACCTGCAGGTACTTATCTTGCTTCGATGGCTTAATGCCACCTTTATGGTCGGAAATACCCACCTCTAACAAAAAGGGATCACTTGGATCTAGTAGGCGGGACTTCTTTTTATCATGGCTCAAATCCTGCTCCAACTCTTTCTTTTCATTATGCACGTGAGCCTCGCCGCTCTTAGTAATGCGAACCGTCATGGATCCACCAGTGTGATCAATTAAAATATTTGCATAACCACTTCCTAGCAATGCGAGAACGGCCTCTGGATTCGGGATTAAATTCTTAACTGTTGTAGCACGTCCATCGTTATGGCTGCGTTGTAACTGGACTGTCCCCTTAATTTCCACTGGTCGAATATCAATTCGTTCAAACTCGGTCTGCATATTTCGACGGCGGCCTGAAAGAACAACTCGTACCAACGTACCTGTGTCCACTATCTGCCTGCAGGCAGCTTCAAGTGCATCCTCTACCGACAAGATCATAGGAGTTAGCCTACTTAAAGATTGATGCGTGGAAGTTGGACTTCAATGGCCAACCCGCCCAGCTCACTCTTTCTTAAAGTCAGCACTCCCTTATGGCGCTCAATAACTGCGCTCATGATGCTCATACCTAGACCGCTGCCACCAGTTTCACGGGAGCGGGAGCGATCAAAGCGTTTTAATCCTTGAATCTTTTCGCCATAAGAATCCGACGGCAGCCCCACTCCTCCGTCCTCAATGATTAACGTAATCTCCTTGCCGCTCTTTAGCGAGATGCGCACCGGGACAGTCTTTTGCGCATGAACCCTAATATTTGTCAGAGCGTTTGCAATGAATCGTTGTAAATACTTCTCCGATCCGTGGACAAAAATGCCCTCCTCGACATCGAGTTCAAGGTGATGCAGTGGCGCAATTACTTGAAAATCCCCTGCATTCTCCTTGATCAAATGTGAGAGATTGAGCGTCGAAAACTCGCCCGAATCGACCTCGCCTAACTCGGCCAAAACCAACAAGTCAGAGATTAAGGACTCCATGCGTTTGACTTCGCTATTGAGGCGCTCAAAGGCCAACTCTTCGCGATTGCTATCTAAGGCTTTGCTCTTTAAGAGTTCGACATAACCTTTTACAACCGTAAGTGGTGTTCGAAGCTCATGCGCGGCATCGCCTAAAAATTCCTGCATTTTTTGGCGCTGAGAACGCTCAAATGCAAGTGCACTTGAGCGGCCAATAAGAACAGAAATAAAGGATGCCAGGGCAATAGCAAAAATAATGAAGATTAATAACCGCCAAAGATTCCTTTGTAAGCCCCTGTCAATGTCAACTAGTGACGCGGCAATAACTAATTTTTCACCTTCTTGAATTGGGACATAGCGTATTCTTAATTTTTTAGTCTCCCCCAGGACTGCATCTTTGCTTTCTTTTAAGGTGGCAATTTCTCCGGTCGGTGCTTTAAATGCGACAGTGACATTAAAGTTATTTTGCTCGACGCTAAGTAGTGCTGCAGTAATAGGGTCTTTGGGGTTATTCTTAATTTCTAACGCAACTGTATTTAAATGGTCATCGATTAGCGCTAACTCTGATTTGTAAGAATCCCAAACTGCAAAACCACCAATGAAGAGGGAAAGGACAGACGTAACCGTGACAGTTGCCAGAATCTGCCGTGTTTTACTTTTCATGAACTCGGCTTAGGCTCCTGTATTTGAAAACCTACTCCACGAACCGTTTTTATCCCCTCAAAGCCATCTTTGTGAAACTTCTTGCGCAAGTATGAAATATATGTATCCGTCACAGTGCTTTCAGATTCAAAAGTAATTCCCCAGACTTCATCTAAAAGTAATTTCTTACTGAGAACTCGACCCTTTTTTTCAATTAATAACTGCAGGAGGCGGTATTCAGTTGGTGAAAGATCGACTTCCTCTCCATTAAATCTCACACAATGTTGTTCATCATCAATAGAAATAGGGCCGCAAGTAAGGACCGTTGGACTAATCGTATTTTTATATGAGCGGCGTAAAATTGCTTTGATACGCAAAACTAATTCTTCAAGGCCAAAGGGTTTTGTAAC
>JBAXFS010000101.1:0-3098 GCA_037139795.1 Actinomycetes bacterium
TTTCTTCTCGTCGAGTGATTCTTGCGGAAGTTCAAACCAACGCAAAGTTTCAAAACGCTCACCAAGCAGAGCTGTTACGTCTTGGTGAGCGGACGAAGGAACACCTGCTTGCTTGATTTCTGATAATTGACGAGCTTGGGTTAAGTAATCTTTTAGCGCACTTTCAGGTGCACGATCATGCCTGATTGGATAGCACATCTCGCCATCGCTGTTGTAAGAGATTGCATTGAGTCTCATTGGAGGCTCGACAGGACCATTTCTATGTTTCCATAGACCGCTATCTGGGTTGAAGTGGTAATCAGTTAGAAAGAGATGTCCAGATCTTGCAATAAATAAAACACTCTCGATGATGTGGTCAACGACGGCATCTGATACAAAATAATTTAAGTTAACTCGAACCCAGCCAGGTTTGATACCTTCGCATCCACCCGTAATCTGGGATTCAAATTCATGGCTAGTTTCAAGATCGATACCCAATAAACGATGACCATATGGGCCCGCGCACGAACAGCCCCCACGCGACTGAATCCCGAATAGATCGTTTAGGAGGGCAACAACAAAGTTGTGGTGAAGGTATTTACCCGTTGGCCCCTTTACAACAAAGGAGAGGATAGACAGGCGATCGGCTTTAACATTTCCTAATAATTCAATCCTTGTTTCTTGATTAAAAGCTGCGATAGCGCGCGCTAAGAATTTGGCTTCAAGGGCGTGAATAGTAGGGATCCCTACGGACTCTTTAAGCTGGAAGACAAGACCTGCTCTAATTGATTCAATGATTGCAGGAGTACCGCCCTCTTCGCGGTGTTCAATATCGCTTAAGTAGCGGTGCTCCTGGGTATTTACATAGGCGACAGTTCCGCCACCAGGAACAACAGGAACAGAATTTTGAACAATAGATCGATTAAGAACCAGGACTCCAGGAGTTCCAGGGCCCCCAATAAATTTATGCGGACTGATAAAAATTGCATCTTTGCGAGCCAGGGTATCGGCGGGGTGCATATTGATTTCAACATATGGCGCCGATGCAGCGTAATCCCAGAACGAGAGCGCCCCATTTTCATGCAATAGACGGGCGACAGCGTTGGTATCGGTAATAATTCCAGTCACGTTACTTGCAGCTGAAAATGAGCCAATTTTCAATGTTCTAGAACTATATTTAATCAATTCTTGTTTGAGATAGTTAATGTCGATATGCCCGTCAGAGTCTTCAGGAATTGTGACAACATCGGCGATACTCTCACGCCAAGAAATTTCGTTGCTGTGGTGTTCGAAAGGACCAATAAAAACTACTGGTCGTTCATTCTCAGGAATTGATTTAGATAGATTCCATTTCTTATCTAAATCTGCTGGGATTCGAATGTTGAGCATTCCAATCAACTTATCGATTGCTCCAGTACTACCTGAGCCTGCAAAAATAACTGCATCCTCGACGGTTGCACCTACTGCTGAGCGAATAATATTTCTTGCATCTTCGCGGAATCTCGTAGTTTGCAAACCAGTTCCGCTGGATTCTGTATGTGTATTTGCATACCTAGGCATAACTTCATCACGAATGAAATCTTCAATAAACGCTAAGGATCGACCGCTTGCAGTGTAATCGGCATACGTCACGCGTCGAGGGCCGTAAGGACCGTGCATCATTTGATCATCGCCAATAACTCCTTGACGAATCCTTTTCAATAGGGCTGAACTCTCCATACGGGGATATTAACTTGAATTTTCCTTTAAATGCGACCGTTGAAGGGGCAAACCGCCCACTACTCTTAACTCCGTGCTCGCGCTAATAACTGGATTCTTCACTGGACTATCACTGATTATCGCGATTGGCGCCCAAAATGCCTTTGTTATACGCCAAGGCTTGAGTAAGCAACATGTATTACTAGTAGTGGGAATATGTGCCGCCGGAGATGCACTACTTATTACGTTAGGTATCGGCGGCCTGGGAAAGCTCATACAAAGACACCAGATGATTCTGGACCTTATTAAATGGTTTGGTGTTGCCTATTTGACGTGGTTCGGCGTGCGTTCGCTTGCCTCAGTTTTAAAGAAACAAACTCTCGTCGCAAGCGGCGAGATAAAAACCTCGAGAAAGCAGATAATTGGAAAGACTTTGGGTTTTACTTTCCTGAACCCTCATGTTTACTTAGATACAGTGATTTTTCTCGGTGTCATCGGAACGCAATTCAAAGCCAGTAAATGGGATTTCGCAGTAGGTGCCATATGTGCAAGCTTTTTGTGGTTTGCCTCGATTGGCTTTGGCGCACAAGCCGCCTCTAAGTTCATGTCAAGGCCTATCTTCTGGAAAATCTTGGATGGCATTATTGCAGTGATCATGTTCGCGTTAGCTCTATTGCTTATCTTCTATAAATTTAGTTAAAGTTCGAGTTGCTTGGAAATTCTAGGGAGATTAGGTTTAACGCCATGGGTGAGAAAATTAGTTATGAGCACAATGGAGTAACTGGTCAGGGATATTTAGCACTTCCAGACAGTGGCAGAGGCCCTGCGGTCATTGTTATTCAAGAGTGGTGGGGTTTAGTCGGCCACATTACCGACATCGTCGATCGTTTTGCTGCCGCAGGTTTTGTCGCCTTCGCTCCAGATTTGTATCATGGGCAGGCCGCCTCTGAGCCAGATACGGCGAAAAAACTCATGATGGAGTTGAAGTTAGATTTGGCCGGTGAAGAAATTGTGAACGCATCAAGATATTTATTATCTCTTCCACAGACTTCATCCGATTCTGCTGGTGTTGTTGGCTTCTGCATGGGTGGAAGCCTTGCAATTTGGTCTGGAACACTGAGCGAACAAATAACCGCAACAGTTGGTTTCTATCCTGGCTCTTCATGGGAACGTCATGCACCCCATTGGAGGAATTACGTCGGCAAGAAGGCGATGATTCACTGCGCCGAAGGTGATGGAACGTCTAGCGCACCGGGCATCCAGGAGGCGCTACGCGAGATCACATCAGCCGGTGGGAGCGCCGTTGCATTTGATTATGCAGGGACTAAACACGCTTTCTTTAATAATGACCGTCCTGAAGTTTTTGAACCGAACGCGGCGGCACTGTCGTGGAAGCGTACGGTCGAATTCTTTCTTAGCAA
>JBAXFS010000102.1:0-2975 GCA_037139795.1 Actinomycetes bacterium
CCAGCCTCTAAAACAGCGACGCTATAGCCCTTTTCGCGCAAGCGAAGCGCAGAGACCGATCCACCAAAGCCAGATCCGATTATTACAACATCGAAACTCTTCTTCATCTAAATTACGATTCCCTCGGTACTTTCATCGCGAATCTTCCACTGCGTTCCATATGATTCTAATGAATCCAAGAATGGCTTTGCATCAAACCACTCTGGACCTGCAACACCTTCGGGCTTCCAGATACCTTTATGAATAAGCTCCATTGCGATGACTGGATTTACAGCTGTCTGCCACACAACTGCTTGATCTCCATATTCGGCCATGGACCACTCATTATCGACGACGTTATAGAGATAGCAGGCATAGGCCTTACCCTCTTTGTCCAACCCCTTAACAAGTGCACCTGCGCACGTCTTACCCTTCATACGAGATCCAAGCGTTGCTGGATCCGGCAAGGAGGCTGCAAGTAAATCTCGTGGAGAAACTGAAATCCCTTGAACATCAACGTGCTCTTTGCGATCCATTCCTAACATATGTATTGTCTTTAGAGTTGTGATGAACTGTGCTCCAAGACCATATTTGAAATTAACTTTCTTAGCATCTACTTTCTGTGGGATCAGTACAACCTCTTCGTGCTCAACATTGACGCACTCAACTGGTCCAATGCCTTCTGGAAAGTCAAAGATCTCTAGCTCACTAAAGGGCTCGGTTGTAAACCAACCACGGCCATCCTCCCAAACCAATGGGGGATTTAGACACTCTTCAATAGTTGTCCAGATTGAAAACGATGGAGCAAAGTCATAGCCCTCTACAACTAAATTAGAGCCATCAAAAATCGTCACCGAATCAAGGCGGCTAAATAGATGATCTGATGCATATCGCGCAAAGACATCACTCATTCCAGGTTCGATACCCATGCCAACTAATGCGTAGATATCTCGTTCTTTCCAGTTCCAGTCGCGAGCAAACTGCTCGTCACCAAGCTTCACGCCTGTTTCTGTATTTGGATAGTGCGGATGCGGGCGCGAAAGAGACATCGCCATATCTATGTAGTTCGTATTCTCAATCTCGCAGGCCAAAAATATCGGCATAACAAAACGTGGATCCACAGCATTTATGACCACATCAGGCTTTACTTTGCGGATTAGTGCCCTAATATCTTCAAGCTCGGCGGCATTTACTTCAGCGGCCGAAAACCTGGCATCTTTGACCCGGATGACAGCAGTTTCCGCGCGAGATAGTTCGCGATCGGCAACCACCATGGAAGTGATAAAACTCTTGCGCGATGCGATATTGACAATAGCGCTGCCAACTCCGCCCGCGCCTATAACTAGCGCATTCATTGTTGGCCCCTCATGAGGAAAAACATCCTTTACATTAGATTATTGAGTCTAGCCCTCTCCATAATTCATGACAAGATTGCCCCTGTTATACGAAGGTCCTCGTAGCTCAGTGGATAGAGCAATCGCCTCCTAAGCGGTAGGTCGCCGGTCCGACTCCGGCCGAGGACACCACTCATTTTAATCTCACTTATATTCCGCAATTGCAAGCAGCACTATTCTGGCAACATGAAAGATTATAAGTACAAGATGGAAGAGGCTCTTCACCAGGTCGAACAAATTCGTCAGACTCTACGTGATTTGCCTCCAATCCCAGATTCTACCAATGTTTATCCCACGCACCGAAGTAGCGCCGTGAACTTACGAAATTATGTCGAATTGCGTCATAAGGATTTGAGGGAACTTCAAGTAATTCTGAGTCAGTTAGGACTCTCTTCACTCGGCAGGTCAGAGGCTCATGTCTTAGAGACTCTGGATGCCGTCCACTTTGCACTTTTAAAGATGACAGACCGCAAAGAAGTTGAAGAATTAAACCAGAGTCCCGAGACAGAAGACAGCCGAAAGATTACTGAGAAAAATGCAATGCGCTTGCTTGGTGCGTCATCCAATTCGAAGCGAGCAACGAGAATTATGGTCACGCTCCCTTCAGAGGCAGGAAGTGACCCGCAAATAATTGCCGAAATTCTTGATGCTGGGGCTGAAATAATTCGAATTAATACTGCCCATGATGATAGAGAAACCTGGCAAAACATGGCCATTATAGCTCGGGCGCATGAAAAAAAGATCCGTCGGAAAGTAATGCTCGCTTTTGATTTGGCCGGACCTAAGTTGCGGATCGAGGAAATTCGAAATTGTAGCGGCAAAAGTAAATCTAAAATAAAAGTCAAGATTGGTGATCGGTTGCGCGTTGTAAACCGCACCGAACAATTTGCCAAAGAGTCTTTAGCTGGGGAGGTACTCCTTGCAGACCGGGCAGTATTTCTAGCGGTGTCTGTGGGGGCTCGGGTCTTTATTGATGATGGGGCTATTGCCAGCGTTGTCACACAGAAGGAAGCTGATTCGATGGAGATCGAGATAACGCATGCAAGCCCTGAAGGAAGCAAGATTGCTTTAGAGAAAGGTGTGAACCTACCCGATACCATTTTGGCTCTGGGAGCACTTTCGGACGATGATATTAAAAATCTAGATTGCATTCTTGAATACGCCGATATTATTGAACTCTCGTTTGTGAGAACAAAGCATGACGTTAAAAAACTTCTCGCTCTACTGCGGGAGCGCTCCAGACTAGATGTGGGAATCGTAATCAAAATTGAGTTGGTTGAGGCATTTAAGAATCTTCCTCAGTTATTGCTAGCTCTTTTGGAATGGGAGCGCGGGGGCGTAATGATTGCCCGTGGTGATTTAGCTATTGAGGCCGGATATCTGCGACTGGCAGAAATTCAGGAGGAGATTCTCTGGCTCTGCGAATCGGCTCATATTCCAGTTATCTGGGCAACTGAGGTGCTCGACCAGCTTTCAAAGAGCGGCCACCCATCTCGAGCCGAAGTTACAGATGCAGCGATGTCTTCGCGCGCTGAGTGCGTGATGCTCAATAAAGGTGACTACATCGCGAAGTCAATTGAGTTTCTAGACAGTGTTCTCCAA
>JBAXFS010000103.1:0-2966 GCA_037139795.1 Actinomycetes bacterium
GCAACCTCTTCACTCATAGGAACTTCGTGAACATCTAGCCGAGAAATTAATGAACGCATAGAAGCTCCGTTGATCTCGCCCATATCTGCAAGCGCTCTCTCAACTGCGGCAATTCGATAGAGCGCAGCAAGGGGTTGCTTGAAGTTTTCGGAATCTACATACATGACGGCTTCATCATGCGTTGTCATGGTATTCAAGAGATTTAATACGCGCGGTAGCGCAAAAGGCATATCTGTAGCAATCAGAACTGCGATCTCGCTTTCACACAGTTCAAGTCCAGCTTTAAAACCAGCAACTGGTCCGCTACCAACTGGATTCTCTTGAACTACACGATAGGCAAAACCCGCTACTAAAGGATCTTGCCCAACAACAATTACTTCAAACTCTGGCGGGATAGTTGTGAGAATTCGCGCAATTAAACTCTGCCCATCGATTAATGCCGCAGATTTATCAGAGCCAAAACGCGCACTTGTGCCACCGCTCAAGATGATGATGCTCGCGCTTTTACTTTGCATTTGGCTAGGATACCGACTATGGCATACGGGCGTAGTGAGGCTAATCCCCTGGGCTGGCGCAACGTCATTGTCACCAGCGATGAAAAACACGTGGGACATGAGTTCCCTAGTCAGAGCACTCCCCTATTGCTGATGCACCACTTATCTGATCTACATGTTTGTGATGCACAGTCACCAACGCGCCCTGAGTATTTAGATCGCTGGGCCGATCCTGACAGTCCTATCCGTGAAAAAGTTGGAACCATTGGCACTTATCGGCCGCACTCAATGTTATCTCCACATGTTGTTGAAGCCATGATTCAGTCACTCAACACAATTACAACGGGTCCCTTATCGGGTCATCCAATAAACGGCGCAATCATTACTGGTGATACAACCGATAACGCCCAGACCAATGAAGTGAGTTGGTATTTGGCGCTGCTCGACGGTTTAGATTTTCGCCCAGACTCAGGAGATCACACTAAGTATGAAGGCGTAATCGATGATGGTAGCGAGCATTACGACACACGCTACTGGCATCCCCATGGAACTCCTGTTGGCAAAAGCGATGACGATGCACGCGCTAAATACGGCTTCCCAGTTGTTCCTAATCTCTTGAACTCGTGCCGTGCTCCATTTAAAGCAACCGGACTTAAATTCCCTTGGTATGCCGTACATGGAAATCACGACGCGCTCTTGCAAGGAACTGTTGCGCCCGCTCGGGCTATTAATGCAGAGATGGTCGGCAACAAGCGATACACCGGGCTACCAACGAACGTAACCCTTGCCGAAGTGCTCGCTAGTTTTCAAGAGATTGGCCCAGCAAGCTACCCGGATGCAGGTGATGCACCTTTCACCACTGTTACTGCCGACCTGGAACGCCGTGCAGTTGAACGCGGTGAATTTGCGGCAATGCACATGGCCTCCCCTGGTTTACCAAAGGGCCATGGCTTTACTGCCGACAATGTCGAAAAGAAACACATGTACTACTCAACCCATATTGGTAGCGTAAAACTAATTGTTATCGATAGCGTCAATCATTTTGGTGGTTGGCAAGGCTCCCTTGATGTCGAGCAGTTTGAATGGCTCGAAGGCGAGATTGCAACAGCAGATAAACCAGTAGTTCTTGCTTCCCACCATCCATTAAGCAAAATGTTTAATAGTTACGCGCCCGTTGGCCGGCGAGTATGCGTGGAAGAGATTCAATCGATGCTTCTGAAATATCCAAATGTTCTGGCCTGGTTTGCAGGTCACGAACATCGCCACCACATTGAGTGGATAGGTCCAAATGAAGAGGTTAATGGCTTCTGGCAGATTGAAACCGCCTCGCATGCCGATTGGCCGCAACAGTCGCGCACCATCGAAATAGTTCGGGATACCGCTGGAGATATTTTCCTTGGTTTAAGTGTTGTAGACCATGCAGGTGGAGCCGACTATGGCGATGCCGTTAATCCAATAGAAATTGCCGCTCTATCGAGGGCGTTAAGTGCCAACATCTGGCAGAAACGACCTGAGCTTGGATCAAGCCATGATGTTAACTGGTGGAGCGGTCGACGAACTGATCGAAACGTCGTTCTAAAGATTAGGAAACGTTAAGAGTCGCGGTTTAAGGATTTTTCAATTACTTGTGTGGAACGCAAAATAATTAAAATAACCACCGTTAATCCAGCTCCGACAACTTGAAAACCTAGGCCAACAGCGACACCCACGGCGGCAGTTGAAAAGACGGTAGCTGCAGTTGTTACTCCTTGAATTCCTGAAGAGCGTTTGTCGGTAAAGATTAAGCCAGCCCCTAGAAAACCAATGCCAGTAATAATGGCATGAAGGGCGCGAGTGGGATCTCCATATTTCGCTGCAACATCCATAACGGCGCCAATTGCAACGATTGCCGCCGATGCCGATCCCACTAGGGCCATAGTGCGTGGACCTGCTGATTTGCCTGCGCGATCGCGTTCCCATCCGATGAGAGAGCCTAAAACTGCGGCAATCTTCGCATCAATGATTACGGACAATTGCTGCCAGATACCAATAGCGTGAAGATTAATCATGCGCCTAAGGGTACTTCTTCTAGAGCGCGAGGGCTACGACATCGCCCTATAGAATTGCCCGCATGAGCCAATATCAAATCATGCGTTGGCGCGAAATCCCCTCTCTGGTGATTGCGCGTGAGGGTGAGACGACAATTAAAGTGATGCTAGCTTCACGTTTTCAAGAGGCGATAGATGAGGCGGCAATGCGCCTAGGAGAAATTGATGCTGATGCATACACGGCTGGTTGGAATCGTGATCCGTGGGTTGAAGCAAGTGATTCACCCGATGTGCTCGCAACTCGCATTGCAACCGAGTTAGAAACCGAATTAAGTATTGAAAAATTGGAAGCACTACTTGAAACTATGGGAGAAAAATAATGTCAGCAATCTACGAGGCTCTTGAAAAGGCGACACTTGCATCTGATGGCGCAATGGGAACAATG
>JBAXFS010000104.1:0-2827 GCA_037139795.1 Actinomycetes bacterium
TTGCTAATGAATAGGGAAATCCCCACTACCAAGGATAAGGAGCGGGGATTTTCCTTAAAATTTTGCGAGTGAGCTATAGGCCTTTAGTACAGATCATCAGGGCAGTTGATTTGCTTCCGGCGATGTCCGCAGCTATTTGAATCGGCTGGTTTACCGCAACTGTTCTAGCTGCTTGAAGTTTGCGAAGGTGAGAAATAGTTGCGTTTAACGTACTCGTGTATGCACGGACAGCGGACGTCCATGAAGTCACGGCCGTTGTCAAGACTTTCTTGTCAGCAGCAGCCGTTGCCGCAGCCAATTTGGTTTGTGCAGCCGTCAGCCTCAGATTTGTTTCATCGAGCTTTGCTTGGATTTCAACTTGTTTTGCCGTTTCACTGGCAATTCCAAGATCGATCGTTGGAATTTGAGCGGCATACTGCGCTGAAATGGAAGCGGCCGAGTTCCTAGACTTTATATAACCATTTGCCGAAACAAGACAGTCATTTGAGAGCCACGTTAATTTTGTACTCGTTGTCAGAGGATTTTTAGCACACTTGTATTTTCGTCCGCTCACCGTTGTTGCCTGGTTTAACTTCGTGCACGACACTCCATTTGAGATAGCCGCTGCCGAAGCAGGGGCAGCCGTGAAAAAGCCAGCGGCAAGGATGAGAGCGACGCTTACTGAAGCGAATTTACGCATGTGCAATACCTCCATAGGATGTGGTGCAATCTTAGCCAATGCCAGAATAGAAAGCCTTGATATAACGCTCACAATTCAATGAATTCACTGTGAGTTAGACGTTGGGCATTAGCGACGCTGTTTAACTCGCACTTTCATGCCAATTTTTCGCACCATTGGCCTCGGAGCAAATCTCATAACAAAAGTTAAAAGTTGGTACTGCCAACCTGGAACCGAAATCGCCTTACCTTTCAAGGCATCGATCCACGCTTTAGCTACAAGTTTGTCGGCGTTAAGCCACATAAAGGCAGGTAGGCCCTTCATCGACATCCTGCCCCTTTGATGAAATTCAGTGCGGGTAAACCCTGGACATAGTGCACTGACCAAGACTCTAGTTCCAGCCAGTTCAGTATGTAAAGATTCAGAGAGCACCGTTAAATAAGACTTAGACGCGCTGTAAGTACCGCCAGCGATAAATCCCGCAACTGATGAGATGTTAATGATGATGCCTCTGTCACGGGCTTTCATTCCAGGAAGGGCGGTGTGCATGAGGCGCATGGGAGTGCGCACTAAAACATCGAGTAAGTCCTGTTCGTCTTGCATCGCACTGACAGTGAAAGCTTTATTGATTCCAAATCCCGCATTGTTAATGAGTACATCGATTTCATTCTCAGAAATATATTTCTCGACTAGCGCACATCCGACATCACCGCAGAGATCGGCTTGAATAATAGAAGTTTCAACACCGTACGTTGAAACCAGTCCGGCGGCGCGTTCTTGTAGGCGAGGTAAATCGCGCGCGACTAGAACTATGTTGTAGTTATTGGCTGCAAGCAGTCGTGTAAAACTCTCACCAATTCCCGAAGTTGCTCCAGTTACTAGTGCCCAGGATCGTGTCATTCTTCTAAGTTACCTTTAGCGCTCCGATTGCGCCATTTGGTACGTATGGTTTTTTGGGGGCAATTGCAGGAATACGTTGATACGTAGAGTTCTGATCTGGACGCAGATCTGCATCGCCTTTATTTGGCCACATGGATAATGCACGTTCTGCTTGGGCAGTAATAGTAAGCGAGGGATTCACTCCCAGATTTGCCGTAATTGTTGAACCATCAACGATATGAAGTGTCGGATAGTTATAGACACGGTGATACGGGTCAATTACGCCGCTATCGACGTTACTTCCGATTACACAACCGCCCACGAAGTGGGCTGTAAATGGTGCATCGATGAGGTCTCCGATGTGTCCACCGGCAATGCCGCCGTGCTTCGCGGCAATACGCTGTACAACTTCATTCGCCGCTGGAATATAGGTTGCATTTGGCTTTAATGGATCATTTTTGGACGTTAAATGCCAACCAAATATTCCGCGCTTTCCGCTAACCGTCACTGACGAATCAACATTTTGCATGGTTAATGCGATAACCGTTCGCTGACTCCATCGGCGGACATTCAAAATCTTTCCAAGAAGGGCGGGATTAGCTAGGAACTGCTTGAACCAGTGTTTTCTGCGTCCCTTGCTGTCGTAACCATCGGTCATGATCGTCTGCATTAAGCCCATGAAATTACTGCCTTTGCCATATCGCACCGGCTCTATATGCGTGTGTTCATCGGGGAAAAATGAAGAAGTAATAGCACTTCCTTGACTGAAATCAATATCAATATTTGGCATCATTGCACCAGTTAACGCCTCGCTATTGGTACGCGATAGTTGGCCCAGTTGATCCGATAAATTAGGCAGAGATTTTCTTTTCATTGAGTGCAATAACTTCTGCGTGTTATAGGTTCCTGCGGCCACGATAATCTGGTCAGCCTTGAATTTAATAATGGTTCCAAACGGGTCATTGGTTTTGACTGCACGAATCTCCCACGAGCCATCTTTATTCTGTGAGAAAGATTTAACCGTAGTCATTGGAAAAACAGTTGCACCAGCCGATTCTGCCAAGCCCAAGTAGTTCTTCGGTAGAGTATTTTTTGCATTGAATTTACAGCCCGTCATGCAGGCGCCACACTGTTGGCAACCACTTCGGTCGGGTCCAACTCCACCGAAGAAAGGATCCTTAGCGCCAACGCCTTTACCTTCACCGAAGTAGATTCCAACCGGAGCCATTTTGAAAGTATGCCCAACACCCATTTCGTCGGCGACATCCTTCATCGCTTGATCACTGGGTG
>JBAXFS010000105.1:0-2827 GCA_037139795.1 Actinomycetes bacterium
CACCCAGTGATCAAGCGATGAAGGATGTCGCCGACGAAATGGGTGTTGGGCATACATTCCAGATGGCACCAGTTGGAATCTACTTTGGTGAAGGTAAAGGTGTTGCTTCGGCCGATCCATTCTTTGGTGGCGTTGGTCCAGCACGCAGCGGTTGTCAGCAGTGTGGTGCTTGTATGACGGGCTGTAAATTCAATGCAAAAAATACTCTACCGAAGAACTACTTGGGCTTGGCAGAATCTGCAGGCGCAACTGTTTTCCCAATGACTACGGTTAAATCTTTTTCACAGAGTCCGAATGGAACTTGGACAATTCGTGCGATTAAGACCGATGATCCATTTGAAACGATAATAAAATTTGAAGCAAACCAACTCATTATTGCCGCGGGTACTTTCAATACACAAAAGCTTCTCCATAAGATGAAGTTGAAAACTCTTCCTAAATTATCTAATCGATTAGGACAACTCTCTCGCACAAATAGCGAGGCTCTAACAGGTGCGATGATGCCAAATACTGATATTGATTTCAGCGCAGGGAGCGCGATTACATCCTCGTTTTTCCCCGACGAGCATACGCATATCGAACCCGTTAGATACGGCAAAGGCAGTAACTTCATGGGCTTAATGCAGACCATCATGACCGATGGATATAACAGTAAAGGGCGAAGAAAACACTGGCTCACACAGTTCGTAGCTAACCCATCCCTGCTTGGAAAAATTTTAAATGTTCGGCGATGGAGTCAGCGAACAGTCATTGCATTGACGATGCAAAACGTAGATTCATCCGTAACGGTTAGCGGAAAGCGCGGCTTATTTGGTTGGCGTTTAACATCAACAAATGATCCCTTGAAACCAAATGCCACATATATTCCAGCGGCCAACGAGGTTGTACGGCGCATAGCCGATAAACATGGCGGGATCGCTGGAGGACATATAGGCGATCTCATCGACGCGCCATTTACGGCCCACTTTGTGGGTGGATGTGTAATCGGGGCTAGCGTCGAACATGGCGTAATCGATGCTTACCATCGCGTCTTTAACTATCCGAGCCTTCACATAGTCGATGGTTCAACTATTACAGCCAATCTTGGCGTTAATCCATCACTTACAATTACCGCACAGGCCGAGCGCGCTTTATCAATGTGGCCAAATAAAGGCGATGCAGATCTGCGTCCAGATCAGAACTCTACGTATCAACGTATTCCTGCAATTGCCCCCAAAAAACCATACGTACCAAATGGCGCAATCGGAGCGCTAAAGGTAACTTAGAAGAATGACACGATCCTGGGCACTAGTAACTGGAGCAACTTCGGGAATTGGTGAGAGTTTTACACGACTGCTTGCAGCCAATAACTACAACATAGTTCTAGTCGCGCGCGATTTACCTCGCCTACAAGAACGCGCCGCCGGACTGGTTTCAACGTACGGTGTTGAAACTTCTATTATTCAAGCCGATCTCTGCGGTGATGTCGGATGTGCGCTAGTCGAGAAATATATTTCTGAGAATGAAATCGATGTACTCATTAACAATGCGGGATTTGGAATCAATAAAGCTTTCACTGTCAGTGCGATGCAAGACGAACAGGACTTACTCGATGTTTTAGTGCGCACTCCCATGCGCCTCATGCACACCGCCCTTCCTGGAATGAAAGCCCGTGACAGAGGCATCATCATTAACATCTCATCAGTTGCGGGATTTATCGCTGGCGGTACTTACAGCGCGTCTAAGTCTTATTTAACGGTGCTCTCTGAATCTTTACATACTGAACTGGCTGGAACTAGAGTCTTGGTCAGTGCACTATGTCCAGGGTTTACCCGCACTGAATTTCATCAAAGGGGCAGGATGTCGATGAAGGGCCTACCTGCCTTTATGTGGCTTAACGCCGACAAACTTGTAGCTAAAGCGTGGAGTGATTGCCTTAAAGGTAAGGCGATATCGGTTCCAGGTTGGCAGTACCAACTATTAACTTTTCTCATGCGCTTTGCTCCAAGGCCATTGGTGCGAAAAATTGGCATGAATGTGCGAGTAAAACAGCGTCGATAATGGTTAACGTCTAACTCACAGTGAATTCATTGAATTGTGAGCGTTATATAAAGGCTTTCTATTCTGGCATTGGCTAAGATTGCACCACATCCTATGGAGGTACTGCACATGCGTAAATTCGCTTCAGTAAGCGTCGCTCTCATCCTTGCCGCTGGCTTTTTCACGGCTGCCCCTGCTTCGGCAGCGGCTATTTCAAATGGAGTGTCGTGCACGAAGTTAAACCAGGCAACAACGGTGAGCGGGCGAAAATACAAGTGTGCTAAAAATCCTCTGTCAACGAGCGCAAAATTAACGTGGCTTTCAAATGACTGTCTTGTTTCAGCAAATGGTTATATAAAATCTAGGAACTCGGCCGCTTCCATTTCGGCGCAGTATGCCGCTCAAATTCCAACTATCGATCTTGGAATTGCCAGTGAGACTACAAAGCAGACTGAAATCCAAGCAAAGCTCGATGAAACAAATCTGAGGCTGACAACTGCACAAACCAAATTGGCTGCGGCAACGGCTGCGGCTGACAAGAAAGTATTAACAACGGCCGTGACTTCATGGACATCTGCGGTCCGTGCTTACACGAGTACGTTAAACGCAACTATTTCTCACCTTCGCAAACTTGAAGCAGCTAGAACAGTTGCGATAAACCAGCCGGTTCAAATAGCCGCGGATATCGCCGGTAGCAAATCAACTGCCCTGATGATCTGTACTAAAGGCCTATAGCTCGCTCGCAAAATTTTGAGGAAAATCCCCGCTCCTTATCCTTGGTAGTGGGGATTTCCCTATTCATTAGCAA
>JBAXFS010000106.1:0-2799 GCA_037139795.1 Actinomycetes bacterium
CATTTTCAACGCTCCAAATTTTTACTTCGCCTCCATGTTTAGAGGCAATGTGTTTAACAATTGATAGTCCGAGTCCAGTGCCACCGGTTTGGCGCGATCGCGCTGGATCAACTCGGTAAAAACGCTCAAAAATTCGATCTTGCTCAGCTTCGGAGATTCCAATTCCTTGATCCGTTACTGCGATATTAACTACCCCATTTTCTATCGTTGTTGAGATAGAGACCTTTGTATTTTCAGGAGAGTAATTAATAGCGTTTTCAACTAGGTTATGGATAGCCATGATTAGCTGGTCCCGGTCGCCGAGAACCACCGCCGGTGTGGTCTCTGAGTAAGTAACAGTTATATTTCTATTATCCGCAGAAATTTGGCACTGATCAATTGCCTCACGAATCATATATTCGACGCCGACTTCTTGAGCAAGTTGCAAAGGGTCAGAGTCTTGAACACGGGATAGATTAATAATCTCTTGGACTAAATCTGTTAAACGCTTCGCCTCTGACTGCATGCGAGTAGCAAACTTTACAACTGCTTCAGGATCATCCTTTGCACCTAATACAGCCTCACTTAAGAGCGAGAGTGCGCCAATCGGTGTTTTCAACTCATGTGAAATATTGGCAACAAAATCACGTCGAACATCATGGACGCGTTGTGCTTCACTTTCATCACTGACTAGGACTAAAACTAAATCATCTTTTGTTAGGGGCAAAACTTTTACCGTGAGCTCATGTTTTCCTTCACCAATTGGACCGCGAGGAATATCAATCCTTCCAACCTGCGGAGCATGTGTTCGACGCACTACGCGAATCGTTGCCAGAAGCTCAGGGCTTTGGATCCGTTCATCTCTTAAAATTCCAAGAATTTCGACTCCAGGGGTGGAAAATATGGGGATCTCGCCAGGAGCCAAAATGATTGAGTCACCATCGAGCTGACTTAGCGTCTCTATGAGCATCTCAGGCAAGGCCCTAGGATCTGATTCGCCTAAGTCCCTGCGCAAGAACTTCATGTATGCACTCTATAGGCACAAATGACCAGTTAACCTTCCGTTCACCTAAGTATGACTCTCTATTCATCACCTCCACATAGGTTCTGCGCATGGCCCTCATTAGATCCGTATTCCAAGACGAGCTCGATAGCGTTTCGCAGTCATTGGTAGATTTAACTTCAATGGTTTCGAGATCCATGTCAGATGCCACAACAGCAATTCTTACGTGCGATGTAAAACTTGCTGAAGTGGTAATTGCAACCGATGAAAAAATCGATGAATTTCAACATGATATTGATGCGCGAATTATTGACATTATTGCTCGCCAACAACCCGTTGCCTCTGATTTGCGTGCACTAGTTACCGCTCTTCGTATGGGCTCAGATTTAGAACGCATGGGAGATTTAGCCCATCATGTTGCAAAAATTGCGAGACGGCGACATCCAGATTCAGCTGTTCCACTAGAGCTCATGCAGACGATCACTGATATGGGATCTGCGGCGGTAAGAATTACGGACAAGACTGGCGTAGTTATTGCCACCCGTGATACAGAAATGGCCCTTGAAGTAGAACGCGACGATGACGAAATGGATAATCTTCACCGACAATTAATTGGAATACTAATTGAACCTCAGTGGAAATACGGCATTGAAACGGCAATCGACTTAACGCTACTTGGTCGCTATTACGAACGATATGCCGATCATGTAGTTTCAATATCACGCAGAGTTTACTTCCTAGTTACGGGAAAGTACGCGTAAATACTTGTGACTACTCAAGAACTTGTAATCCCGGCTCCACGACAAATCACAACGGAGCCTCGCCGCTCTGACAAAGTTTTTCGTGGTGTGGTAACTACTGGCGGATTATCTTCGCTTTTATTACTGGGTCTAATTGCACTTTTTCTTGGCTATCGTGGGTTTGAAGTCTTGCGGCATGAGGGAATAGGTTTCATTACACATTCAGAGTGGGCAATATCCACGGATGATGCTGGCAATGTCCTTGAAAGTCACTTTGGTTTAGCGGCAATGCTCGTTGGAACAATTCTTTGCTCGCTTATTGCTGTCGTAATTGCCCTCCCAATCTCAGTATTTTGCGCGCTTTTTCTCAACTTTTACGCTCCTGCTTGGATTAAAAAGATTATGGTCACCATCATTGACATGATGGCGGCATTTCCTTCGATCCTCTTTGGTATCTGGGGTTTCTTAGTTCTAATGCCGAGCGTTGAATATTGGGCGAAGCTCTTACACAAGTACCTTGGTTTTGTTCCAGTCTTTAATATGCAAGTACCAGTTTTCACACGCTCTCCCTTTGTTGCTGGAGTAGTTCTATCTATTATGATTATTCCGATTATTACATCGGTCTCCCGAGAGATTTTTTCTCAGGCGCCTCTAGATCGCATTCAAGCAGCCTATGCCCTCGGTGCAACACGTTGGGCAATGATTAAAGCCGTTGTCATCCCACATGGTCGTAGTGGCGTAATTGGTGGCGCAATGCTCGGCCTCGGTCGAGCGATGGGTGAGACTGTTGCGGTTTTTACCGTTTTGAATATCGTTTTTAAAATCAATTGGGAAATATTATTAGGTGCAGGTGGCAACGTTGCCTCGCTCATTATCTTAAAGTTTGGTGATGCAAGTCCCTATGAGATAAAGGCACTCATGGCAGCTGGACTCGTTTTGTTTGGGTTAACGTTGATTGTTAATGCCCTGGCTAATTTAATAGTCAAAACAACTGGAAAGTCAGGACGATGAGCACCGTAGTCACGGTTGAACCCACCAAACCGTGGAAGGCTTCACGAAGCGAGCGAGCAACCGATG
>JBAXFS010000107.1:0-2797 GCA_037139795.1 Actinomycetes bacterium
CATTTTCAACGCTCCAAATTTTTACTTCGCCTCCATGTTTAGAGGCAATGTGTTTGACAATTGACAGTCCAAGTCCAGTGCCGCCCGTTTGGCGCGAGCGAGCTGGATCAACTCGGTAAAAACGTTCAAAAATTCGATCTTGTTCAGCTTCAGAGATTCCAATTCCTTGGTCCGTAACCGAGATGTTAATTACCCCATTTTCTATCGTTGTTGAGATAGAGACCTTTGTATTTTCAGGTGAGTAATTAATCGCGTTTTCAACTAGGTTATGGATAGCCATGATTAGCTGGTCACGGTCGCCGAGAACCACCGCAGGAGTCGTCTCTGAAAAAGTAACAGTGATATTTCTATTATCTGCAGAAATTTGGCACTGATCGATTGCCTCACGAATCATATATTCGACGCCGACTTCTTGAGCAAGTTGCAAAGGATCAGAGTCTTGAACACGTGATAAGTTAATAATCTCTTGAACTAAATCTGTTAAACGCTTTGCCTCTGACTGCATGCGGGTAGCGAACTTTACGACTGCTTCAGGATCATCTTTCGCGCCTAGTACAGCTTCACTAAGGAGAGAGAGCGCACCAATCGGTGTTTTCAACTCATGTGAAATATTGGCAACAAAATCACGTCGAACATCATGGACGCGTTGTGCTTCACTCTCATCACTAACAAGGACAAGAACGAGATCATCTTTTGTTAATGGAAGAACCTTTACGGTGAGCTCATGTTTTCCTTCACCGATAGGACCTCGAGGAAAATCAATTTTGCCCACTTGCTGGCTATGCGTACGGCGCACTACTCGAATTGTCGCCAGAAGCTCTGAGCTTTGAATTCGCTCATCTTTGAGAACTCCCAGGGTTTCGATCCCAGGGGTGATAAATAGCGGGATTTCACCGGGGGCTAAAATCATGGAATCGCCATCTAGCAGGCTCAAGGTTTCCAGGAGCATTTCCGGCAGGGCTCTAGGGTCTAAGGCATCCAAGTCCCTGCGCAAGAACTTCATGTCGCCACTCTATAGGCACAATTCGCCAGTTTACCTTCCATTCACCTAAGCATTGCTCTCTATTCATCACCTCCACATAGGTTTCGCCACATGGCACTCATTAGATCAGTTTTCCAAGACGAGCTCGATGGCGTCTCACAATCTCTCGTAGACCTTACTGAGATGGTATCAACATCAATGTCAAAGGCAACTTCGGCAATTCTGAACTGCGATTTGAATCTTGCTGAAGAGATCATCGCAAATGATGAAAAGATCGATGAGTACCAACACGAGATTGATAACCGTATTATTGACATCATCGCTCGGCAGCAACCGGTTGCATCGGATTTACGGGCACTTGTCACCGCCCTGCGCATGGGCTCGGACTTAGAGCGTATGGGCGATCTTGCACACCATGTTGCCAAACTCGCAAGACTTCGCCACCCAGCATGCGCAATCCCACCTGAGTTAATTGGGATTGTTACTGAAAAAGGTCGGGTAGCGGTAGCGCTAACAATAAAGACTGGCGTGGTCATTGCAACGAGAAATACAGAAATGGCTCTAGAGGTTGAAAAAGATGATGATGAGATGGATGCCCTGCATCGTCAGCTCATTAGCCACCTCATTGAGCCAAATTGGAAGTACGGAATTGAAACTGCAATCGACCTAACTTTGCTTGGACGTTATTACGAACGATATGCCGATCACGCCGTGTCGATTTCACGTCGGGTGTATTTCCTTGTGACTGGAAAGTACGCCTCATAAATGACAACTCAAGAGTTAATAATTCCCGCTCCTCGAATCATTACAACTGAGCCGCGTCGATCTGACAAAGTTTTTCGTGGCGTTGTAACAGCTGGCGGATTATCATCCCTGGTCTTACTGGGTTTGATAGCCATCTTTCTTACTTACCGAGGATTCGAAGTTTTACGAGAAGAGGGATTGGGTTTTATAACAAACTCTGATTGGTCGATTTCAACTGACGATGCAGGTAATGTGCTTGAGAGCCACTTTGGTCTGGCGGCCATGCTTGTTGGAACAATTCTCTGTTCACTTATTGCCGTAGCTATAGCGCTTCCCGTGTCGGTTTTTTCAGCGTTATTTCTCAATTTTTACGCCCCCGGTTGGCTTAAGAAGATTCTAGTAACCGTCATCGACATGATGGCTGCATTTCCATCCATCCTCTTCGGAATTTGGGGCTTTTTAGTCCTCATGCCTAGTGTGGAGTATTGGGCAAAACTCCTGCATAAATACCTTGGTTTTATTCCAGTGTTTGATGTCCAAGTAGCGGTGTTTACTCGATCTCCTTTTGTTGCTGGTGTAGTTCTAGCAATTATGATTATTCCAATCATTACATCAGTGTCGCGAGAGATTTTTTCACAAGCTCCTTTGGATCGAATTCAGGCCGCTTATGCCCTCGGCGCAACTAGGTGGGCCATGATCAAGGCAGTTGTCATCCCGCACGGACGCAGTGGAGTAATCGGTGGAGCAATGCTTGGGCTTGGCCGTGCAATGGGCGAGACTGTTGCAGTATTTACGGTCCTTAACATCGTTTTTCAAATCAATTGGCAGATGCTGCTGGGTGCAGGTGGAAACGTAGCCTCTCTTATCATCTTGAAGTTTGGCGATGCGAGTCCATATGAAATCAAAGCGTTGATGGCTGCCGGCTTGATTCTCTTTTTGCTGACTCTTATCGTAAATGCGCTTGCTAATCTAATCGTTAAGACAACAGGAAAGTCAGGGCGATGAGTACAGTGATTACGGTTGAACCCACCAAACCGTGGAAGGCTTCACGAAGCGAGCGAGCAACCGATG
>JBAXFS010000108.1:0-2674 GCA_037139795.1 Actinomycetes bacterium
ACTGCGAAGATAATTAGGTACTCAAGCATGGGTTAACCATACAATGCAGATATGGATAATGGGGTAGAAGTTCGATTCTTTGCCGCTGCACGAGCCGCAGCAGGTGTGGATCAAGCTCGCTATCCCAGCGCACCACTCTCATCGATCATTGCCGATGCCACTCGTGAGAATCCCCTACTTGCGCATGTGATTTCCCAGTGCAGTTTCCTGCTTGATTCAGTGGCAGTCCATGATGTGGATATTTTGGTCCTTGATGGAAGCGTCATCGATGTGCTTCCAAAATTTGCCGGCGGCTAATTAAGCGGTATTGACCCACTCGTCAGTTCCATCGGCGAAGACTTGATGTTTCCAAATAGGCAACTTCGCTTTAATCTCATTTACTAACGCAGAAGCGATTTCAAATGCGCTCTCTCTATGTGGAGCTGAAACAGCTACAGCAAAAGCGGTTTCGCCAATTAAAATCTCGCCATAACGATGAGATAGCGCCACTTTTATCACATCAGAGTCGGCAATAACGGCGGCGGTAATTAAAGCAATTTGCGCGCCGGCACTCGGATAAATCTCATAAGTTAAAGTCTTTACTTCTTTGCCGCCGTCGTGATTTCGAACGTCACCGGTAAAAGTTACGACCGCACCACATCGATCATCTTTCACCAGAGCGATTAGCTGAGCGATTGCAATTACTTCGCTCGTAACATCGGCCCGCATTACTTGCGGCATCAGTGATCTTTCCCATCTAATTGATCTAAAATATGGCCCGCTAACCGTTCGATAATAACTAAGCCATCGCGCACCCCACCCGGAGATCCTGGAAGATTAATTATTAATGATGTGCCGTTAGTGCCAGCTAAACCACGAGTTAAATCTGATGTAGGTACTTTCTCCCGTGAATAGGCACGAAGAGCTTCGCCAAAACCTGGAATACTCTTTTCAATAAATGGTGCTGTGGCCTCTGGCGTTACATCCATCGGAGAGACACCAGTTCCACCAGTAGTAACGATTAGACGCGATTTACTAGCGAGGGCTTTGAGAATCTGCGCAGCAATTGCATCTATGTCATCGGCAACAATTACGGGCTCACTTACGTCATAGCCAAGAGAGGCCAGACCGTCTTTCAATTGCTGACCACTTAAATCGGCATAAACACCGAGGGAGGCACGATTGCTAGCAGTAATTACGTAAGCGCTACGTTGGCTCACGCGCGTTTCCAATCACCGTTCTTGCCACCAGATTTTGAATCGATACGAATATCAGTAATTGTCGCCGCTGGATCAAGGGCCTTAACCATGTCGATAATAGTTAGACCGGCGACACTTACTGCAGTCAGCGCCTCCATTTCAACGCCAGTTCGATCTGAAGTTACCACTTGAGCATGAATCGCAACTCCAGTATCGATGATTTCTAAATCAATACTGATTTTATTAATCGCAATTGGATGACATAGCGGAATCAATTCACTCGTTTTCTTAGCTGCCATGATTCCTGCAATGCGAGCCGTCGATAACACGTCGCCTTTAGGCGTTGCCCCGTCGCGCAAAAGAGCGACAACATGGGCCGAAAGATTTACTGTTGCTGATGTATCGGCGATGCGGACAGTAATCTCGCGACCGGTGACATCGACCATATTGGCTTGTCCGGCGCTGTTTAAATGCGTTAACCCATCGCTCATGGTTGTGAGTCTAATTGCCTAAGGCAGTGATAGCCAACGGATCTGCTCACCAGCAGCCGTTAGCTCCTTGGTCACAACGCCAAATCCAGTTGAGTATGCCAAACCTCGCAGCATCGCCGAGCCTAAGTATTGGCCAACTTCGAATTGGCCATCGATGATATTTCCAATTACTAAACGAGTGAAGTTGCTAGGCGCCGTAATTTCATTGCGCGTTATTACGGTTGGAAGTTCGCGCACTACATGCCCAAGCATGGAAGCAATTACGGGGGCACCTAAAGACATCAGCGCAACAATTGCCGACTGCGGATTTCCGGGCAAACCAAAGATTGCATTCTTACTCGTACGCGCAAGCAACATTGGGTGTCCTGGACGAACGGCAACTGTGTCAACAAGAATGTGGGCATCGATTTGTACCAAAGCATCATGCAGGAAGTCACGGGGGCCTTGAGCTGTACCGCCAGTTGTTATGACTATGTCGGCTAATCCGCAAGCGCTTGTGAGCGCTTCAACTACATTCGTTAGTTCGTCGGAAATATAGCGAGTACTAACAACTTCGCATCCCATTTTTTCTAACCAGCCAGGTAGTTGTGGCCCTAACGCATCACGAATCAATCCATTGCTAGGCACGCCACTTAATTGAAGCTCATCTCCTAATAGAACCAGTGCAACGCGCGGCTTTCGTACAACATTGACTCGATCTAAACCAGCGGCAGAGAGTAAACCAATTGTTCCAGGGTTGAGCTTTGACCCAGCGGTAACTAGCACGTCATCGCAGTTGCATTCATGGGCAGCGGGTCGAACATGCTGATTTTCTTCAACTTCACCGCTGAGGATATTTTCATTTACTGTCGCAATCTCCCACCGAATTACACCAAAAGTACCGGTCGGAATAACTGCGCCCGTTGCAATACCCACAGCAGTTCCGGCGACAAGTGCGCCTTTCATCGGTAAACCTGCCTTTACTTCGCCAACAATCTCCCATGGTCCGCCTGCGCTAACTGCGTA
>JBAXFS010000109.1:0-2665 GCA_037139795.1 Actinomycetes bacterium
GATGGAGATGTCAGACCAACCGGTAGTCCAATCTGAGTTTCAATCAAATATTTCAAATAGTGTGCAGCGTTATCGGATGTACCCCGGGCTAAGATCATGACTGCATGGATTTTCTCCGTAGTCAGAATATCTTTAACGCTTTCAAAGGCTGACAAATCGCCGAGAATTTTGGTGAAGACTGCAGGTGTCTCCGCTATCTCCGAAGACATAATTGTGCCTAATTGCTTCATGTTCCTATCTTCCCACATGAATTTAAACTATTCTTACGCCTATGGTGCTCAGCGTAGATTTAGGTCAATCAGGTACGCGTATTCGAATGGATAGCATTTCAATCAACTCAACCAGAGGCAAATTAGCTGGAGAGTCGACTATCGCAGCCCTTCGCACCGTATTTGAAACAATTGAAAAAATCGCAGCCGATGTTGTCTCTCTTTCTTGCACGGGCTTTAATGGAATTGTTAGTGATCCTGCACCTTTTGCCGCTCTTTGCCATGAGTTTTTCGGTGCAACAAAAACTGCCGTAATCGATGATGGTCTTGCTGGCTTCATTGGAGCTTTGCATGGACACAATGGCGTGACGTTAACTATTGGTGGAGGCGTTGTTTCTGTTGGTGGGCGCGATGGAAACTTCGCTCATCGCGATGGACTCGGAAGCACTTTCGGCGATGAAGGTGGTGGTTTTTGGCTTGGAAAATTAGGTATCACTAACGCTTTAGCTGCGCGTCAAGGAAGAAATAACAATCTGGAATTACTTAAATCCTTTAGCGCAGAAGTTTCTGCTTTCGATGCATTAGAGATAAAGACTGGCTCAGATGCGGCTACCTTGGCGATTCAAAGTGCTAAAACTTTGTTAGCTGCTGCCGATGCCGGAGTTGAGGCTGCGATAAAAATCCGCGATGAAGGTGCATGCCTATTGGCTCAAACTGTAATAGCAACATGGATCGGTGCTGGTGGTTCACATGATGAGGCGCCAGAGCTAGCCATTCAAGGCGGACCTTCTGCCAATGGTAATTACGTTAAGGCTATCCAAAGTTTTATCCTGAAGAGTTTGCCGAATGCCAAGTTTGTTGCTGCACGTGGCGATAACTTAGACGGTGCACTGTGGATTGCTGAAAATATGTTAACCGATTCGCCTCCTTTGCTACGGTGGGGCCATGAAGTTTAGCCAACTGCGACATTCAAAAGGCTGGATTGTCCTACTAGCTACCCTTCTGGGAGTTAGTTACGGTGGCTATACTTTTGTAAATCGTGCTGTGACTACGCAGGTTTACGTTACGAACTGCGGAATCCTCGATTACAAACCAACGACTATTATTAAATTTTGTGCCGATGCTGGAGTACTCATCAGCCAAATTGAATGGGATACATGGAGTGCCGATGGGGCAGCTGGAATTGGCGAGTATCAAATAAATGACTGTGTGCCGTCCTGTGTTGCCGGCAAACTACATTTCGCCCACGTAGATATAGTTTTAAGTAAAGAAAAGAGCGTCAAGGGTAAAAAAGCTTTGACTTTTATTTCGATTAAGACCAAGGACGGTAAGAACTTGCCAACCAGTAATTCACCCACTGATGCATGGCCTATGGAGCTTGCCGGCTAAATAAGACCAAATTCGTGAGCTTTTTCAATTAACTCTTCTCGAACATCTGGATGAGCAGCGTTATGAATGATATTTAGCGCTTGATCATTTTGCGAGTGTCCAAAGCACGCCGCTACGCCCTGTTCAGTAACGACATATGAGTGTTGAAAGTGCGTGATATTACTCTGCAACCTAGGCACGATTGTGGAAACTTCTGCCTTCGGGTGCCACGATGGAAGCGCCACAAATGATTGGCCACCACGGCTATGCAGTGCGCCCACTATGAAGTCAGTGGAGCCACCAAAACCGCTATAAATTTTTCCCCGTACATGACTGGCGTTAGCTTGATCAAATAAATCCACTTCTAGTGCGCTGTTTATTGAAGTCATCTTGGCTTGGCGTGCGATCTGTGAAGGATCATTAGTCCTTTCGGTTCGTAGCATGCGTACCTTCTTGTTTAAATCTAACCACTTATAGAGTTCATTAGAACCAAAGATAAAGGAGGCCGTTATTAGAATCTCATCATCTAAGGTTCCAGCACGGCTCAACTCAAGAACGCCATCTGAGAACATCTCCGTCCAAATGCGCAGACCTTTGCGCTCTTTTAACGCCATCAAGACGGCATCGGGTACTCCCCCGATTCCTAATTGCAAGGTTGAATTATCTTCGATAAGGCTGGCAATACGGTTGCCGATTTGCGCTTGAATATCGGTCACGGGAACTGCTGGTTTTTCTTGAAGTGGCTCATCAACTTCGACTAAATAATCTATTTCACTGTCATAAATCTGGGCATCGCCATATGTGTAAGGCATCTGTGCATTCGATTGGGCGATCACTAGGCCACCGTGCGCCCGCGCAGTTTCGATAGAGCGCGGCAAGATGTTGACTTCGGTACCCAAACTAACTGTGTCAAAGCGTTGCGATGATGTGTGCAAAAAAACTACATCAGGGCGATAAAAGTTCCGAATTAGAACTGGAAGCAGTGAGAGTCGGCTCGGAATGTAATCGAGGCGAGGGCTATTGCGCATAGCGGGACCAACGAAAGCCGTTTCATATCGAATGCCTTCGCGATCTGGAATTTTTCCGTG
>JBAXFS010000110.1:0-2636 GCA_037139795.1 Actinomycetes bacterium
TCGATGAGCCAACTAATGATTTTGATATTGAAACGCTTACCGAGCTTGAGGATTTGTTGGATAGTTACGGTGGAACGCTCATTGTGATCTCACACGATAGATACTTCCTAGAGCGAGTGTGCGATCGATTTGTGGGTCTACTTGGAGATAAGTCTGTTCGCGATCTTCCGCGTGGAGTCGATGAGTATTTAGAGCTTCGTCACGAAGCGATACAAATTCCAATCTCATCTCAAAAAGAGAGGAAATCATCAAGCGCCGCCGAAGAGCGTCAACTAAAGAAGGACAAAGTGCGCCTTGAACGCCAGATAGAAAAAGCAAACACAAAGATTTCAGAGTTAGAGTCCGAGCAGGAGAGTGCATCATTTGAACCAGAGCGACTAACGTCCATTACACGCGAGCTTGAATCTCAACGATCAGATAAACACAAACTCGAAGATGAGTGGCTGAGGGTAACCCTCGAACTCGAATAATTCACTTCGGCTTTGCTATTTAGTAATGGAATAGTTGAAAACCGTTTCCCTATTAATTAGAAGATTCTCTCTACTCCTACTAAGGAGTCAAGAGAGAGGCAACAATGAAATTTAAGAAAACAATCTCAACCCTCGCGGTTGTAGCAGTTGCTGGCGCGCTTAGTGCAGCTTCCTGGCCAGATAAGAAACCCGTTTATATGCTTTCAACTAATTCAGCGGTAACTCTTAATCCCATAGCGACAACAGGTGATGTCATTGGTGGAACAGTAATCCGTGGAATCCCAGATGGCATGGGTGCATTCCTAAATGGCAAGGGCGGGCTTACTGTTCTCGCCAACCATGAAGTCTCTACTGCTGACAAGATTGCCGCTCGCAGCATGTCAGATAGCGGTCAATGGGGTGTTTCGATTACGAAGATGAATTACAGCTTGAGCGCCAAATCAATTACTTCAGCAGAGCCGCTCATTAAAAGTATGAACTTTTTTAACTACAAAACAGGACTCACTCAATCTAGCCCACTAGGTGGAGAGCCATCTGGATATGCCGCTGGCACATTTGGTTGGGGCATCAGCCGTTTTTGTTCAGCCACGTATTCACCTGCTGGAACATTTATCTATAACGGAGTGGGTTATGACGGTGGCCTGTTTACAACAGGTGAAGAAATAGGTGATAACTCACGCGGCTTTGCCTTCGATATGGCTGGAAATGGTTACCAGCTTCCGCGCATGGGAATGCTTTCATTTGAAAATATTATTCCTAATCCTAAGCCAGGACCGAATACAGTGACAATTAATAATGAAGATGGTTCTGCAACAGATAGTCAACTACACCTATATGTAGGTAAAAAGCAGGCGACAGGAACTTCTGTTGAGAAAGCCGGACTTACCAATGGCGACCTCTATGTGTTAAACGTCCCAACGGTAGCGACAGACAACATCTTCCGCACCACCATTGCTAAGTCAACGCCAGTCGAGGCAACTTTTAAAAAGATCGAATGGAATACTGACGTCGCTAACTTTTCCAAAGGTGCTCGTGATAATGGATTCACATTTGCTCGCATTGAAGATGGGAACTGGGATCCAAACAACCCTAATATCTTCTACTTTATAACTACTGAATCGAATAAGGACCCAGTTGCTACTAAGGCAAATCCTGATGAACCTACTCTTTCACGTGATGGCGGAGGGTTATGGCGCTTAACATTTAAAGACGCTCAAAACCCACTTCTTGGTGCGAAATTAGAATTATTACTCAACGGCGGAGAAGCCCCATATTTGAGCAAGCCAGATAACTTAACGGTCACAAAAGATGGAATCATCATGATTCAAGAAGATCCAGGCAACAATGCTCACGTTGCCCGCCTTCTCGCATATCGAATCAAAGATTCAAAGCTCGCTGTAGTTGCTGCCTTTGACCCAAAATACTTCACGGCTACCGGATCTAAATATATGACAATTGATGAAGAGTCAAGTGGAATTATCGATGTCACCGACTTTCTTCGCAAAGGCAATGACACCAACTCCTACTTTATGTTTAATGCGCAAATTCATACATACAGTGGCGTCACAACCATCGACCCAGGCGTGAAAGGTGCACTTGCACCAGCGCGTCCTGATTTAGCAAATCGAGTTACAGCCAAGAAACTGGCACTCGATAACACAACAGTTGAAGGTGGTCAGTTCTACACAATGACTATCTCCAATTGGGATACGGTCTTCAGCGGATAACTACATAAAGAAAAAGCGAGAGTGGGTGGCCGTCGAGGGACCCACCTGCTCTCGCTTTTCTAATATTTCTTACAAAGACCGACTTGAAGTGGTTCAAATTCTTCAAGCATAAGTTAAAGTTCATTTATGAATCGCATATCTCATGGCATAGAAGTAGTTTTATTTCGTGCACGCTTTCTTCTTGCTCCCCTATACCTTGGTTTAGTTGGAACGTTAGTTCTTCTCTGCTTCCGATTCTTAATTGAGTTCTACCATTTAGCTCTCCATATTGGAGAGGCAACGCCACAGAGTTTCACACTTGACCTGCTGGCTCTATTGGACTTAACGCTCCTTGCCAACTTGATTTTGATGGTGATTTTCGCAGGCTATGAAAACTTTGTCTCTCGTATAGATGTGGCAACGGAATCGAAGGATCGTCCACACTGGATGGGGACTATTG
>JBAXFS010000111.1:0-2611 GCA_037139795.1 Actinomycetes bacterium
CTACGAGGCTCTTGAAAAGGCGACACTTGCATCTGATGGCGCAATGGGAACAATGCTCCAAGATCGTGGGCTAACCGATGGCGGTGCTCCCGAGTTATGGAACGTTGAAAAGCCAGAAGAGATTGAGGCCGTGCTTGAGGCATATGCCGCAGCTGGCGCACAATTTATTACAACGAATACTTTCGGCGGCACGCATGGTCGCCTAGCAATGCATGGTCTTGAAGATCGAGTTTTTGAACTCAACAAGGCGGGTGCAGAGATTGCCCGCAAAGTTGCAGATCGTCACCCTGGCTGTTTCGTTATGGGAGACATCGGACCATCTGGGGATTTAATGGAGCCAATGGGCACAATGACTCTTGAAAGTGGACAAACTCTATTTGCCGAACAAATTCGCGGCTTAGTGGCAGGTGGCGTTGATGCCATTCTCATTGAAACAATGTCGGATTTGGGTGAAGTTGAAGCTGCAGTTAATGCAGCCAAAGAAGTTGCACCTGGCTTACCAATTATTGCAACGATGAGTTTTGATACAAATCTGCGCACGATGATGGGTGTGAAGCCAGGAATGGCGGTTACACATTTAGCCGCTCTCGGTGTTCGCATCATTGGTGCTAACTGTGGCCGCGGAACCGACGAGATGCAGGTCATCGCTCAAGAGATGGTCAACGCCCGCCCAGATGGAGTTTTCATTATTACGCAATCAAATGCGGGCCTACCGAAACTTCAAGGGGACGAGTTTATTTACGATGGAACTCCAGAGGAGATGGCGAAGTACGCCGTGAAGATGAAGGCAATGGGTGTCAATATTGTTGGCTCTTGCTGTGGATCATCCCCCGCCCATACTTCAGCCATTGCTAAGGCGCTTGCATAAATGAAAAGCAAAATACTGCTCATTGGAATCGATGGCCTCAATCTTGCGCAGGCACTTGAGGCTTCACCAACGATTACAGCATTAAAATCGAGCGGTTTTTTCACAACGATAACTATGCCAGCGCCAACTTTCTCAGGGCCTGGTTGGTCAACGCTTTTGACTGGATCTACTCACGAAGAACATGGCGTGAGCGATAACTCTTTTATTGGACATAAGTTGCATCATCGCCCAGATTTACTCTCTCGTGCCTTTTATAACGACCAAACTACAACGACTTTCGCTGCAGCTGGTTGGCCAGCACTAGTTGATCCTTCTGGCCATGGCCCAGTCATTCACGAGCGCCGCGAGCAACAATTGGCCTTTGTTCACCGTGTAATTGCCCGTGATGGCGAAACTTATGGATACAACGTTATTGATGCCGAAGTTCATGAGGCGGCGATGTATGCAATCGAAAACCACGGCCCTGATGTTTCCTTTGTTTATTTCTGCGGTGTTGATGAGGCCGGTCATGTTTATGACTCAGTTGGCTCCCAATATAAAGCTGCCATTACAAAAATAGATGCCTACGTCGCAAGCTTGATTGCCGCAGTTAAGGTTCGGGCATCCGTTAATGAGCCATGGTTAGTTGTTATTACAACCGATCATGGTCATCGCGCTGAAGGTGGTCATGGTGGAGATACAGCTGCAGAGCGTGCCTCTTTTGTTATTGCCCAAGGTTATGGACGTCCTAATCCAACGTGGCCCCAAGAGTTTGGTGCTCACGAACTGACACCACTGATATTGGCTGAGCGGGCTTAACGCAAATGAACTTCAACAAAGTAATTCTTTACTATGGATTTGCCCCAATTTCAGATCCAGAGGCCGTTAAGTTATGGCAGAAAACTCTGTGCGAATCCCTCAATATTAAGGGACGCATTCTCATCTCCCCCCATGGCATTAATGGCACGTTGGGTGGCAACATGGATGATGTTAAGAAATACATTAAAAATACGCGTCAATACCCTGGATTTAAGAAGATTGATTTCAAATGGTCAGAAGGCACCGGCAATGATTTTCCAAAGCTAAAGATTAAAGTTAAGGACGAGCTCGTAGCCTTTGGTAATCCTGGCGAGATAAAAGTCGATGTCAATGGCGTTATTGGTGGTGGCGTTCATTTACGCCCCGAAGAGGTCAATGCCTTAGTTGAAGAGCGCGGCGATGACGTGATTTTCTTCGATGGTCGCAATGCTTTTGAGGCTAAAATTGGTAAGTTCAAAGATGCAGTGGTTCCCGACGTAACAACATCGCATGACTTTGTTAAAGAGATTGAAAGTGGCAAGTATGACCACATGAAAGATAAGCCAATCGTGACTTACTGTACCGGCGGCATTCGCTGCGAGATTCTCTCGGTTGTTATGAAGAATCGTGGTTTTAAAGAGGTTTATCAAGTTAAGGGCGGGATTGTTCGCTATGGAAATGCCTATGGAGATGACGGCCTATGGGAAGGTTCGCTCTATACTTTCGATGATCGATTGACGATTGATTTCAGCGATCACACTAAGTTAATTGGTCAGTGTGCTCACTGCAATGGCCCGACTAAAGAGTTTAGAAACTGCCAAAAGGCCGAGTGTCATCAATTAGTTTTGCTGTGTGATGCTTGCTATGACTCACACTTAGATCGCCCATGTAAGCATGATCGCGAAATCAAACGTAACCGCGAACTTATCGGCTAGAGAGTAAGCGTGACTTTGGATAAGCCAACGG
>JBAXFS010000112.1:0-2601 GCA_037139795.1 Actinomycetes bacterium
GCAAGCATTTACTTCACTTTTTCAAAACGAATTTAAAGAAGTGTCGCCCTATAAGTCGGAGATAGACAATCTACGCTCACATTGGTCACTTTGTCCGCAGGCTTGCCCGCATAGTTTGATAATTAAAGCGAAGTGAAGCGAACGTTACTATTTGTTAAGTAATTCCGATAACAAAGCTTCGACACGGCTCTTTATGTCATCTCGTACTTTGCGAACAAAGTTGATGTCTTGACCGGCCGGATCTTCTAATACCCAATCTTCATAACGCTTACCTGGATAGAACGGACAGGCATCTCCACAACCCATGGTGATAACAGCGTCTGATTCCATCACTGCTTCATTAGTAAGCACCTTTGGCTGTTGATTGGCAATATCTATTCCCACCTCTGCCATTGCTTCAACTGCGACAGGGTTAATGGAGTCTTTCGGAGCAGAGCCAGCAGAGAGTACTTGGACTCGATCTCCACCAAGCTCCCGCATGAACCCTGCAGCCATCTGGGAGCGGCCCGCATTATGGACACAGACAAATAAGACGATTGGTTTTGAGTTAGCCATTTATGGAACCTTCATTTCTTTTAAGGGGTTTGAAAGAGGGGCTTAGGGAAAGCGCCTTCAAATTCGAAAAGTCCATTAACGGTCATGCCTGCCCCTTACCATGATTGAACAAAGTTATCTTTCTAAAGTTTACAAAAGGTGAACTTCCGGTTATCCCTTGGTGCTGAGCTCTTCGGAAATGAGCTCCTTGAGGTGATTCGGAGTTGGCACTCGACCAGAGAATAATACTTTTCCATCAAGAACAAGAGCAGGGGTGCTCATAACGCCATAGGAGGCAATGGCAGCGTAATCCTCTACCTTTTCAAAAGTTGCGGTCAGTCCCATCTCTTGAACAACCTCATGTGCAATTTTGTCTAATGTGACGCAGTTCTTACATCCCGGGCCGAGCACTTTGATTTCCATTTGAACTCCTTAAAGTATTGCGTTGAATAAATAGCCGACAAAAATGATTCCTAAGCCAACGATTAAAATATAAGTTGCTAACAGCTTTGGACGAAGGACTCTCCTGAGCAAGATCATTTCCGGAAGACTTAAGGCAACTACCGCCATCATAAAGGCCAATAATGTTCCCATTGGAAGGCCCTTAGCATAGAGAGCTTGCACTATAGGCATAACTCCGGCTGCATTTGAGTAAAGCGGAATTCCAATTACAACGGCAATTAAAACGGCGAAGGGATTATTGTGGCCTGCATATTTAGCAAAGAATTCCGTAGGTGCCCAGCCGTGAATAGCAGCACCAACTGCAATTCCGGCAAGTAGGTAGGGCCAGATTTTTTTGAAGATCGCAGTAGCTTCTTCAATGCCCATTCGAGTGCGATCTTGAATTGAATAACTAGGTGAAGCAAAATCTCCTTGGCTGTGCATTTGATTGGCATAGACGAATGGCTCTACCCAACGTTCGACCTTCATCTTTCCTAAGACCATTCCTGCGGCTATTGCAATGGTCAAGCCGGAGACTAAATAAATCGCAGCAATCTTAAGGCCAAACATTGTAAATAATAGGCCGACTGCAATTTCATTGATCAGCGGGCTGGCAATAAGAAAACTTAACGTCAAACCTACTGGCACCCCCGAGGAGAGAAAACCGATGAATACAGGAACCGCGCTGCATGAGCAGAATGGGGTGACAATGCCCGCTGAAGCAGCAATTACATTTCCTACACCCTGACGTTTTCCACCTAGAAGTGCTCGGGTCTTCTCTATCGTAATGAACGATCGCAGAATCGTCACCACAAAAGTTATGCCTACAAGGAGTAGGACTATCTTTGATGAGTCGTAAAAGAAAAAGCGGATTGCATCTCCCATCTTGCTCTTCTTATCTAACGGGAGGGCTTGAAATAGAAGCCAGTTCCAGAATTTGTCATTTCCCCAATACAAGAAATACCAGGCCGCGAGAATCCCGACGAGTTTAGATACGCTCTTTCGAGAGCTTTCTCGCCTACGGATATTTAGGGAAATAGTCATGTGGAAGTCTTAGCAGCAGGCCTCAGAAGAAGTGCTACAACAAGCAGCATCTGCTTCACTTCCAGTGGAACAGCAAGCCAGGCTCGCATCTGTGGTTGCACAGCAAGCTTCCTTTGTTTCAATCTTTAGATCAGTCATTTATACTCCTTAAATCGATAAACTTCGATATGACGAGTCTACTCTCCCATCGAAGATTGTCAATGTATGATTCTGGTGTGGCAAAAATCCTAAGTCTTACGAATTCACCGAAGGCGATTTCGAGTTTGGCAGAGCAGTACAAAGCCCTTGGAGATGCGACCCGGTTAAGCCTTATGATGGCTGTGGCATCTGGTGAAAACTCAGAAGCTTGTGTTTGTGATTTAACTCCGGAAACCGGGCTTGCCCAGAGCACCGTAAGTCACCACTTAAAACTTCTTGTAGATGCTGGTCTTCTAGAAAGATCGCAAAGAGGCAAGTGGGCTTTCTACTCACTTACAACCGCTGCCAAAAAACTCCTGAAATGAACACCACCCAAAAGTGACCATCTCCGCGGTGGAAATGGTCACTAATCATTAATTAATAGAAGAGTCGCCCTATAAGCCG
>JBAXFS010000113.1:0-2563 GCA_037139795.1 Actinomycetes bacterium
ATGTGGACTCCTTTTCAAGAGGAGGATAGCACCTTGTACGAATCATTGTACAAGTGAGTCGGTGGCTGCTACAGGCGTATGTCTATCCTGGAAAAATAGAGAACGCAGCTGAATCTGCCGTAGTTGCAGTAACTGTCAAAATTAGGTTTGTATTTGGAATTTCAGTAGCCTCCCCGAGTTGAAAATGCGGGTCAATGCCACTCCATGTCAGCTGCGAATATCCATCAAAGCTAAGTGGGTCTTGGAAGGGCCCAGCAATTCTTGTTATCTGCCGGCCAATCTCGAGTATTTGAACATCATTTGACGTGTTCGATTTCAGAGGAAAGGCTTGATCATTTCCCACAATTCTAATTTCAATTGAAGGATTTGCAATTTTAGAAATATCCACGTTCCCACTAAAAGACGAACTACCTGCTTGTCTGTAATAACATTCAGAGCTTCCTGCAGATGAAAACTCTATGTATGCAGTACCCAACTTAGTAGGTATTGAATAGAGAGATCTAACTGGCTGAGTTGAATTACCAAAGACAGTGAATGAACCTGGGCTAGTTATGGCTGTCGCTTTTGTGTAGCCGAATCCAACGGCCATCTGCGTCGCAGATAATGCATCAATGTTTGATCCATCGGACTGGTTCATACAACTTAATGCAGTTGGGTTGCCCATGAAATCCTCAGTATCGCCATATTCATCGGTCGTACAAGATTTTGATAATCTTAATAACTTAGAAGTTGGACACCCGACAAGTGAAGAGTGAGTTAGACCAAAGTTATGACCCATCTCGTGGGCGATGGTGGATGCAATTTCGTTATTTGGTTTAAAAGCGGAGAGATTTTCGGAGGGATTTGTAGGATCAACAGAAGTGACGATGTCAGAAAAGATTAAACCATCTCTAGAGATCAGGACTGTCCTGCCATTTTGGGTGGCTACCCCTGCATATCCACATTGAGCATCAAGGTCCATCACAAACAATTCAGTACCTGACTTCAAAGAGTGAATTTTTAAAGTTTTTAAAACTAACTGAGAGATGATTTGAGGATCACAGGTATTAGCATTCTTTAACGCTATGGGCTGAACAACTTTTAAAGATGCGAAAGCTATTTTGCCTTTGGAAATTTTACTCCACCACTTCATTGCATCTTGTAGCGAAATCTTTGCCAGATTCATTGACTCTTGACTCCACGCCAACGTGGGATCCATTGCAGTTACAAAAACAACCATGGGATAGATTGTCTGTTTTTTTGTACTCACAAGCGGAGTTGGGTTCTGCACAACATCTAATACCCAGATATTTTTCTTACCGACAAGAGTGCAAGTAAATGACTCGCTGTTTTGAGTTCTAAGAATATTTGCTTTGGCACAAATTTGATTCTGAATTGGATGTTGCATCGCGCGACTTGTACTAATCGACATGACCGTGGACAACATGAGGAAAGTCAGAAATATTGCTCTGCCTCTGACGTTGACCATCTAAGAATCATAGTTGTGACAAGCAAAGAGACGATGAATTGGCGAATAACCACTAGGAAATCAAAGCGAAACACGGAATACTCTCGCCATGAAACGAATCAGCCTCATGCGTCTGGGCTTACATCCCCGATTCGCTGGTGCAATTGTGTGTGCAATTGCAGTTTTCTTTCTCTCGCTATGCACGCCTTCGGGTTTTGCAGTTGAAACCGCGGGCAGTTCATGCGCCCTTGAATATAGAACAATTCTCTATGAGAGTGGTCAAGCTTCTTTAACGTGCCTTAAAGACCCATCGGCTCCGCATGCGCTGTTGTGGCAACTAGATTCAAACCCAGATCATTGGAAATTCATTCCTTTGACTGGTACCGATAGTTTGGGGTTTGGCATAGAGTGTCTGCTATCTGATTTAAATATCGCGCATTTCGATATTTATGGAAGAGAATTTACGTGTCAAGTGGTTTCCGGACGAACAGTTCAAATCTGGTACTCAAAGACTTACTTTGATGAAATACAAGCCAGCCTCCCAGTATTAAATGCTCCTACCCCAAAGCCAAACGTCACTAACACAAAAAAACCTGTTGTTGTGGCTTCCCCACAAGTATCGCCAGCAACTATCACGCCTTCCCCATCTATAACACCGACACCGACACCAACACCGACACCAACACCAATTCACAACTCTACGTCTAGTGTTGATCGCACGACCAAATCGAGCATCATCCTTAACAAAGTTTTCAATCAGATATATCCCGTTGCGGTGGTATTAGGTATCGCGGCCTCGGCAGCTTCGATCCCTGCCACACGCCTCGTGCCTCCATCGCAACCCAACTCTCCATCACAACCAAACCGTGGTGAGGGCATGCCACTGATAGAAATCACGCGCATTAAAACTCGTAGAGATGGACAGGAGAGTGCTGAACCCGTTCACGGACGTGGTGATGATTCAATGTTGTGGAGTTTCAAATGGATTCGATTAAGGGGCTTGTTTGAAGTGTTTCTTCCTCGAGCCTGTATGAAAATCAGTCAGTTTTCTCAAGCTGCAGCCAATACGGCATCTGAAGCCAACTATCTTCGAGCGATCTCTGGAGTCTTCTCACT
>JBAXFS010000114.1:0-2467 GCA_037139795.1 Actinomycetes bacterium
TTCAGAAAGTTCACAGCAAATAGGTGTCTAATAGCCCTATGACACAGCCAACTCGTATCTATAAGCATTCAGGCGCCGGCACGGACTGGGCGGCACTGCTGCTCGGGGCGGGCCTCGGTCTGACTTTGGCGCTGCAGTTAACCACGGTCCGAAAGAGCGACTTCATGTCGGTGTACGCAGTCATTGCATCAGCTTCGCGATTATCGGCCCTTGTTGGAACTTACTTTGCAATTGTTGGAATTTTTTTAGTTGCTCGAATTCCGTGGGTTGAAAAAGGTGTTGGCCATGATCGATTAGTTACTTGGCATCGCAATTTGGGACCGTGGTCACTTTATGGAATCGGTGCGCACGTTCTATTTATTATTTTATCTTTTGCCGGCCAAGATTCAGTTCCGCTATATAAAGAGTTATGGCGAATGTTGCATACCTTTGAGTGGACTTGGTTCGCGTTGGCCGGGTTTTTCTTAATGGTTTTAGCTGGCGTGACATCCTATAAAAAAGCGCGTGCCAAAATGAGTTATGAGACCTGGTGGATTATCCACATCTATACATACTTTGCCATCGCCGCATCTTTCATGCACCAAGTAATTAATGGCCAAATGTTTATTGGGCACCCGCTTAACCGTCTGTACTGGACTTCACTCTATGTATTGATGGCATTTTCAATTATTTACTGGCGCTTTGGAGTGCCACTTGTGCGATCGATGAAAGTTAATTTGAAAGTTGAAAAGGTCGTTGTCGAAGGCCCCGGTGTTATTTCAGTAATTATGAAGGGCCGCAACTTGCATAAACTTGGTGCACAGGGCGGGCAGTTCTTTGGTTGGCGCTTCTTAACGCGCGGACATTTTTTAATGTCGCACCCTTATTCACTCTCGGCCGCTCCAACAGAGCATTTAATGCGGATAACCGTTAAAGATTTGGGAGATCACTCACGTTCGCTGGCATTTATTAAGCCGGGTACACGCGTATTTGTTGAAGGCCCTTACGGTGCATTTACTGCTGGCCGCAGCACGCGTCCACATGTTGTCCTAGTTGGCGGAGGTGTGGGAATCACCCCGGTGCGCGCATTAATCGATGAATTTAGTGGCGGCGTGCAGATGGATGTAATTTTTAGAGCCTCAAAGGAAGAGGATTTAGTCCTTCGCGATGAGTTGGATTATTTAGCTTTCAATAGTGGTGGATCCATTCGCATCCATTACTTAGTAGGCCCGCGCAAGAATCACCCAATGGATGCACGCTCCTTGCGCCGCTTAGTCCCCCAGTTTGCCGACTCCGATATCTATATCTGCGGACCAGAGCCATTGGTCACCGCCGTGCGTAATGCTGCCTCTGATGTAGGTGTGCCCAAGAACCGCTTCCATGATGAGGCCTTCGCCTTCCATAAGGAGTAAATTTTTCGGGTAAATGCGGTGACCTTTGAGTTGCCGTGTTATCCACACATTCCCAATAATTATGGGGTACACAATTATCGCTGTCAGTGCTAGACTCTAAATTGCTGGGATGAAAATCAAATTCACCCAATCGGCGCGAAAGCACCGAATTGGCAAGGCACGGGCGATGTACGTGATTGAAAATTTCTCATTCACGATAATCACCGGCGAAGATGATGAGAAAATTCAGCGAGTTTGGGTTGCTAAAGATAATCGAGGGTTGGAGCTAGAAATAGTTGCGGTAGTTCTTGAAGATTATTTACTGGTAACGCATGTAATGCCGACAGACTTAAGGAGGGGGAAGAACAGATGGCCGCAAAAGTAAAAACTAAGTACACGCTTGGCCCCGATGTAGATCTAGAGCGCGAAGTTATTCGCTTGAAGAATGGCAAGCGTCTAACTAATGCCCTCGCTGCCAAAATGGCCGAAGAAGCGATCAAACAGGCCGTGGGTCGGCCGTCATTATCGGCGAAATCTGTGGAATCGCCTCAAATTAAAGTTAGAGTCCCTGTAAAGCTAAAAAAGGCGCTTGATAAAGAGGCAAAGCGCCGTGGAGAGACTAATTCGGCGATAGTGCGCGAAGCTTTGGAGAAATATCTAAAGAGCGCCTGAAAAGGCGAAGGGCAGTTTTCATTGGAGGCTCTGTGGAGGTTCTCAGAAACTCCTCAGGTAAATCGGCTTATATATGACATGTAAATCCTTCGAGGGGTTTCGAAACGAGGGCATGAGATGAAACGGGCATTATTAATCGCAGGTGGCACTTTAGGTGGCCTCGGCGCAGTGCTGGCAATTACGCCGCCCCAATTCACTGCCTCAAGTTCATTAGGTTTATCTGGCACCATGGGATCTGCGGCTGGAACATCTGCATCAACACCAGCTGCAGTAACCACGACGCAAGCGGCTCCAACTCAAACTGCCGCAGCACAAGCGGCACCAACACAAAGTGCAACTGCAACTCCGGCGAAAACTAAAAAAGCAAAGGCTACAAAAACTGCGGCGGCTACAGCAAAAGCAACGGCTGCTGCAACAGCGGCGGC
>JBAXFS010000115.1:0-2427 GCA_037139795.1 Actinomycetes bacterium
AGGCACCTCGCCTTAGCCTTACGCCATAACCAAAGACCGCAGGTCTGGATTAACCGCAAGGTTGATCCATTAAATGAGGAAATCTCAACCCGCGTAGGTGTTCACATTAATCCGTGCGCGCTTACGCGTCACGGATTTTTTTATTTCCCTGATGTCGCTAAGTACCAGGAAAGGTGAACCGAATGGCTCGCCCAGATAAAGAAAAAGCAGTTGCAGAGTTAACGGAAGATTTCCGTACAGCTACTGCAACAATCCTCACCGAATATCGCGGACTATCCGTGACTTCGATGAAGCAACTTCGCCGCGCACTTGGTGAATCAACTAAGTACTCAGTAGTGAAGAACACTCTTACAAAGATTGCAGCAAAAGATGCCGGCGTAGATCTTTCACCAGATCTTCTTGTTGGACCATCTGCAGTTGCTTTCATCAAGGGTGATGCAATTGACGCGGCTAAGAGCCTGCGCGATTTCGCTAAAGAGAATCCATTTCTTGTAATCAAGGGTGGAATCTACGAAGGCAAAGCAGTCACCAAAGAAGAGCTTATGCAACTTGCAAATCTTGAATCTCGTGAGGTTCTACTTGCAAAGCTTGCTGGCGCTATGAAGGGATCGCTTGCTAAGGCGGCTCGTGTATTCGATGCTCTCCGTATCAAGCTTGAAATGTCCGAAGGTTCAACAAATAGCGAGGTGTCCGAGGTTCCAGCTCAAGCTGTGATTACTGAAGATGTCGTAGTAACCGAAGAGGCAGTGGTAGAAGCACCAGAAGTTGTTGCTGAAGTTGCCGATGCAACCGAAGCAGTTGTCGAAGAAGTAACCCCAGAATCAGAAGAGAAGGAATAACGAAAATGGCAAAGCTCAATACAGAAGACCTATTGGCACAGTTTAAAGAAATGACATTGGTCGAGCTCTCAGAGTTCGTTAAGTCATTCGAAACTGAATTCGATGTTACAGCCGCTGCTCCAGTAGCAGCTGCAGCAGCAGGTGGCGCAGCCGCAGGCGGAGCAGAAGCAGCACAAGACGAGTTCACAGTTGTACTCGAAGAAGCTGGTTCAGCAAAGATTGCAGTTATCAAGGAAGTTCGCGGACTTAACTCAAGCCTTGGCTTGAAAGAAGCGAAGGATCTTGTAGATGCATGTCCATCAGTTCTCCTAGAGAAGGTAAACAAGGAGACAGCAGATAAGGCAAAGGCGGCACTAGAGGCAGCTGGCGCAACTGTCACAATCAAGTAATTTCCACAAAAAGAGGCCCCGACTTCGGTCGGGGCCTTTTTTATTTTTAGTGCCTGTCCTATTGACTCTTTTTAATTTGCAGTTACTTTCGATAAATGAACCAACGCAGACATTTACAATTCTTTGTAGCCACCTTGGTTATGGTGATTGGTTCTTCACTCTCTTTTTCTCCGCAAGCACTTGCCGCACCAAAACTAGGAAGTGCATGTACAAAGGCCGGAGCAACAACAAAAGTCTCTGGTAAAACACTAATGTGCGATAAGAAAAACAAGAAATTGGTCTGGGTAGCTACAACAAGTTCTGTAACCAAGAGCAGTGAACCTGTCAGCAAAGTAGATTCCAATAAAGTAGATCCCAATAAACAAAGTGCCGGCGGTACTTTGGCTTCAGGAAACTTTATTCTTGCCAATCCAGTTGATCTCGAACATGTTGTGCGCCTAAGCAAGTTTCGCAGTTGTGTCGGTCATGATTATTCTCCAGGTGTATTGGCTAAAACAGGTGCCGGTGATACTTCTGTCGAGAGTAAGCGATCGATGAAGCATTATGTAATTATTGATATACCTGCATCGCCATCAAGAGTTGTTAAAGGATATGCACCATTTGATGGAAAAGTTTCATACAACACTAGTGACTCATCGATGGGAATTGGCGTCCTAATCACATCTCCTAATGGATGGATATTTGAGTTCATGCATGTTCAAGCTCTCGTTGCAGAAGGAACAAATGTAAGAGCAGGGGATGTAGTTGTTGCCGCTCCCGCAGATAATGCGGCTGCTGCAGCAGCAGCAAAGAATTCAGGAAACACGCCATCTGGTGGAAACACAACCAATGTTTTCGATATTGCTCTTTACAGTGCATTTACAAAACCATCAATATTTGAATCTCCATTCGGACATATGGCAACAAATATTGCTGCATTGTGGAGTGCGAAAGGTTTCACCTTTGAAACAACTGTGATTACCAAAGGGGCCAGAGATGCGGCACCTTGCGTAACCGATGGATCCTGGAATGGAAACTTTGTCAGTACCGCCCCCGAAAGTGACTACGTAAATGCGATTGGCTATAAGCCTTAAAGGGTCTATTTTTTGCGCCTTGGGTAAGGCTGACCCTTGGCTCAGGCGGGGGATTTTCTTTCCCCAGGAGAGGGAAAACCACAGACAAATCCGCCCTTTAGATGTATAAGCCCCCGGTTGGACAGG
>JBAXFS010000116.1:0-2392 GCA_037139795.1 Actinomycetes bacterium
TAAACCTTACCTCGTTAGCAGTGAGGCGCACTCGACCGGGCTATGCGACGTCTCCAAGTGGTGAGCGCAGTTTACACGTTAATCCAAGTGAAATATGACGTCGGCCTTCATTCGCGTGGTCTCAATAAGCTCGGCATTGCGCTGATCTGTGCCATTAGCCCACGCATGTGCCGCCTCAGGACTCTTGCCGTATTTAATATGTCTTGCCACAAGTCGTGCCATTCGCTTGTCATTATCTACATCTACAAACCAACTCTCGGTAAGGGAATCTGCGACTCCCGCCCAACCGTCACTTTCTACAAGCAAGTAGTTTCCTTCAGTTAGGACCAGTGTCGTATATGGGTGCACCACCCCCTCCGCAGCAATTGACTCTTCAATTTCTCGATGAAAAATTGGAAAATAGATTTCATCATCCATGCTGGTTTTAATGCGCTTTAATAACTCGACATATCCATTAACATCGAAAGTATCAGGTGCGCCTTTTCGATCAGCTCGACCTAGGGTTTTCAGTTGAGCATTACTTAAGTGGTAGCCATCCATCGGAACTAAGGCCGTAGTCTCTTTTGGCAGGTGCTTGAGCAAATATTTAGAGAGTGAAGATTTACCGGCGCCAGGCTTGCCTATAAGCCCGATAATTACCCGCTCGTTTCGATCCCGAGTTAGCCAAACTGCACGCTCAAGGGCGGCCTCTAAAGAGTTGAGTTCGATGGCCATCTCACTCCCTTTTCTTTTGTCTCGCGTTGCCTGCGGAAATATTCACACTAATGAAAACTTAGCCCATTAAGTTAGAGTAGGGCTATGGAATCAGCTGATCAGCCCGTAGAAAGCCGTCGCGTTTACGACGTACCACCTTCAGATGCCTATGCCGACTTTATGAAAACCGGTTGGGCACCTTCACCTTTAGAGGGCATTACGCAAAATCCTGTAATCGAACATTGTTTTGCGCGCCGAAATAAACTATCTGAAGCGTTTTCTGGTTTACGCATTTTGATTCCAAGTGGAAATGCAAAGGTGCGAAGTAATGACACTGATTACCGCTTCCGTCCTCACAGCGCTTTTGCTTATTACACAGGGGTCCAGGGCGAAGAGGTTACATCGGACGCAGTTTTAGTCATGGAGCCAAACGGGACGGGCCATGATTCGATTTTGTACATTCAACCCCGCTCAACTCGCGATACAAGCGCCTTCTACAACGATCGCACCTATGGCGAACTGTGGGTTGGTCGTCGCTTCACAACCGATGAGGCAGCTACGCGATTTGGCATTGAAGTCCGTAAAGTTGCAGATCTTGCGGCACTCATTAAAGATGGCACACCTTCCGTTGCTTTAACCGGTGTCGACGCATTGTTGGATTCGACGATTAAGAAGAATCCGCGAGCCGGCGAATTAGAAAACTTTGTCTCTGTCGCCCGTCTTATAAAAGACGACTTTGAGATCAATGAGATGCAAAAGGCCGTTGATGTAACGCATCGTGGTTTTAACGATGTAATCATGGCGTTGCCTTCAGCGATTACAACTCCACGCGGTGAGCGCGTTGTTGAAGCCGCTTTCTTTGGCCGGGCTCGCATAGAGGGAAATGATTTAGGTTATGACACTATTTCAGCCGCAGGTGCACATGCCTGCGTTTTGCACTGGACGCGCAATGATGGTGATGTAAAAAATGGTGAACTGCTATTGCTCGACGCGGGAGTTGAACTAGATTCTTATTACACGGCCGACATAACGCGCACTCTGCCAATTAATGGAAAGTTTTCACCCGCGCAGCGCTCTTTATATATGTTGGTCTATGAAGCGCAAAAAGCTGGCATTGCGGCAATTCGTGCCGGTGTTGATTTCCTTGAAATCAATAAGGCCTGCCATCAAGTTTTAGCCCAAGGTTTAGTTGATATGGGTGTCTTAACAGTTAGCGCCGAAGAGTCCATGCGCCCAGAAGTTGGTTTGCATAAGCGTTGGACTTTGCACGGAGTCAGCCACATGCTGGGTATGGACGTCCATGATTGCGCCCAAGCTCGTAAAGATCAGTACACCGAAGCAAAATTAGAGGCTGGAATGATTTTGACGGTCGAACCCGGCCTATATATCCAGCCCGATGATGAGCTTTTTGCGCCGGAGTATCGCGGAATCGGAATTCGCATTGAAGATGACGTACTAGTAACTGAAACCGGTTGCTTTAATTTTAGTGAAAATATCCCACGTCATCCCGATGCAATTGAAGCTTGGATGGCTTCACTGCGCTAAATGCAAACCGCACCACGCAGCAAGTAAACCAAAACCTAGGGATAAAACAAGGTTTAGACCGGCCTCTTTATAGCGGCGCAATTCATATGCCAAAAAGATATCGAGCATAAAAGTTGACCACGTTGTAAAAGCCCCAGCGAAACCAATAGCAAAT
>JBAXFS010000117.1:0-2379 GCA_037139795.1 Actinomycetes bacterium
CCGCCGCCATTACCGCCGCCGCCATCGATTACACTGCTCACGCACGGCCAAACCCCACTAGTTGGACATTCTGGACTTGCTTTACTTTCCACAGGAATTGTCAATGTAAAGAGCGTCATAGAACCAATTAATGTTAAGCGCAAGAAATTTTTCATTGTAACCTTTCAATAACGTATTGAGTTCTGATTGAATCAATTCAATCACTCTTCACATCAAAGTCAAGTGTTATCAAAACTAACAGAAATTCCTTATATAAATACTGAGGTTTTCAGTACCAGAGTTCGTGGCACGCATTTCCTCTATTAATTCATTTAAGAGGGCTCAACAGCATCCCGCATTTTAAAATGGATTCACTCATCCAATGAATGACGAGGTTTTGTGCAGAGTTTATTAAAAGAAAGGCGGCAAATTGCTCCTACACACTGTGTCCCTCGGGAGGATTCGCATAGCGGCCGAGTGCGCACGCTTGGAAAGCGTGTATAGGGCAACCTATCGAGGGTTCAAATCCCTCATCCTCCGCCATTTTCGACCGGGAATTACTCTTCGTTACCTTGCGGTCGAAAAATATCGACGGCGGGTAATTGGCCTTTCTAACTAACGTGGCCCTATGAGTAAATCAAATCCTGAAGAGGAAAAGCAACTTAATGGCCCGGGTTGGACGTCATATCAGCCAATTCCTGATGACTGGGATGAAGATGAATTTACACGCAGTCAATATTTTAATCTCCCTAAATTGAATCCATTAAGTCGTTTGAAAAAGTGGTGCGCAAAAAAGTTATACGAGAATAGGTATTCAAAAATGATAAAGGTTAAAACTAAACATTATTTTGATTTTGGAGATGGCGATTACGGGCATTTGAACCACGAAGAAATGTACTTGGCCCGCGCTGCATATCTTTTGAAACATCGCTGGATCCAATTGAATTTTGGTTGTTTTATTGTTGAATACTCAATTCTCAATGGATATGGCAACTTCCGTTATTCACATAATGACGGCATTGAATTTCATAAACATTCTGAAACACGACTGAGTAAACATCATCAGCTCGATCTCGAAATCCTGACAACTTTCTTTATTGAAGCCGAAGAGCACTTGTATGCCTCGACTAAAGACCGTAAGCCGACTTATTACCCTCTTAATCTCTTCCTTTAGTCAGTGGAAATAAGTTGGACCTGTTCAATCAGAAAAGGCCCTTAAAATTTACAGCCGTATTTGAAAATTTCTTGGGAGAATCGGCATGGTGGCCAGAACCCGCTCATGACTAATCTCGCCTGGGATTTCAACATTGGCCGACTGATTTTCATGCCTGCTCTCAACCCTAACTGCGAGTAAAATCTTGGATTCAGACTCTTCGCGCGTTCGGACAGTCTTCTGTTTATTCATGACATCATGGTTAAATGACTCTTCGCCCCCAAAGCCTTAATATAACGACCAAACTCTTATGAGTAGCTCCCTAAAATTTTCAGATGGTCGTGCTCTCGAGTACATCGATAATGGAGTTTCATCCAAATCAGCATTGATCTTTCATCACGGAACCCCTGGCGTTATGGGTGTTTGGAACACATGGCTAACGGCTGCAGCTGAACAAAGTACTCGCGCTATTGCATTCACTCGCCCTGGTTATGCAAGTAGCGACAGAAAAACAGGACGCACAGTTATTGAAGCGAATGACGATCTCGAGGAATTACTAAACCAATTAGAAGTCGATAACTTTGTCTCGGTCGGCTGGTCAGGAGGCGGTCCATACGCCATGGCTTCAGGTCTTTTAGAAAGATGCACTGCGGTTCACTTGATCGCAAGCGTTTCCCCTTTTGATGTTAAGGATTTTGATTGGTTCCAAGATCAAAGTTCTCAAAGTGTTGAAGAGGCAAAGATTTCTTCCGAAAGCCTCGAGGCCTCCATCTCTTACAAGGAGAATTACTACACAGAAATTCGTGACCTAACTACGGAACAGGTTTTAAGCTTCCAAATCAAGCGTGCAACCTTCAAGTCATTTGAGAATGATTACATTGCTTTTGCCGAGGATGTAAGGATTGGACTTCGCGATGCCTTGACCCCAAGCGTCGTGGGATTTGCCGAAGATGAATTCGCCTTTCTTACAAATTGGGGATTCGACGTTCAAGGTATTCAAGTTCCGGTAGGCATTTGGCAAGGCCTCGACGATGAGAGCGTGTCACCTCATATGGCTAAATGGTTGAATGAAAATATCTTTAACTCAACGTTGAAACTTTTTGAAAGCCAAAATCATGCCAGCATCATGGTTGAAAAACGTAAAGAAATTCTAAATGCAGCTTCGCGCGCTTTAAAGCCCTATGATTCCAGAGGAGGATTCGCATAGTGGCCGAGTGCGCGCGTCTCGAACACGCGTAGACGAAAGT
>JBAXFS010000118.1:0-2379 GCA_037139795.1 Actinomycetes bacterium
CCTGCGTGAGGAGATCCTGGGTTTGAGGCTTTTGGTATCGACGATGCAGGAGTGAAGCTTCTTATTAGCCCTCTTGCATGTCGGTCGGTGCGCCGTGCACGTTAAGAACTTCGTCGGCTTTGACCGGTGAACCTAACTTGGAGCCCTCACCGCTGCGGTTCAATGGCTTCTTCGCATCGTCTTTATAAATTGCTGGAATTGTGCCAAGTAAGCCTTTTTGGAAGTCTTCAAATGCTTGAAGAACTTCGCGCTTAGTGTTCATAACAAATGGACCCATCCATGCAACGGGCTCTTTAATTGGTGCCCCACCTAAGATAAATAGTTCCAACGAAGGTGAACGTGTCTCTTGCTGATCGGCTGCGCGCACAACAATTGTGTCGCCATCACCAAAGACCGTTGATTGACCAGTGCGAACCGGACGATTTTCATCCCCGACATAACCGAAACCTGCTGCAACATAAACCAGCGCGTTGTAATCCTTGCGCCAAGGAAGTCGAAGTTCGGCACCAGGGGCAACAGTTGCGTGGATCAAAGTAATTGGAGTTTGCGTCGTTCCCGGACCCGAGTGACCATCAACTTCACCGGCAATAACACGAATCAGTGCGCCACCATCGGCGGAAGATAAAAGTGCAACATCTTTAGCTCTTACATCTTGGTATGCAGGCGGCGACCATTTTTTCGCCGCAGGTAAGTTAACCCACAATTGGAAACCATGAAATAAACCACCGGACATCACTAAATGCTCTGGGGGAGTTTCAATGTGCAAAATTCCAGCCCCCGCTGTCATCCATTGTGTATCGCCATTTGAAATCGTTCCGCCGCCGCCATTGTTATCTTGGTGATCAAAAATTCCATCAATAATGTAAGTAACAGTCTCAAAGCCACGGTGTGGATGCCATGGAGTTCCCTTTGGCTCACCCGGCGCGTACTCAACTTCGCCCATTTGATCCATCATGATGAATGGATCGAGGTCGGCCATATCGATACCTGCAAATGTTCGGCGAACTGGAAAGCCTTCACCCTCATACCCTTGCGGCGCAGTCGTGACACTCTTGATAACGCGCGCACGCGCACCAGGAACTTCCTTCACGCGTGGAAGAACGGTTATATCGGCAACGGTTACAGCAGGCATCTGAACTCTCCTTAGTCAGAACTAAGGGTAGTTGAACATTCAACTACATGCAACCTATGTGCCAAGCCTTAAACAGCGGCTTGCGTAGATTTTCGCCGTTAAGCGTTCGTGGAAATGGAAAATCGGGACCCGCCGAAGCAGGCCCCGATTCTTGTTAAGTTTTAGAGAGCTTTAAGCGCTGAGACAACCTTGGTGAGCGAGGCCTTTGCATCGCCGAACAAGAGCATGGTCTTTGGATCATACAAAAGCTCGTTTTCAATTCCAGCAAAACCTGGTCGCATTGAACGCTTCAAGAAGATTACGTTAGCCGCATTAGCAACTTGCAGAATCGGCATTCCATAGATTGGACATCCCGGTGTATTTTCTGCCGCTGGATTAACAACGTCGTTAGCGCCAATAACAATTGCTACATCGGTCTGGCTAAAGGTTGGATTAATCTCATCCATCTCCTCTAGTTGATCGTAAGGAACATTTGCTTCAGCAAGTAGCACGTTCATATGTCCAGGCATGCGACCAGCAACTGGGTGAATGCCATAAGCAACATCGATGCCTTTAGCAATCATTAAGTCAGCTAATTCGCGAACGGTGTGCTGAGCTTGAGCAACAGCTAAACCAAAACCCGGCACGATTACAACGCGACGTGCATAGTTAAGCAAGATTGCAACGTCATCAGGTGAACCTGAGCGAACTGGACGCTCTTCGGCTGAATCTGATGCAGCCTGAGGTTTCGCAGTAAATGCACCGAAGAGAGTTCCAAATAATGAACGACCCATTGCCTCTGCCATCAAGCGCGTCAAGATAGTTCCTGATGCACCGACGAGAGTTCCGGCGATAATTAAGAGAACTGAATCTAGAACATAACCACTTGCTGCCACAGTTAAACCTGTAAATGCATTTAGAAGTGAGATAACAATTGGTACATCGGCGCCACCAACTGGGAGCACGAAGAGCACGCCAAAGAGAAGTGAAAGCCCGGCAAGGACTAATAGAGGTGTTGTTCCGAGAGCTGTAACAACCCAACCTCCGACGCCAATAACGCTGACCAGGGTGGCTGCGATAATGAATCGACCCGCTGGGAAAATAACTGGGCGGGTAGTCATTAACTCTTGTAACTTCATAAAAGTAATAATCGATCCGCTGAAAGAAACACAGCCCACGATTACGGTAAATACGGTGAAAATAACTTCAGCTTTAGTTGCTCCAGCACCGAGGTGTAGGTATTCAACGATTGCAACGAGGGCAGCTGC
>JBAXFS010000119.1:0-2378 GCA_037139795.1 Actinomycetes bacterium
AGCCGGTTTTTCTTTAAGAGTTAGTTAGATGCAGGCTCGCGGATGAGGTTTGGATCAACTGCGATTCCAGGTCCCATCGTTGTTGAGATAACTGCCTTTTGGATATAGCGACCCTTTGAAGAGTTTGGCTTTGCACGCATTACTTCTTCCATGGCCGCTGCGTAGTTTTCTGCAAGCTGCTCGGCAGTAAATGAAGCCTTACCGATTAGGAAGTGAAGGTTAGAGTTCTTATCAACGCGGAACTCAATCTTTCCGCCCTTGATATCTGTAACTGCCTTTGCAACATCGGTTGTAACAGTTCCAGTCTTTGGGTTTGGCATCAAGCCACGAGGTCCGAGAACCTTTCCTAGGCGACCGACCTTACCCATGAGATCTGGTGTTGCAACTACTGCATCGTAATCTAGACGGCCCTTTGCAACCTCTTCGATTAGTTCATCTCCACCAACAATGTCGGCACCTGCTGCGCGTGCAGCATCGGCCTTGTCACCGTTAGCAAAAACTAGAACGCGTGCAGTCTTTCCAGTTCCGTGTGGCAAGTTAACTGTTGAGCGGATCGCTTGATCGGCTTTCTTAGGATCAACACCAAGAACTAACGCAACCTCAATCGATGCGTTGTACTTAACTGTTGATGTTTCCTTAGCAAGTGTTACTGCTTCGAGTGGGGTGTAAAGGTGATCTTTAGTTACCTTAGCCGCGGCCTCGTTATATTTCTTTGAGCGCTTCATTTCATTCCTCTTCTTATAAGGGTTGTGGTTAGCGGACCAGCGAGGTCCTCCCACATTTCTCTCTCGCGGTGAGAAAGAAAAATTGATTATCCGTTAGTTGTGATACCCATTGAGCGTGCAGTACCGGCGATGATGCGTTGTGCAGCAGCCATGTCATTTGCATTTAGGTCATCCATCTTTACCTTTGCAATTTCAGTTACTTGAGCCATGGTGATGTTAGCGACCTTGGTCTTGTGTGGAACTGCAGAGCCTTTTTCAACGCCAGCAGCTTTTAGAATTAAACGTGATGCTGGAGGAGTCTTGAGGATGAATGTGAAAGAGCGATCTTCGTAGACAGTGATCTCTACTGGAATGATCTGACCCTTTTGAGCTTCAGTTGCAGCGTTGTATGCCTTAACGAACTCCATGATGTTGACACCGTGCTGGCCAAGGGCAGGACCTACTGGAGGAGCAGGTGTTGCTGCGCCAGCCTGGATCTGCAACTTGATGAAGCCGGTTGCCTTCTTCTTTGGTGCCATTTCTTGTCCTCTTTTTTCTTTTTCGTTATCTAGGTGAAATTAAAGCTTTTGTACTTGGGCGAATGAGAGCTCTACTGGTGTTTCACGACCGAAGATTGAAACAAGAACTTTCAAGCGTGCCTGCTCTGGCATGATCTCTGAGATCGTTGCTGGAAGCGTTGCAAATGGACCATCCATAACCGTTACTGACTCGCCAACTTCAAAGTCGATGAGTCGTATGTCGGCCTTATCTGATTTCTTAACTGGACGTGGTGCCAAAATCTTTTCAACTTCATCCATGCTCAATGGACTTGGGTGGTGTGCGTTTCCAACGAAACCTGTTACTCCAGGAGTGTTACGAACTGCCGACCATGATTCATCCGTTAAATCCATGCGTACTAAAACATAACCTGGATAGATGTTGCGCTTAACCATTTTGAAAGCGCCGTTCTTGAGCTCTTTAACCTCTTCTTCAGGAACTTCAATCTGGAAGATGTAATCCTCCATATTTAAAGATTGAATACGAGTTTGAAGGTTGCCCTTAACTTTCTTTTCATACCCAGCGTATGAGTGAACTACATACCAATCGCCCAGTGCTGTTCGCAATGTACGACGGAACTCTGCATTTGGATCATTCTCATCAGATTCGATATCGCCATCTTCATCCGATGCGAGCGCAAGCTCGGGCTCATTAGACATGGTTGGTTCAGCGGCAACTTCTTCTGCTGCCGGAGTTGCAATCTCTGTTGCTGAGGCGGCAAGAGCTGCTTCGAATGCATCGAGTTTTTGCGTCTCGGTGGTGTTTAGTTCTTCAGTCATTATCTCTCTCACCTTATCCAAATACCCAGAAGACGATCTTTGTTAGTACAAGATCGAGAAGTGAGACAACTGCAATGATGAACGTTACGAAAACCAAAACAACGGCCGTGTAGGTCGTTAATTGATTACGGGTTGGCCAAACAACCTTCGTTAGTTCGCTTACAACTTGGCGGTAGAAAAGGCCGACGCGCGCAAATAGACCGAGTTTCTCGGTTACTTGTTCAGGTGACTCTGTCATCGTCAGTTTCCTTTCCATACTTCACTAATTTCGTACCTGTACTACTTGCAGGGCAGGAGGGACTCGAACCCCCAACCGGCCGCTTTGGAGACGGCAACT
>JBAXFS010000120.1:0-2307 GCA_037139795.1 Actinomycetes bacterium
ACGAGAATGCTGCGCTTACTAAGGCCCATAAAGTAGCCATCTATAAGGGTTTCTGGAGCCGCGTCGGCGGAAGTTGCAGCACCTAAAGTGATGAAGAGCGGCGTGAAGTGTTCAACTGTTGGGTGGGCATATGGCATGCCAGGTGCTAATTCGCGATAGTTGGAGAGCTCATCGATATCGCCGTTGGCAAGTGCACTAGCTGCCCATGCATCAAATTCACTCGACCAACTTGGCGCAACTGCATCAGTCGACCAATCGCGTAAATAACGTAGGCCATGCGTCATAAATCCGGAACCGATTATGAGAACACCTTGATCGCGTAATGGTTGTAAACGCTTTCCAAGTTCCAGAAGTTTTGCAGGGTCACTCGTTGGCATAGACATTTGGACAACTGGAATATCGGCCATTGGATACATAATTCTCAAGGGGACCCAGGCACCATGATCTAAACCACGATCTGATTGATGCACTGGTTCGTTGTCAGGCATCATTGATGCAACAAGTTGTGAAATGCCAGTTGCATCGGGAGAGTTGTACTCCATCTCGTAAAACTTTTTATCAAAGCCGCTGAAATCATAAACAAGAGGGGCACTAGCTGCGGGATTGCTTAATGTGACAGGCTCTGATTCCCAGTGGGCACTAACAATGAGAATCGCTTCTGGTTTTTGAATACTTTCTGAAATTCCACGAAGTTGCGATGTCCACAGCGCATCATCGAGCAACATGGGTGCGCCATGACCAATGTAAAGGGCCGGCATTGTGTTCATGGCTAAACGGTACACGATAGTAGTTGAAAGTTCAACTACATTCACATACCTGCCTCGTGACGAGCGTCATAATGGCAACACGGCTTGCATGGGAGTTAGCCCTGGTTAGACTCAACCCCATGACCTCACCCGGTGCTCGCTTTAAAAAAGCCCTGAGTGAAGAAGTCCCGTTACAAATCATCGGAACAATCAATGCCAATCACGCGCTGTTAGCTAAACGCGCGGGTTACCGTGCTATTTATCTTTCAGGCGGGGGAGTTGCCGCAGGTTCGATGGGCATTCCAGACCTTGGGATCACTACGCTGGAGGACGTTCTCACCGATGTTCGTCGCATTACAAACGTGTGTGACACGCCTTTGCTAGTTGATGCAGACACTGGCTTTGGTACTTCGGCATTTAATATCGCCCGTACTGTCAAAGATTTGATTAAAGCTGGTGCTGCCGCAATGCATATCGAAGATCAAGTTGGTGCAAAGCGCTGTGGACACCGCCCGAACAAAGAGGTTGTTTCAACTAGCGAAATGGTTGATCGTATTAAGGCCGCCGTTGATGCCCGCACCGATGATAATTTTTCAATCATGGCACGAACTGATGCCATTGCAATCGAGGGAATCGATTCGGCAATCGAGCGCGTACAGGCCTACATTGCCGCCGGTGCCGATTTAATTTTCCCTGAGGCGATTCGCACGCTTGAAGATTATAAAAAATTTAGTGCCGCAGTTTCAAAGCCCACCTTGGCCAACATCACTGAGTTTGGTTTGACTCCGCTATTTAATCGCGACGAACTAGGCGCTAATGGAGTTGCAATGATTTTGTATCCACTATCGGCCTTTCGTGCGATGAATAAAGCGGCGGAAAATGTCTATGAAGCAATTCGCCGCGAAGGCACTCAGGCCAACGTAATCGATTCTATGCAGACGCGCGAAGAGCTATACGAGCGAATTAACTATTACGAATATGAAAAGGCCCTCGATAAGTATCTGGAGAAAGAATAAATGGTTGAATTCAAACCTAAGAAATCGGTAGCTCTCTCTGGTGTGCCTGCTGGCAATACCGCCCTTTGTAGCGTTGGCAAAAGCGGCAATGATCTTCACTATCGTGGTTATGACATCGCGGATTTAGCTGCTCACTGCGAGTTCGAAGAAGTGGCTCATCTATTAATCCATGGAACCCTGCCCACGCAAACCCAGTTAAATGCCTATAAAACTAAGCTCAAAGGCCTTCGCGGCCTGCCCGATCAAGTCAAAGCGATTCTTGAGCAGATTCCAGCCAGCGCACATCCAATGGATGTTATGCGCACTGGCGTTTCCGCCCTTGGCTGCGTTACTCCAGAAGGTGCTGCTCATAGCGAAGATGGCGCCAAAGAAATTGCCGACAAGTTAATTGCCTGTTTGAACTCCATGCTTTTGTACTGGTATCACTTTGCAAATTCGGGCAAGCGAATTACTGTCGAGACCGATGATGATTCAATTGGTGGACATTTCTTGCATCTGCTGCACGGAGCACCTCAGAGTGAGTTATGGGTTAAGTCAATGCATGC
>JBAXFS010000121.1:0-2255 GCA_037139795.1 Actinomycetes bacterium
TTTAAATTCAAGCACCACATCCCAGCGAGTTTCGTCGCCTTGCTGCTTGTCACTTTAATTGTTAAAGCGCTCTCAATCAACGTAGCTACCATCGGCACAATTCCGCGTTCACTTGGAACGCTAGAAAAACTAAATTTTAATAATCTCTCTTTCCTTTTGATTCCGGCACTATGGATTGCACTACTGGCAGCTGTTGAATCCTTATTATCTGCACGCGTGGCCGATGGTTTAGCCCATAATAAAGATCGATTTGAACCTAACCGTGAATTATTTGGTCAAGGATTAGCGACGATTGCCGCATCGATTTTCGGAGGAATGCCAGCTACGGGCGCGATTGCACGTACGAGTGTCAACGTTCGCTCTCATGCCAAGTCCCGCTTAGCTTCAGTCTTTCACGCCATTGTCCTGCTCTTCATTGCTTTAATTGCCGCACCGCTCGTTAGTCAAATCCCAACAGCAGTTATCGCCGGTCTTTTGCTGGGCACCAGCTATCGAATTCTTAACCCTGTATCAATTATGGAATCGCTTCGAACCACTAAATCTGAAGCAACAACGCTCGTGGTGACGGCAATTAGCACAGTGGTTATCGACTTAATCTGGGGAATGGCCATAGGAATCGCGTTACATGTGATTCTGACCCGTTACTCCAAGGTGACTGAAGCAATATAGAATTCGACCTACATACATTAATCAAGGAGCATCCGTGGAAAACATCACCGCTTTCAATAATCACCTTCCAGTCAAAGTTCGTTTCGGGGAAGGCGTTGCTGCAACACTTCCAGCAGTAGTGATAGAACTTGGGGCGAGCAAAGTTTTTTTAATGGTCGATGAAGGCATCGGAAAATTTAACCCAGCGGCTAAGGAATTAATTGATCAGCTGCAAAGTGCACAAGGAATTTCAGTCACCGTATTTGAAAAACCAGCAGGTGAGCCAACAATTCAAATGGTCGATGATTCAATCGCAGCGCTTAAAGCTGCAGGCTCCGATGTTGTAGTTGCCCTCGGTGGCGGTTCAGTTATCGATACTGCAAAAGCTGCACGCTTATGTGCCCAACTCAACTGCACTTTCCGCGAATTCCAATCTAAAGCACCTGTATATCCAGCACCAACACTTCCATTAATCGCGCTTCCAACTTCGGCCGGTACTGGCTCTGAAGTATCTGGAGGCTCTGTTATCTCTGATCCTGAGGCCGGACGCAAAGCCGGAATTGCTAATGGAAATCTACGTGCTCAAGTTGCCCTCGTTGATCCCGTTCTTACATACTCAATGCCACCATCAATGACCGCTAACACGGGAATCGATGCATTAGCCCAAGCCATTGCGGGAATCATTGCTAAGTGCAGTACTCCAATCGGTGATGCCATTGGATACGAAGCCGTTCACATGATGACACCAGCCCTAGTTGCCGCATTTAAAGATGGCAACAATAAAACTGCTCGTGCCGGCATGGCTGCAGGAAGCATGATGGCTGGTCTTACTATGAATATCTCTGACTGCACTGCAGAGCACTCTTTAGGTCAAGCAATTGGTGGCCTCAAACATGTGCCACATGGTTTAACTATTGGTTTAGTTCTAGTTGAAACTCTGACTCGTGAGGCAAAAATCGTTCCAGAAAAGATGGAGCGTATTGCCGATGCGATGGGTGTCCCGCAGGATGGCACTAAAGATGGATCTCGCTGCGTAAATGCAGTACGAAAGATCTTGGCCGAACTCCAATTCCCAGTTCTTTCATCCCTTGGCTTTGTCGAAGGTGACATCGATGAGTTAGCAGAGATTGCACTCAAGGACTTCTTTATTACGCAAGCTCCTAAGCCTTGGAGCAAGGCCGAAGTTGTCGAAGCTTTCATGTCAGCGCTCAAACTAGAGAGCCGCGTTGCTTAACTAGTGGAAGCGGTTCTGGCTAACCCGTCGGTTATTCGTGTAACTGCACTTCTTAAAGAGTTTGGCTGTACTGGCCAAGTTACTGTTTTATCTGACTCCGCTCGTACGGCCATTGACGCTGCAAATGCCCTCAATATTGAGGTCGGACAAATTGCATCGTCAATAGTCTTTAAACTCCCCAGTGGAAATCCACTTCTTGTCATTACAAGTGGTCGACATCGCGTTGATACCGATTTGGTAGCAAAAAACTTAGGCGTAGAAAAACTCCACCGTGCAGATGCCGACTTTATTAAGAGCGCCTCAGGTTTTTCAATCGGAGGCGTCAGTCCAATCGGATGGATTAATCCACCAGAGATTACAGTCCTAGATGAAG
>JBAXFS010000122.1:0-2239 GCA_037139795.1 Actinomycetes bacterium
AAGACCCCCAAGGCCTCAATGACCATGGGGGTCTTCTACGTACTAATTAAGCAGACGGAACTGTGTGCACATCAAGGTTCTCCTTGATGATGTGAACCTTAAATGTCCATAGATTCTCAGCACGTGGATCGATGATTAGTTCGACCCAGTGATTGAATCCGGAACCAAATGTCTGAACGCGTGTGAAGTTCTCAACCAGTGAGCCCTTGTCCTTCTCGATTAGCTTTCCAGCCGTCTCGTTCATTGGCATATCTACCTGGAACCAGTGCTCATCACCGTTTTGCAACAAGACTGGCTTCTTAAACTTCAAAGTATTCGTTAGTAAAGCCTGCTTCACGTTTGCAAATGCAGCCGTGTTTTCATTATTAGGTGCGGCGGCATCGCGTGCATAGCCTTCCCAATCCATGTTTGCCTGGACAACGACAATGACTCCGATTGCTTCATCTTTAACTGCCTTGGCAAAACCCTTATTGATCCAAGCAACGTTTGCCGCATCGCGTGCCTTATATTCGGCATCATTTCCATCGGTTGCTGCATCGTTGTAAGTTTTAAATGTAGGTGTTGCAACCGCTGAGTTATTTGCAGAGCCGGGAACGTGAGGGAAGATGTAAGTGATTGATTTGTACGTAAACATCTGCATCTCTGGGTAGTTAGCATCATGAGAAACAGTGATGCGGTCGCTAGCTGTTCCGAGATTGATGTATGAACCATCTGCCTTCTGGAAGAAATTTGAGCGAACTAAGGCCAGGCGCGTCATCGGATCAAATGCACCCTTTACTGCGCGATCGCAGTCGACCCATTCATTATCGCCAACTGAGTAAAATACTGGCTTAGTGAACTTGTCGAAGAAATTCGTCTTAAGCGCAGGGTATGCAGCATCAGTGCACTTATCACCCTTACCGCTCATTGTGTCGCCATCGAATGAGACCAAGTTAATCGAGGAATTAGCGTTGATCGCATTGATTACGTTTGGTACCTGGGCAACACCTTTTGCGTCATATGGCATATCCCCGATTAGAGCGATGCTGTACTTAAGTGACTGTTCGGCATTTGCCTGAGTGCCGGCTGCAGAGGACAACGCCACTGCAAGTGAGCCGACTAGTAGAAGTGCGAATGTAGCTTTGAAAGTCTTACGTGTAAGTAGTTTTGTCATAAGGCGCATCTTTGAGCGCCAAAACGAGTATTTGTCTAACGCAATCTAACCTTTTGACGAACACCAGGTAAATGTTCATAAGGGCTATCGCAAATCTGTGGGAAATATAACCGGCCATTCACTTTCAGTTTTCGTTCCCTTCACCTGGGCAATCCATGATATGGCCATGAATCTATGGAATATCACCCATTACTTTCACACACATCGCCAGCCCGTCGATCAGTACACCCAGTTAGAGCTAGACCAGCACTCTCGCATAAGTCGCATCCGTCGTGCGACTCAAGAACATGATGAAGAACTTCTGCGCCAGGCAGTGGTCATCGATCTCACCCGTCGCATCGCTTAACAATTTCAACGTTATGAAAGGTAATACCGCAAATGAGAAAACTACTCGTGTCTAACATGCCCATAGCACTAGCGTTCGTAATCTTCCTCGGTACGGTTTTCTTTACCACTCGCTCGCAATAACAAGGTAGTGCAAATCTTTAGCCGTCATTTCGGTGCACCATAGAGTTACAGTAGATAAACCCCGTAGAGAAATCTGCGGGGTTTATTTTTTACTGTACAAAAGAAAGCAGCCCCGCATGACGTCTGCGGGGCCACTTCGTCCAGGACTACCAAGGCTCAGCGATCTAATTAGTAGGGTTAACCACGTCCATCGCTTTACCATTTCCCTATCTCCGAGAGATTTTTCTCTCGACGTAAGAGCCTTACCTCGAAATTAGAGCAGGTTGATTAAAGCAGAAATTCTCGTTACTCAGAGTAGTTTCACACCTCGCTACTTATTCACAGGCGATGTCGTGATTGAAATTCTCAACAACATTTTCACTTACCTTGCACTCGCCTGAATTCCTTAACTCACTTCAGTAAGCACGCCGCCAGCGTCACTTATTGATTTCCCAACGTCCGTTGGGAATAGAGAAAGGGAGTGCAAATGAATGGAACTAAATGATATTGCGATGCTTGGCATTGCAATAGCCAATCTCATAATTCGATTATGGGAGATGCGAAAGGCCCGTCGGAGAAATACCGACGGACCTGATCAGATAGAGACCTGATTTCGCATAAGGCAGTTGGGTCGGGCCT
>JBAXFS010000123.1:0-2221 GCA_037139795.1 Actinomycetes bacterium
TTAACCGCCCCGGTGCTGAAGTTATAACTCGATCCATGACATGGACATACAAGTTGACTCTTATCTGCCTCAACGATGCAGCCTTGATGTGTGCAGACAGCAGTTAGAACCACTACTTCTCCGCTAAAGCGCGTAACCGATACCGAAATAGTTGCTCCCGAAGCTGGCTTCACGGCCACAATCTTTGCTGAACCTTCGACGATATCGCCCGATTTCGCAACAAAAGTCAGCGCCGAAGAAGTGGCACTCGGTTTTGCACTCTCTGTCGGTTTTGCACTCTCTGTCGGTTTTGCAGTAGCACTTGGGGCTGGTGCGATTGCAACACCGTTATCCCAGATAAGTGCTTTGCCTTTCTTAATGCATGTGTATTTCTTATTTCGAAAAATTACGGTTTGTCCAAGACGCGTTGGTTTCACCAGTGGGCCTGTAGCTGCCATCGCCCCTTGACCCATTACTGAAAGAATTGATCCAGAAATAATGGCTAAGAAATTGCGGCGCATAAGTTTCATGAGCGATACCGTATCGAGAAATAACTCCTTATGCCCGATGAATTACAAGGGCTGACCAGCCGGTGAGCTGCAATCACATCTCCACTGCTTCATAGACCTGAAGTCCGGATTGCCCAGGACAGGTTTTTGCGATCGCAATTGCCTCATCCATATCTTTCGCCTTTATTACTGTATATCCGCTAATCGGATTCCGGTCTTCCGGAATGGTGGATGCCCTGCCCGATGCCACAAGCATTCCATCAGTAAATGGGTTTCCCATTTCCACAATACTTTCCATAATCTTATTGAACCAAACCATCCAGACATCCATGACATCGTCAATGGGAACTTCATTTGGATTAGAGTTATATAGGAAAACAAACTTTTTCATCGAACTCTCCGTTTCGCCATGGACCATTAAGTTCCACCTAGTCATAAATTTAATCGCCATCAATTGAATTTGGAAGAGAGTTTGTGGCATCTGCCCAAATCTAACAATTTCGTGCGGTGAATGAAAACTTTATGTGAGGTCGAGAATTCTAAAAGTTAGCGCAAAAATGTAGACAGGTCCTATTTCCCCAGTTTAAAATTCGGAAATGCAAGAAAATGTCGATCAGTTCTTTCGCGATGACGGCTCACTCATCAGAATCCCGGTGAAGGAGACTAAGAAAATTGCTGTCTTGCGTCGCATTGCAAAAACATTTTCACCGAACGCTGTCTATTCGGAGAAAACTCTTAACGAGATTATCCAAGTGTTTCACCCCGATAGTGCCGCTATCCGACGACATATGATCGAATATGGAATTATGGAGCGCGATGCAGCGAGTATTTACTGGGTGGCAACTCACTCGTAGATCTACTTCTCGACTTTTAGAGAGGTAAACCGCCTCACCCAGATAGCCTTAGGCCATGGCAATTCATCCACAAGCGCGCGCATATCTAGACCACATCGCAGTTCACAACCCAATGCCAGAAAATGCGACGCTGCAAGAGCTCCGTGCAGATGTTTATGACTACCAACAATATGGTGGCCCCCACTCAAGCGATGTCACCGTCGAACATGAATATCTCACATCACCCACCGCCGATTTACATGCAGTGATTTATAAACCAAAGAATGTAAAGCCCAACGCCCCAGCTCTTGTTTATTTTCATGGCGGCGGCTGGGTCTTTAGCTTTCCACTTCGATATGCCGCAGCGTTAACTAATATGTCGGCCGAATCTGGATTTATTATCATCGCTGTTAATTATCAAAAAGCTCCCGAGCATCCATTCCCAACACCTTTTGATGATTGTTATGCGGGAATGTTGTGGGTTGCAAAGAATGCAGAGCGCTTAGGAATTGGCTCAACAAAAATCGGCGTCGGAGGAGATAGTGCCGGCGGCAATTTAGCTGCAGCCGTTGCACTCAAAGCTGCCGATACGGGAGATGTAAAACTCGCATTCCAAATGCTCATCTATCCATGCTTAAGTATTGATTTTGATACCGATTCGTACAAAGCCCACGCAAGCGGCTTTGGTTTAGAAAGCGATGGAATGATCGCCTTTTGGGATCTCTACGTTCCTAAAGAACACAAACAGAATAAATATGCCGTTCCAGCCCACGCAACGACTTTTACTAACCTTGCCCCAGCCATCATCGCTCTTGCCGAGCACGATATCTTGCACGATGACGGCACCAACTATGCCAAGTCATTAGAAAAAGCTGGCATCCCCGTAACTCTTAAACAGTT
>JBAXFS010000124.1:0-2090 GCA_037139795.1 Actinomycetes bacterium
ATATTTTTAGCTACTTCAACATCGATCTTCATTGAACATGAAGGAATGTTATAGGCGACTATTTTATGATGAGTATGGCTGGCAACTGCTTTATAGAAGCTAATAAGTGATTCGTTATCAATTGGCTTAAAGTAACTCGGCGGAATCACCATGATTGCTTCCACATCAATATCTTTTACAAAGTCCAGATATTCCCAGATATCTCCTAAACTGTTAGAAATAACGGTTGGGATTAGGGCCGAATGATGCGAAATATCAGCTAATTGCTCGGTAATTTTCATTCGCTCACGCAAGCTAATAGAGGCGCCCTCACCGAAAGTACCAAAAGGCACTAGCCCGCTAACGCCATTTGAAAGTAACCATTTGGCATGTTCAATAGTTGCAATGTAATCGACGCTGTCATTTTTATTAAAGGCCGTAAATTGCGGAATGAATAAACCTTGCATGCGCGCTTCTCCCCTTATACCTCTGCCGTAATCATAAGTTGTTAACTATTGACAATCCTAAAGCATCTGTAGCAGAGTTACCAGCCATTGGCCAAAGAATTTCTAAGGGAGAACAATGACGTATAGCGGAATTTTTAATTTAAGCGGCAAGACCGCAGTTGTCACTGGGGCGCGTAAAGGAATTGGTTTTGCTATGGCGTCAATTCTTGCTGAGTTTGGCGCAGACATCATTGCCGTGAGTTCAAAGCAAGAAGCAAATGATGAGCTTGAGAAGGTTACGAAAAGTTTTGGTGTTGGGTTTACCGCAATTGCGTGCGATCTTAGAGAGCGATCACAAACGAAGTCACTCATCTCAACTTTGAAAGATACCAAAATTGATATTTTGATTAACAACGCTGGTATTGCAAACCGAGGTGTAGTACTAGAGCACTCCGACGAACAGTGGGATCAGACGATTGAATTAGATTTGAGCGCACCCTTCTTCCTTTCTAGAGAATTTGCCCGTGGCATGGCAGCGCGAGGTAGCGGCAAAATTATTTTTACTGCATCGATGTGGACTTTCTTGGGAGGAAAAAATGTCATTAGTTACACCGCAGCCAAGTCAGCGCTCGGCGGATTAACTCGTGGGCTTTCAAACGAGCTCTCACCTATGGGAATCAACGTCAATGCAATCGCACCCGGATTTATTGAGACCGAAATCAACAACGCGGTCCGTCAAGACAAGGCTCGATTCGAGTTTTTAACTAGTCGAATTCCGATGGGGCGCTGGGGCAAACCAAGTGACTTGGCCGGCACTACCCTCTTCCTTTCTTCGAGCGCTTCAGATTATGTAACCGGGGTAGTCCTGCCAGTTGACGGCGGTTATCTGGCCAATTAAGAGTAAAAGTTATAAAATATTAACTCTTAAGTCCTTGACCTACCCTCAAGTATGTAGCACTATGCACTAACTGTTAACTAAATACAGTTCACAAAATGTGACGTACTTAGTTAGTTAATCCTGGGAGGGGACGTTTATGAGTAAGAAGCAAAACGAAGCAGTGGATGCACTCGAATCAAGAATCACCAATGTTAGTCGCCGTGGATTTATAAAAGGTACTGGTGCTGTGGCGGGTGCTGTCGCAGTTGAATCAGTGGCCGGCGCAACTTCAGCTAAAGCAGCTAAGACTCAATTAAATATCACAACATGGATGGGCGTAGAGCCTGGCCGTAAAGAGGCATGGGAATCCATCATTGGTAAGTTCAACGCTCAGAGCACAACAAGTGAAGTGAAGTTATCTGGTTGGCCATTTGCACAGTATGTAAACCAAGTTCTAACTGGTTTAGAAGCTGGAACACTTACTGATGATCTCATCATGTCAACACCTGATTTGGCAGTCCGCTTATTTAAGAGTGGTTATTTCCTGCCTCTAACAGAACCAATCAAGGCTGCTGGTGTAACTCCAAACCCAAAGATTCACGCATATATAACTAAAGGCGGAGAATGCTACGGAGTTAGTATCGTGACCGTTAACTTCGGTCTACTTTATAACTCAGAACTATTTGCCAAGGCTGGTATTAAGCCACCCACAACTGCTGGTGAATTATTAGCTGCAGCTAAGAAACTTACTAAGAAGCCAAACCAATATGGTTTCTGGCATCCAAATA
>JBAXFS010000125.1:0-2043 GCA_037139795.1 Actinomycetes bacterium
TTTCGCGGATTAGTCGTGATGATGAACGTTCTTTTGCAGTAAGCATTCGATTGGGCGGAAACAGATTAGGACAATTCCTTTTGCCGGCATTTGCCGGGGTAATTTCGGGGATATTTGGCGCCGGCGCGGTTTTCATTGCTTTAGCCGTCTTATTGAGCTCGAGTACGCAATCGATCCGCAAAGCCTCTCGCTAGTTATTAGACGAGGCGATATTTATTTATCGGTCGGCCCGCAGTTCCATATTGCAGCTCTAAAACAACGATGTGTCGGTCAGCCATCTGTGACAAGTAGCGCTGCGCTGTAGCTCGACTAATTCCTAAGGCACTCGCAATTTCACTTGCATTCATTGGCTCACTATTTGTTTTAAGGCATTTTATGATTAATGCAGTAGTTGGATTACTTGACGTTCTTTCGATTTCATCTTCAACTTTGCCGCCTCGCATCAGCGCAACTGTTGCATCAACTTCGGCCTGTGAGATTTCACCGTCAGCATTCAGGCGCGCATGAGCGGTCTTATACTTTCGTAATCTCTCAATGAGCTCTTGGCCATTAAAAGGCTTCACTATGTAAGCTGCGGCCCCGAGTTGTATTGCATCTTTAAGGTTCTGAGAGTCGCGAGCAGCCGTTATTACAAATACATCCGGCTTTGTTCCACGCGGCAATTGTTGCAACCTAGCAAAAAGTTCGAGTCCATGTTCATCCGGAAGATATAGATCTAGAAGAACCAGGTCGGGTTCTTCGTCAATGACCAGTTGATATCCAAGAGCAGCCGTTGGAGCTACGCCAATGACCTCATAGCCATCGACCATTTGGATGTAGGCTGAGTTAATCTCGGCGACACGAAAGTCATCTTCAATAATTAGCGTTCTGATCATATTTTTACCGGAATATCTACGATGAAAACTGCCCCCTGATTGTTATAACACGTGATGCTTCCACCTGCTTGCTTTACTAACCTCGAAACAATTGCTAAACCAAGCCCGCGGTGCGAAGATTTTCCAACCATTTTTGTAGAAAAACCATCTTCGAAGACAATGTCTGGGCGAGGTTCAGGTAATCCACTGCCATTGTCACGAACAGTAATGATCTTAGTTTTACTATGACTTGTTTCGATCGTGAGTGAAACTAATGCACCTGGTTTACCTGCAACTGAATCTAGAGCGTTATCGATAAGGTTTCCGATGACTGTGATTTGGGCGTTGAGGTCAAGGCTGATGTCATCTAATGAAGACTTAGGATCAATCACCAACTTAACGCCTTTTTCACGTGCAATTGCAACTTTGGCCAAGAGAAGCGCGGTAACTGTTTGATTGGCAATTTTATCGTTGAGCTTCTCTGCCAAGTCAGCATCCACAGTCGCTATTTCGCCTAGATACTCTTTAGCCTCATCCACGCGGCCGAGTTCGACTAATCCGGTGATCGTATGAATTCGATTGGCATATTCATGCTGTTGGGCGCGAAGTGCATTGGTCAGATTTGTAACACTATCTAATTCGCGCAGTAGGCCTATGTGTTCAGTGCGATCTCGGAGAGTAATAACTGAGCCGATATTTCTGCCAAATTGTTTTACAGGTCTGGCACTAATACGAAGTGAAAAGTTTTCATTCAATACAATTTCATCATCGCCTTGAGGGGTCTCACCTTCGAGGAGATCCAATAAACGACCCTGTGGGAGAACGGCATCAATCGCCTGCCCAACTACGGATTTTTTGAGATCTAACAAACGCATCGCCTCATCATTAATGAGAATAATCTTTCGATCAGTTGTGAGAGTAATAACCCCCTCTTTGATCGCATGCAGCATCGCATCGCGCTCTTGGTACTTTATCTTTGTTTCTTCTAGTTCATTTTCAATTCGTCGGTTTCTTAATTTGCGCGCAAGTATTTCTGCGATGATGAAGCCAAGAAAAATGATTCCAAAGCCCAAATAGATGAAAGAGTTTCGTAGTGAGCTGACTTCGTCAGCAAAAGTCTTCGTAAGAAAACCAGCCGAAACCATGCCTATGACTTTTCCCTCGCTATTAAAGACTGGAGTTCTACCAT
>JBAXFS010000126.1:0-1717 GCA_037139795.1 Actinomycetes bacterium
CATGTTGTAATGACCGAGGATGTTGGTGCGCCAATTGTTAGCAAGGTCTTTTCAGTTAACGCCCCAGTTGGACATGCCTGGACACATGCTCCGCACGATACACATTCACTCTCAATAAAAGAGGTACCAGAGGATGAAACTCGTGCCTCAAAGCCACGGTTCTCAATGGTTAGCGCAAAAGTACCTTGAACTTCATCGCAAGCACGGACGCAGCGATTACAGACAATGCACTCGGTTGAATCAAAAGTAAAGTACGGATTGCTCTCGTCTTTCTTTAAATCTAAATGCGTATCTACGCTGGCGTACCTCGATGTTGTTATGCCAATCTTTTTAGCAACGCCGTGAACCTCGCACTCATCCCCCGTTGCACAATCGGCCGGGTGATCCGAGAGATATAACTCCATAACGCCTTTGCGAATGCGATCTAACTTCTCTGATTGCGTTGAAACCTTCATGCCCTCTGCAACTGGTGTTGTACACGATGATGGTGTGCCGTTACGTCCATCAACTTGAATAACGCACAAGCGGCATGAGCCAAAGGCTTTCAAGCTATCGGTTGAACATAGTTTAGGAATATCAATACCGGCTTCTAATGCAGCGCGCATGATCGATGTATCGGCGGGCACTGTTATCGTGCGGCCGTCGATTTCGAGGTTTACTTGCTCGGTTTTATTGCTCGCGGGAGTGCCAAAATCTGACTCAAATATCATTGTCATTTTTGCACTCCATTAAAATCTGATGGGAAGTTAATCATCGCACTCTTTACTGGCAATGGAGTCAAACCGCCCATGGCGCACAGGGAGCCATCGGTCATAACCTCACATAGGTCTAGTAAAAGCTTCTTATTCTCATCGATCCTTACGCCCTTGATAATTAAATCAATAGTCTCAGCCCCGCGAGTTGAACCGATACGGCAGGGCGTACATTTGCCGCAAGATTCAATTGCACAAAACTCCATGGCAAATTTAGCTTGGACCGCTAAATCCACCGTGTCATCAAATACAACGATGCCACCGTGACCTAGCATTCCACCGGCGGCAATAAGGGACTCGTAATCCATCGATGTCTCAAACTGCTCGGTGGAAAAATATGCACCGAGTGGGCCGCCGATTTGAACTGCGCGCACTGGGCGCTTAGTTAGTGTGCCGTCGCCGTAGGTATTAATTAACTCTTTGAGTGGGATTCCAAAAGCGGTTTCAACGATTCCACCACGAGCGATATTGCCAGCTAATTGAAATACTTGTGTGCCAAGGGAGCGTCCAACTCCACGGGCTTTATAAGCAGCTGCGCCGTCGGCCAGAATCATCGGAACCGTTGAAAGGGTAAGGACGTTGTTGATTACTGTTGGTTGACCAAAGAGGCCTTCAACTGCAGGCAACGGTGGCTTAGCACGTACTACTCCACGTTTGCCCTCAATGCTCTCTAGCATCGCAGTTTCTTCACCACACACATAGGAGCCTGCACCAACTCGAATCTGGATATCAAAGGAATGCGCCGAGCCGAGAACTGATGCACCCAGCCAATTATTTACGCGTGCACTATCAATTGCTTTTTGCAAAGTTGCAATTGCATAAGGGTATTCAGAGCGTAAGTAAACAATGCCTTTTGTTGCACCTACTGCAATACCGGCAATGGTCATTCCTTCGATCAAAGTAAATGGATCGCCCTCAATTAACATGCGATCGGCAAAAGTTCCGCTATCTCCCTCATCGGCATT
>JBAXFS010000127.1:0-1704 GCA_037139795.1 Actinomycetes bacterium
CCTGGAACTACGTTAAATACGCCCGCAGGTAATCCAGCTGCAATAGCAAGCTCTGCCATTTTTAGCGCGGACAGTGATGAATTTTCGGCAGGCTTTACAACAATGCTATTGCCCATTGCAATCGCTGGGCCTAATTTCCAACTTGTTATCATCATCGGGTAGTTCCATGGGACAACTGCGCCGATGACGCCAAGTGGTTCGCGCGTAATCATTGCTAAAGCATTTCGTGGAGCTGGTGCGATTTCGTCATAAGTCTTATCTATAGTTTCGGCATACCATTGGATTACCCGTGCAGAATTAGGTGCATCAACGCTTAAAGCATCACTTATTGGACGCCCAGTATCAATTGCCTCTAACAGGGCCAACTCTTCTCGGTGATCATTGAGTAGCTGAGCCCAGCGCAACATAATCGCTTTCTTATCGCGCGGATTCATGTCTCGCCAAATTCCATCATCAAATACTTTTTTGCTTGATGCAACTGCGCGATTTATATCTTCAATATCACCAGATGCAACTTTACAAATTAAGCGACCATCACTCGGAGAAAAATTATCAAAAGTCGAACCCGATGCTGCATCGACATAGTTTCCGTTGATAAACAACTTTGACTGTGGTCTTAGTTCAAGGGCTCGCACTTGCCAAGTATTTATCTGGGACATAGTGCCGATGCTATCTTGTAACTACTCGATAAGAATCCAGGGTCGAATCGGTTGCATAGGCGATACGAACACCAGCAGCCTTTGTTGCCGCTAGACCTTCGACTATAACTTTAGTTAATAATTCACCGGGGGCGACCACGGCAACCCCAGGAGGATATGGTGCGATTAAGTCGGCAGAGATGCGCCCCACCGCCTGCGCCGCTGCCACCATTTCAGTCTCGGCAAAGTAAGCATCGCGCATTGATAGCGCAACGGTTGGAACAACTGACCAACTAAGAGAGGTAGCAGTTTTCCGAGGGGCGCTTTGCCCTTCTTTTAAGATAGGTATTAACGCCTCGGCAAGCCCATCAAATTCAACTTTTGAATCGGCAAGCGTAGCTAGGAAGACAACGGTGTCGCTATCGGCCATTTCAACGCGAATGAATTGGCTCCGTAGTGCTTTTTCAATATCAACGCCTGAGGCGCCTAATTGATTTGCGCGCAAAACAATTTTTGTTGGATCAAATCTACCCACCGGGAAATCACTTGGATTGAGAAAAATTGGCAGGTTAAAGTTCGATTGAACTTTGTTTTTAAAAGCTTCGACATCTGCAACAAGTTGTGAAATTAACTCCTGGCCCCGAGTTTGTAAAAGCGCTCGGCAGCCATCAATTGACGCAAGAGGTGCTCCGGCAGGCGACGTAGTGTGGGTCGTTTCAAAACTTTGCTCAATGCGATCTAAGTTTAAGTATTTTCCTTGTGCGATCAGTAAAGCCGATGCGCTGTAACCAGGCAAAGCCTTATGAGTACTTGTTATTAACGCATCGGCCCCCAAGCTTAAACAGTGCGCAGGAACTAAAGATGAAAAGCCAAAGTGACCACCCCATGCTGCATCAACAATTACAGGAATTGCATGGGCGTGTGCAGATTCAATGAGCGCAGGCAGATCTGACAATGTGCCTAAATACCCTGGCTCAGTTAATAACAGTGCGATTGGTTTTTGGGCGATTATTTTTTCAAACTCAGCTACTGGAATTCCGATGGGCACACCAGTTGCCACATCGAT
>JBAXFS010000128.1:0-1688 GCA_037139795.1 Actinomycetes bacterium
GAACTTTCAGGCCCTCATTGACAACTTCAGGTCCAATTCCGTCTCCTGCGATAACTGCTAAGTTGATAGTTTTCATTTAATCCACCAAAACAACTGCACGAACGGATTCGGCACCTGTCTCTCTCTTTATCGTTGCTAACAGGTCATCGCTTACATCTGAGTCAACAGAAAGAGCCATGAGAGCCTCTCCGCCGGCGGCACTGCGAGCAACTTGCATTGCCGCAATATTTATTTTGTTTTGACCCAATGTATGCCCAACTGTTCCAATAACTCCAGGTTGATCGACATAACGCAAGAAGAGAATATGCGCAGTTGGGGCAAGGTCGAGTGAGAAATTATCAATGCCAATTATCTTTTGCGTCTGTTTAATTCCCATGAGCGTTGCATCAACGGTGATTGACTTGCCGCTTCCAGTTGCTGCGCGCAGAGAAATCATCGAGCGATATTCGGCACTATCAGCAGTGGTGGTGACGTTAGATGTCATTCCGCGTTCAGCTGCCAATCCAGGAGCGTTGACATACGTAACTTCTTCGGCGCCTACTGCAATTAATGCACCTTTAAGGGCACTTATAGCGAGAATCGATGAGTCATGCACTGAAATTTCACCACGGACTTGAATGTCCATGTGTACGGGCATTTCCCCTAGAAGTTCAGTTGCAATCTGGGCCATTTTTTCAACGAGCGGCAGAGAAGGTCGAATCTCTTGGGCAATAACGCCACCCTTAACGTTAACGGCATCGGGCACTAACTCACCAGCCAACGCTTTACGAACTGAAACTGCAACAGCAATGCCTGCACGCTCTTGTGCCTCATCGGTTGATGCACCTAAATGTGGAGTTGCAACGACATTATCTAAAGTAAACAAGGGCGAGTCCGTGCAGGGTTCAGTCGCAAATACATCCAATCCAGCACCGGCTACACGGCCTTCAACGATTGCATCGTAGAGAGCGGCTTCATCTAGAACTCCTCCGCGCGCTGCGTTAACAATTCGTACCGCTGGCTTTACTTTTTTAAGTGCTTCAACCCCGATTAAATTTGCAGTCTCTTTAGTTTTAGGAAGGTGGATCGTTATGAAATCTGAGGTGCGAAGGAGCTCATCAAGATCTACGAGCTTGACTCCGAGTTGGGCCGCCCTTGCTGGTTGTAGATATGGATCGAAGGCAATGACATCCATGCCAAAGGCCTGCATGCGCTGGGCAACTAACTGACCAATGCGACCAAAACCAACGATACCAAGCGTCTTTTCAAAGAGTTCAGCACCAGTAAATTTTGAGCGTGCCCACTTGCCGTTTCGCAATGCCGCATGAGCCGGTGAAATAAATCTAGCCGATGCGAGTAATAAAGAGATTGCAAGTTCAGCTGCACTGACGATGTTAGAAGTTGGCGCGTTGACAACCATAACTCCGGCGGCCGTTGCTGCAGGAATGTCAACATTATCTAAGCCAACACCTGCACGGGCAATAACTTTTAGGCCCTTGGCCGCAGCAATTGCCTCTGCATCCATTTTAGTTGCAGAGCGAATCAATACAGCGTCAACGCCTTTTGTAAGGACAGCTAACAACTCGGCGCGGTTAGCCCCATCGCAGTTAACTACGTCAAAATCTGGGCCCAGTGCCTCTAACGTTGCTGGGCTTAACTCTTCGGCAATTAAAACAACGGGTTTAGCCACGCGCCACGCTACCCTCTTT
>JBAXFS010000129.1:0-1651 GCA_037139795.1 Actinomycetes bacterium
CTTCAGAAACGGTGCCTTCCATTTCAATGGCGCCATCTTTGCTAGCCAATCTGTACCCACAATTCTGTTTAAGCGTGAAACAAGCGAAGTTGTAGTTTAGAGGGCGGGCCCTGATAAGGGAAATCGAGGGTTTTGAACTACATCCGTGTAACTCAGGCCACTTTGGCCAAGCGTGGGGTTAGAGCTGATTTGAGATTTCGACCCCGAGGGAGGCGAGCTTTTCAAGGCCCCCATCAATGGCCGTTAAAACAAAGGGTTTACCATCTGGGCAGATTGCATAGGAGTGCTCAAAGTGCGAACCCCGTGATTTATCAACTGAGACAACAGTCCAATCATCACTTAATACCTTCGTGCGATCTGATCCGCGCGTGATCATCGGTTCGATTGCTAAAGCCATTCCCGGAACAATCTCTGGGCCTTGTCCGGCTTTACCAAAGTTTAAAACATGTGGTTCTTGATGCATCTCAGTACCAATTCCATGTCCACCATATTCGCGCAAAATTCCATACTTGCCTTGTGAATTCGTGTACTGCTCAACTGCAGCACCGATGTCAGTTAGTTTGGCGCCGTTTTTTCCGGCAGCAATTCCGCGCCACATTGACTCTTCGCAGACATCCATCAACTTTTGATCTTCCGGATCAACTTTCCCGACACCAATTGAGAATGCGGCATCGCCATGCCAACCATCAATGATTGCACCGCAATCGATAGATACAACATCACCTTCATTAATAACTCGGGGGCCAGGAATACCATGAACGATTTCATCATTGACTGAAACGCAGATAACAGCTGGGAAACCGTGATAATTCAAGAAATTAGGTGTGGCTCCCGCGCGCTTGATACTTGCTGCAGCAATTACATTAAGCGCATCTGTCGTCATACCTGGCTTAATTGATGCTTTCAATAATTCAAGAGTCTGTCCAACTACTAAACCAGCACGACGCATTAACTTTAACTGTTCAAGGGTTTTTATTTGAATTGCCATGCACTCAATTCCCTTATGAAACGCGGCTAAGAGCTGAGATAGCGCGTTCGGTAATCTCTTCAACGTTTCCAGTTGCGCCAACGGTTATCAATAAACCTTCGCTGCGATAGAAAGAAATGATTGGCGCAGTTTGTTCTTCATAGACTTCTAGGCGCCTTGCGATAACTTCGGCTTTGTCGTCTTCGCGTTGATAAACATCTCCACCGCAGTTTGGACATTTATCTACGCCAACTGATGGCTGAAAACAATCCTTGCAGGTACGACGACTAGAAAGACGTCCAATAATCTCTGCGTTGTCGATAGATAGTTCAAGCACGGCAGTAAGCGGCGTCGCCTTCTCAGCTAAAATTGCGCGCAGGACTTCTGCCTGTAAAACATTGCGCGGGAAACCATCGAGCAAGAATCCATTGGCAACATCATCGTGAGTTAAACGATCCTTCACCATGTCATTTGTAACAGAGTCTGCGACTAATTCACCGCGATCCATAAAGCTTTGGGCTTGAACGCCAAGGGGAGTTCCGGCCTTTAAATTTGCACGGAAAATATCGCCAGTTGAAATATGTGGAATTGAATAGTGCGCGGCTAGGAATTGAGCTTGTGTTCCCTTACCAGCACCTGGTGGACCTACCAGGACCAAACGCATTACTTCAGGAATCCCTCATA
>JBAXFS010000130.1:0-1647 GCA_037139795.1 Actinomycetes bacterium
TATACATCCGAAGGTGAAGTCGATGACATGGTCGATCAAGCACAGGCCGAAGTCTATGCAGTTACTGAGCGCCGATCATCTGAAGACTACGTTCAGCTATCGACGTTATTGCCACAAGCCCTCGATGAGATTGAAGCGATCTCTAAAGGCATCGGCGTTGAAGGCGTTAAGACTGGCTTTAAAGATCTCGATGCACTTACTCATGGCTTCCATCCAGGTAACATGATTATTTTGGCCGCCCGTCCAGCAATGGGTAAGTCAACACTTGGTTTAGATATCGCTCGGCATGCATCAATTGCTAACGGCTTAACATCGGTTATTTTTTCACTTGAAATGTCGAAGTCGGAAATTACAATGCGTATGCTCTCGGCCGAAGCACGTGTTGGCTTAAATAATATTCGCGCAGGTACGTTATCTGATGATGAATGGTCACGCCTTGCCCGTCGCATGGGTGAAATCTCTGAGGCTCCGTTATTTATTGATGACTCACCTAACCTTTCCATGATGGAGATTCGAGCTAAAGCCCGCCGCTTAAAGCAGCGCCACAACCTCAAACTCATTGTTATTGACTACTTACAGCTCATGTCTTCGGGTAAGAAAGTTGAAAACCGCCAGCAAGAGGTGTCTGAGTTCTCGCGTCACTTGAAGTTAATGGCTAAAGAGTTAGATATTCCAGTTATCGCGATCTCACAGCTCAATCGTGGTCCAGAGCAGCGCACCGATAAAAAACCTATGCTCTCTGATTTGCGTGAATCAGGCTCTATCGAGCAGGATGCTGACGTTGTTATCTTGCTTCACCGCGATGATATGTACGATCAACAAAACCGTACAGGTGAAGCCGATCTAATTGTCGCTAAACACCGTAACGGACCAACGCGCACGATTACCGTTTCTGCTCAACTTCACTATGCACGTTTCTACGACATGCCGCAGAACCCTGGTGCTGGAACAGACTGGACACAAGCACGCGAAGCGGCAGTACCTGAAGATAATGGTTTCGGAGCTTAAATAAACTTAATGAGCTGCTGTACGAGCGCGATCGGCAAGAAAAATTCCAGTGACGACAACAACGGCGCCAACTAATTGCAGGAAGTTCCATCGCTCATAAAGCCACCACCACGCAAAAATTCCGGCGAATACTGGCTCTGCCATTCCAATCACACTGCTTGTTGATGCAGAGAGTAATTTAATTCCTTTAACAACGAGAATATACGGGGCAATCGTTCCCATGGTGACCACCCAGGCAATCAGTACCCACCCTGGCGCGCTATAAGCGGCAAATCTTCCTTGTAGATTAATGGATTGAGTAAATATCTCTACCGGAAAATTCCAGATTGGCAGCACGATTAAAAGTCCAAGCGTTGCAATTCCAAAACCAAATGCTGACAGTGACTCGGCATCGCGAGTACGAGAGAGTTTTTCGCCGAGCAGAAAATATGCAGCTAGCGCAATTGCATCTAAGAGCGCGGCAATCACTCCGATTGGGTCAAGGGTCTGACCTTTCCAAACCTGTGCAATACAGAGCATGCCGCCGAAAGCTAACGCGATAGACAACCACATTTGCTTGGACACATGCTTTTTCAACACATATCGCAGCCACAGAAGAATCCAAATGGGGGCAGTAAATTCAAGCAGCAGGCCAATACT
>JBAXFS010000131.1:0-1605 GCA_037139795.1 Actinomycetes bacterium
TCCTGGTATTACTTGCGCTATCCATCGTCGACAAATCATGACGAGGCTTTTTCTAAGAAGGATATTGAAACGTGGTTGCCCGTTGATCAATATGTCGGTGGCGTGACTCATGCAATCTTGCACCTTTTATATAGTCGCTTCTTTACTAAAGTTTTAAACGATATGGGCATGCTGGATTTCAATGAACCTTTCTCGCGCCTACTCAATCAAGGCATGGTCGTTATGGATGGCTCTGCAATGTCGAAGAGTCGTGGCAATTTAGTTCGATTATCCGATGAACTTGAACATCATGGTGTCGATGCAATCCGTTTATCGATGGTCTTTGCCGGACCTCCTGAAGATGACGTTGATTGGTCAGATGTTTCCCCATCTGGCTCGGTTAAGTTTTTATCCAGGGCTTGGCGTTTATCAGGCGACGTAACAAGTGCACCTGGTGTTGATTTTACAAGCGGTGACATTGGACTTCGAAAAGCGACGCATAAAGCTTTGCACGATGCCGATTTCGCCGTGGAGTCACTTCGCTTTAACGTTGCCATTGCTCGAGTCATGGAGTTAGTTAATGCAACGCGTAAAGCTATTGATACTGGTTGCGGAGCAAGTGATCCTGCAGTACGAGAGGCCGTCGAGGCTATTGCAATTATGTTGTCGCTAGTTGCGCCTTTTACTGCCGAAGAGATGTGGGAGCGTTTAGGCCACGCACCTTGTGTAGCCCTTGCTGGCTGGCCATTAGTTGATTCAAAGTTACTTGTTGCAGATGCGATTACAGCCGTTGTTCAGATCAATGGAAAGATTAAAGAGCGCCTCGATGTGCCACCAACCATTAGCGATGCTGAGCTTGAGGCTGCAGCTTTAGCCTTACCGGCAGTCGTAGATGCGCTCAAAGGTGTCACAATTATTAAAATCATCACACGCGCTCCAAAAATCGTTAATATCGTCGCCTAACTCAAAACTTCGCGTTCCACATGGTGAGAGGCACATAATGAAAACTATTTTGGATGCAATCGGCAATACGCCATTAATTAACATCGAAGGTATTTGGGTAAAGATGGAGTTTATGAATCCATCGGGTTCAATTAAAGCGCGCATTGCTAAGTACATGATTGAACGCGCAGAGGCTGAAGGTTTAATTAAACCCGGCGACACTATTGTTGAAGCGAGTAGCGGAAATACTGGAAATGCAATGAGTATGGTTGCAGCAGTTAAGGGTTACAAAATGTTAGTAATTATGCCCGATGGCATGAGCCCAGAGCGCACGGCAATCTCCGAAGCCTTTGGCGCCGAAGTTCATACTATGGGTGATTTCCATGTCAACGATGCTTTGGAAGAGGCACGTCGTCGCGGTGCGTTGCCAGGTTTCTTTGCGCCACAACAGTTTGATAATGAGTGGAATGTTCAAGAAAATCGTGAGTGGCTAGGCAAAGAGATTTTGGATCAAATGCCGGTGATGCCAGATTTAGTTATTGGTGGCGTTGGAACTGGCGGAACAATAGTCGGCGTGGGCCAAGCATTCAAAGCGGCAAATCCGAACTGCAAAGTTATCGCCCTTGAACCTTCTGAGTCATGCACAATTTTGTGTGGCGAGGTTTCAAAGCATTTAATCGAGGG
>JBAXFS010000132.1:0-1500 GCA_037139795.1 Actinomycetes bacterium
TTCAAAAATAATTGCGCAGCGCTATCTGGAATCCACTTAAAGAATTTGTTGTAGTGGGGAATTACTCGCAGATGCGGAAGCAATCCCAAACCAACGCCCCCTATCTCTTTTAGTTTTCGAAAGTGTGGAACATCTGGGCCAAAGGCCATTGCACCGGCACTGCATCCGGCAAGGGATGAACCCGATTGCCAACTACTAACTATTGCATCCCAGACGGTTGTGCCGATTAAAACCTCTGCTAAATGATGTGGATCCCCACCGCTTAGATAGATTAACCCTGCTCCATGAATGCGTTCGGCGTAATCGGAGCGCATTGCATCTTCGCGTGTATATATGGGAAGAAAAACCTGTTCGGCGCCGATTCGATCAGCTTGTTCCTTACCGATGCGCTCCCAGTAATTCAAACTCTCCTTGCTCTCTTTGCCGGCAGCAGTCGGTAGTTGAACATATCTAAGAGATGGACCGTTTTTTAAAAGCGAGGCCTCAAACTCGGCCATGACGGGTAGATATTCACCCGAGCCGACGAGGGCTAGTTGACCATGTGTGCTCACCGCTAAACCTTACACTTCCGAACTATTACTCAGAGATTTACCCTCAATCGAAGCCCAAAACGCAGAATAAGAAATAGGGGGGACTGCTCTAATCGAGGCGTCAGAGCAAAGGGAACCAATTTAAGTAAGGTACCTGGATGAATGTGCTCGGCCCTCTATTGGCAGGCCTGCTCTCTTTTACTTTATTTGCCTCGCCTGCTCTTCAAGCGTCAAATGCTGATGAAGTAACACACCAAAAACTACTATTGAACCTCATAGCTGGAATATCATCCAATGGAAAATTATCGGCTGGATTTGATTCAGCAATTGTTGGAATGAAACCGCTCGATACTCAAACCCGTTTCGTTGACTACACCAATTCGGGGACTGTGGCATTTGTCACCCCAACCTTGGGTATCACGGCATACACATCTGCCGGCTCGGGAGGCGCCGTTGTTACTTCGACATCTGTTAATGCAATTTTGACTACGGGGTCTGCAGCGGCGAAAAATGGTCTTAGAGTTTGGGTGCAAAACTGCGCTACTAATTGGAGTTTTACGGTTGGAGCATCTACGGCTTCGGCAACATGTGCCTCTGTTGCACAGGATGTGATTAGCACTGGATCGGGAGCGGCTACGGTTCTAAATAGAACGGTACCAATTGCGAATTTAGTTTCAAGTGCCATTGCAATGAGTAATTTGAATACTAAAGCCGGTGCCACCAACCACCTTAGGTACACGATTTATATACCAGCAAAATCCGAGACTACGGTCAATGGAAAAACTAACGCACTATATGCAAATCCGGCTTTAGACCCAACATCCCTACAAGGTAAAAATACTTGGTTAAAGTGGACTGTAACCGTGACACAAAAACCAGAGAAAAGTACCGAGACGGAAGATACGTAACGAGTTAAAGAACTAAGAGTGGGGCGGGTCGGGCTCGAACCGACGACGACTGAATTATGAGT